>JAZKEE010000057.1:0-45024 GCA_040387235.1 Pseudomonadota bacterium
GCAACGAAGGCCGCGGCTACGTGCAGCGCCGCATCGTGCGCCGCGCCATCCGCCATGGCTACAAGCTGGGCAAGAAGACGCCGTTCTTCCACAAGCTGGTGGCCGAACTGGTGCGCGTGATGGGCGACGCCTACCCCAAGCTGCGCGAGCAGGAGCAGCGCATCACCGAAGTGCTCAAGGCCGAGGAAGAGCGCTTCTTCGAGACCCTGGCCAACGGCATGGAAATCCTCGACTCGGCCCTGGCCGGTGACGCCAAGGTGCTGCCTGGCGACGTGGCCTTCAAGCTGCACGACACCTACGGCTTCCCGCTGGACCTGACCAACGACGTGTGCCGCGAGCGCGACGTCGAGGTGGACGAGGCCGGCTTCAAGGTCGCCATGGAAGAGCAAAAGCGCAAGGCCCGTGCGGCCGGCAAGTTCAAGATGGACAAGGCGCTGGAGTACACCGGCGACGTGAACCGCTTCACCGGCTACGAACAACTGGCCGAAACGGCCAAGATCACCGCCATCTACGTGGACGGCACCAGCAGCGCGGCTCTGAAGGCCGGCCAGAGCGGCGTGGTAGTGCTCGACACCACCCCCTTCTACGCCGAAAGCGGCGGCCAGGTGGGCGACGAGGGCACCATCACCAGCGGCTCGGCACGCTTTGCGGTGGGCGATACGCTCAAGATCAAGGCCGACGTGTACGGCCACCACGGCACCCTTGAAGAGGGCACGCTGAACGTGGGCGACGCGGTGCAGGCCGAGGTCAGCACGGCCCTGCGCGCCGCCACGGTGCGCAACCACTCGGCCACCCACCTGATGCACAAGGCCCTGCGCGAAGTGCTGGGCAGCCACGTGCAGCAAAAGGGCAGCCTGGTGAACGCCGAGCGCACGCGCTTCGACTTTGCCCACAACGCCCCCGTGACCGACGCCCAGGTGCGCGAGATCGAGCGCCTGGTGAACGAAGAGGTGCTGGCCAACGTGCCCACCCAGGCGCGCGTGATGGACATCGAGTCGGCCCAGAAGACCGGCGCCATGATGCTCTTCGGCGAAAAGTACGGCGAGACCGTGCGCGTGCTCGACATCGGCAGCAGCCGCGAGCTGTGCGGCGGCACGCACGTGCAGCGCACGGGCGATATCGGCCTGTTCAAGGTGGTGGCCGAAGGCGGCGTGGCCGCGGGCGTGCGCCGCATCGAGGCGGTGACCGGAACGAATGCGCTGGCCTACCTGCAGCAACTCGAAGACACGGTGAACCAGGCCGCGGGCACCTTCAAGACCCCGGTGGCCGAGCTCAACCACCGCATCGGCCAGACCCTGGACAGCGTCAAGGCGCTGGAAAAGGAAATCGCGGCCTTGAAGGGCAAGCTGGCCTCGAGCCAGGGCGACGAGCTGGTGGGCCAGGCGGTGGACGTGAACGGCATCAAGGTGCTGGCCGCGGCCCTGCCTGGTGCCGATGCCAAGACGCTGCGCGACACCATGGACAAGCTCAAGGACAAGCTCAAGACCGCTGCCATCGTGCTGGCCGCCGTCGATGGCGACAAGGTGCAGATCGCTGCGGGCGTGACGGCCGACAGCATTGGCAAGGTCAAGGCCGGCGAGCTCGTGAACTTCGTGGCCCAGCAAGTGGGTGGCAAGGGCGGCGGCAAGCCCGACATGGCCATGGCCGGCGGCACCAATGCGGCTGGCGTGCCTGCCGCGCTGGCCAGCGTCGAGGCCTGGGTGCGCGAGCGCGCCTGAGGCGCCACGGCAGGCACACCGGATGGACCTGCCTGAACTCATCCCCAAGCCCGGCCGGTGCGTTCTCGCCGCGGCTCTGGGGTTGTGGGCGGCCTGCGCCCTGGGCGCTCCGTCCGACGCCGTCGAGCGTGTGCAGTTCCAGGTGCCCGCCGGTGAGTCCGGTGGCACCGTGACCCTGCAGGCCTGGTGGTACCGCCCGCCCGCCGCACTGGCGCCGCCGGTGGCCGGCAAGGAGGTCGCCATCAAACCCCTGCCTGCCGTGCTGCTGCTGCACGGCTGCGGCGGCATGCTCAACCGGCGCGGCCAGCCGGCCGAGCGCATGCGCGAGTACGCCGACCTGCTCAACCAGCAGGGCTGGCATGCGCTGGCCGTGGATTCACTGACGCCGCGCGGCGAAAAAGAGTTGTGTACCCAGCGCGTGGGCACGCGCAAGATCAACCAGAACGACCGCCGGCGCGATGCGCTGGCCGCCCTGCAATGGCTTGCCAGCCAACCGGGCGTGGATGGGCGGCGGCTGGCGCTGCTGGGCTGGTCGCATGGCGGCAGTGCCGTGCTGGCTGCCAGCAACCTGCGCCATGCCGACGTGGCCGCTGCCAAGGTGCTGCCGCGCCTGTCCGTGGCCTTCTATCCCGGTTGTGGCTCCGACCTGCGCGGTGGCTACCGACCGGCGGCCGACACGCTGATGCTCGTCGGCAAGGCGGACGACTGGACGCCTGCTGCCCCATGCCAGGCCCTGGCCGTGCCACGTGGTGCCGCCCCTGGCAGCCGCGAGGTGCGGGTGGTGGCCTACGAGGGCGCCTACCATGGCTTCGACGGCACCGTGCCCCTGCGCCTGCGCACCGACGTTCCCAACGGGGTGTACCCAGGGCAGGGTGTGCATGTGGGTGGCCACGCGGTGGCGCGCGAGCAGGCGCGCAAGGAGTTGCTGGCCGCCTTGGGCAAGGCGTTCGGCCGCTGATCCGCGAACCTCTGGCCTGCGGCGGGTCTCAGCGGGTCAGAACAGCTCGACGTCGTCGTTGGCGACCTTGGCCGTGAGGTGCCCACCGGCCACCAGGTCTTCGTAGAAACACACCTGGTTGCGGCCGTGTTCCTTGGCGTAGTAGAGCGCCTGGTCGGCCTGGCCCAGGATTTCGACCGGTGAACCACGCGAGGTGCCCACGAAGCCCAGGCTGACCGTCACCCGGCCCACCTGGGGGAAGTCGTACTCCTGCACGGTCTCGCGAAAGCGGTTGAACACCTTGTGCGCCCGCGCCAGCGTGATGTTGCGCAGCAGCACCACGAACTCCTCGCCGCCGAAGCGGAAGATGCGGTCGTGCGAGCGGAACGAGCTGCGCAGGATGTTGGCGATCAGGATCAGCACCTCATCGCCGTAGAGGTGGCCGAAGCGGTCGTTGACCAGCTTGAAATGGTCGATGTCCACCACCGCCAGCCAGTTCTGCACCGGCTCGCTTTCAGACGCCACTTCTTCGCTGACCAGCGCTTCGGCGCTTTGCGGGCGGTTGCTGCTCAGGCCGCTGGCGTTGCGGGAGAACTGCTCGTCGAAGGTCTTGCGGTTGAACAGGCCGGTCAGCGCGTCGCGCTCGCTGTAGTCCAGCAGGTTCTGGTAGTTCTGGTAGACCAGGAACACGCCCTTGATCACTTCGAGCTTGTGGGCCGAGAACGGGCGCGCCTGCGTGATCTCCAGGCAGGTGCTGACCTTCTCGTGCATCCACACCGGCAGCCAGAGCGTGTGGCGCCCGGGGCGGTGCGATAGGGCGCTGTCGCCCTGGCTCTTCACGCACTCGCACAGCTCGGGGTACTGCTCCAGCAGCTCGCGCCGGGGGTCGCCGGCGGCCTCGGAGTCGGTGGAGACCAGTTGCGCGTTCTCGACCCAGGTGCGGGGGCGCACATGGGCCACACCCTTGTCCGTGAACAGTTCCAGCGCCCGGACTGCCTTGATGCCGCTGAGCTTTTGCAAGGTGGACAGCACCGACACCTCCAGCCGCAAGTGGTCGCGGTGGCCGGTCATTTCAACCAGGTGTTGCAGGATGGGCTTCATAAGCGGGATGGTGGCGGTCCGATGGGTGCTAGGCGCGCCGCACGAACACGATGTCCCAGACACCGTGCCCGAGGCGCAGGCCGCGGTTCTCGAACTTGGTCAGTGGGCGGTAGTCGGGCTGCGGCGCAAAGCCGCTGGCGGTATTGGCCAGCAGTGGCTCGGCACCAAGTACCTCCAGCATCTGCTGGGCGTAGGGTTCCCAGTCGGTGGCGCAATGCAGGTAGCCACCGGGCTTGAGCCGGGCGGTCAGCTTGGCCACCAGTGGAGACTGGATCAGGCGGCGCTTGTTGTGCTTGGTCTTGTGCCAGGGGTCGGGAAAGAAGATGTGCACGCCATCGAGGCTGGCTGGTGCCAGCATGTGGTCGATGACTTCCACGGCATCGTGCTGCAGGATGCGGATGTTGCCGATCTCCTGCTCGCCGATGCGCTTGAGCAGGGCGCCCACGCCGGGCTCGTGCACCTCACAGCACAGGAAGTTGTCATCGGGGCGCACGCGCGCGATGTGGGCCGTGGCCTCGCCCATGCCGAAGCCGATCTCCAGGATCAGCGGGGCGGTGCGGCCAAAGGCGGCGGCTGCATCGAGCGGGGCGGCCGTGTAGGGCAGCACGAAGCGCGGGCCCAGGTCCTCGAAGGCCTTGGCCTGGCCCGTGGTGGTGCGCCCGGCACGGCGCACGAAGCTCTTGATGGTCTTGGGGTAGGCGACGCCAGCGGGCGCAGTGCTGCCCGGTGGAGGCGCCGTGGCGGCGGGGGCCGCGCGGTCGGGGGCAGGGGAAAGGGATGGCAGTTCGGTCACGATGGGCCATTGTAGTTTCTGGACCACGCTTTGACCCATTGCGCCAGCGCATCCCCCGTGCAAGTGTTGTGCGGATGTGCCAGCCTGGGCAGCCCCAGGGCCCGGGCCGCCTGCTCCAGCGCTCTTATGGGGTTGCCCAGGTCCAGGGCCTGGGCGCCGTTCTGCTTGGACAGCTTTTCGCCATTGTCACCGCAGACCAAAGGGGTATGCAGGTACTGCGGGGTGGCCACGTGCAGGGCGCGCTGCAGCAAGATCTGGCGCGGTGTGTTGTCGGCCAGATCCTCCCCGCGAACAATGTGGGTAATGCCCTGGGCCGCGTCATCGACCACCACGGCCAGCTGGTAGGCCCACAGGCCATCGGCGCGGCGCAGCACGAAATCGCCGATGTCTGCGGCGACGTTCTGCTGTTGTTCACCCAGGCGCCGGTCGGTCCATTGCGTGCAGGCCTCGGGTGGCACGCGAAAGCGCCAGGAGCGGCCGATTCGCCCGTTCAGGCTATGGCGGCAAGTGCCGGGATAGGGTAACGCCGCATGCCGCTCGCGCGGGTGGCCCAGCGCGAGCTGGGCCTCCTCGATGTCCTTGCGCGAGCAGGCGCAGGGGTAGGCCGCGCCCTGGGCCACCAGATGGTCCAGCGCCTGCTGGTAGACCGCGCCCCGTGCGGATTGCCACAGCGGCGGTTCGTCGGGCACCAGGCCGCAGCAGGCCAGTTGCTGCAGGATGAACTCGCCCGCGCCCGGAATGCAGCGCGGGGTGTCCACGTCCTCGATGCGCACCAGCCAGCGGCCACCGAGCCCTCCGGTGAAGGCGCGGGCGTCCAGCCAACTGGCCAGCGCAGCGACGAGCGAGCCCGCGTGCAGGGGCCCCGTCGGCGACGGGGCAAACCGGCCGATGTAGCCAGCACCTTCTGTCATGGCCGCAAGGTTGCCGCCTTCCTTGGCGTCATCACCCCCCGTCATGCCACCGCGAGTGCCAGCTCCAGTCCGGACACGAAGGCATCTTCCAGGCGGTGGCCCAGGCACCAGTCGCCGCAGGCGCCCAGGCCCGACCGGGCGTCCCACAGGTGGCTGCGGCCCAGGGGGTGGGTGGTCTGGGCATAGCGCCAGCGCTGCGTCTGGGCGTGCGCGGGCTGCGCGCGGATGCCGGTCACTTCGGCAAACGCCTTGATCAGCTTGGCCTGCACGCGCTCGGCGTCGTCTTCCAGGTGTTCCGCGGACCACGCGGGGCTGGCCTGTACGGTCCAGCGCTCTACGTTGGGGCGGCCGGGCTTGGACGATTCGCGCGCCAGCCAGGCAATGCGGTGGTGCGTGCTGCGCGCGGCATTCCACTGCGGACCCAGGGTCGTCAGGTCCGGGCGCACGGCTTGCGGGTAGGCCAGCATCAGCGTCCAGCAGGGAGCGATGGCGACGCTGGACAGGGCCTCCGACAACGGGCTGTCGATGGCCGAGGTGGACAGCAGGGCCTGCGCGGGTGTGGCGGGCTGGGCCAGCAGCACGGCGTCGAAGCCGGCGTACACGTGGTGGCCGCCGTCGGGCCCTTCGGTGCGCAGCTGCCAGCCGGGGGCATTCAGGGCGTCATGCTCGATGCGCGTGACGCAGGTGTCGGTGATCAGCCGGCCGGCCTGCGCCAGCGGCTCGGCCCAGGTGGCCACCAGCGATTGCATGCCGGGGCTGGCCACCCAGTGGGCTTCGCGCGTGGGCAGGCCGGCGGCGGTCACGCGGCCAGCGGCGTCCAGCACGCGCACGGAATTGGCGCTCCAGCGCTTGCACACGCCGGGCACGGTGTCGATGGCGCGCGCAAAGCGGGCATCGCGCACGGTGAAGTACTGCACGCCGGCATCGAAGCCGCCAAAGGGCGAGTCGATGGTGGTCGTGCGCCCGCCAGCGGCGGAAGATTTCTCGAAGACGGTGACCTGGTGGCCTGCCTGCACCAGGGTGCGGGCGCAGGCGATGCCGGCCATGCCGGCGCCGATGATGGCGAAATGCCGGGGTGCCTTGGCACTGCCGGCGGGTTTGCGGGAGGAGGGGCTTGTCGTCGTGGTCGCCGCGGCAGCAGCAGAGCTTGGTGCAGGGCGTCGGGGCCGTTTGGCAGGGCGAGAAACAGGTTTGCTCATGGGAGGCCTTTCGGGAACGGTTGGCAGGAAAACTCCGACACCGACCACTCTACACGCCCCGCGCAGGGCTGCGCATCAGAAATGATGGTGGTTTTCCAGCAGTGCGCGGCGCGTGGCGGGGCTTTGCAGCTGGTTGAGCCACCACTGCAGGGCCCTGCCGGGCGCGGTGAAGCCCGGGCCGCCCCAGGCGTAGTGGATGGGCACGCGGCGCTCGGGCCGCGCCACCTTGCGCGCCACCAGCCGCCCGGCTTCGAGGTAGGGGCGCACCATGGGTTCTGGCAGGAAGCCGCCGCCCAGGCCGCGCAACTGGGCGCGCACCTTGGCCTGCATGGTGTCCACCGTGAGCACGTCCTGCCCGCCCAGCAGGCCCATGGTGGCGCCGCCGCGCAGGGCCGAATCGGCCACGGCCACGGCGCGGTGCTGCAGCAGGGTGGCGTCGGTGATGGGCTCGGGCACCGAGGCCAGCGCATGGTGTGGTGCCACGACGTAGATGAATAGCAGGTCCCCCAGCGTTGCCTGCTGCAGGCCCGCCACGCTGGAGCCCGCGATGGTGACGCCGATGGCCAGGTCCGCCCGGCCCGAGGTCAGGGCCTCCAGCGTGCCGGTCATGATGCCGTCGCGCAGTTTCAGGCGGGTAGGGGGTGCCATGGCGTAGAACGCATCCACCAGCTCCATCATGGTGTGCGGCGAAATGGCACCATCGACCGAGATCGTGAGCTGGGGCTCCCAGCCGGTGGCCACGCGGCGCACGCGGTGGGCCACGGCGTCGATGTCCTGCAGCAGCCGCGCGCCTTCGCGCAGCAGCTCCACGCCCGCCTCGGTGGGGCGGGCCTGGCGTGCGCTGCGGTCGAACAGCAGCACGTCCAGCGCATCCTCGATCTGGCGCACGCGGTAGGTCAGGGCGCTGGGCACCAGGCCCAGCTGGCGTGCCGCCGCCGCAAAGCTGCCGGCCTCGGCAATCACCTGCAGCATGGCCAGGCTGTCGGGGGTCAGCACATCGCGCGGGTTTTGCATGGTGATGCCATGTTAATTCAATTTTTTTGAATCATGCCATCAATATGCCAGCCCCCGGTGCAGGGAGCACAGGCCTACAGTCGAGTCTTGAAAGGGGCACACACCATGCTGACTGTTCGCAAATCCCAAGATCGCGGCTACGCCGACCATGGCTGGCTGCACTCGTACCACAGCTTCTCGTTCGCTGGCTACCACGATCCAGAGCACATGGGCTTTGGCAACCTGCGCGTGATCAACGAAGACCGCATCGCCCCGGGCATGGGCTTTGGCACCCATGGCCACCGCGACATGGAGATCATCAGCTACGTGCTGTCGGGCGAGCTGGCCCACAAGGACAGCATGGGCAACATCAAGGGCATCCCGCCCGGCGACGTGCAGCGCATGAGCGCGGGCACGGGCGTGCAGCACAGCGAGTTCAACCATGCGCAAGGCCAGACCACGCATTTCCTGCAGATCTGGCTGCTGCCCGATGTGCAGGGCATTGCGCCCGGCTACGAACAAAAGGCCTTTACCGATGCCGAAAAGCGCGGCACGCTGCGGCGGGTGGCTTCCCCCGACGGGGCCGAAGGCTCCGTCACCGTGCACGCCGACGCCACGATCTACGCGGGCCTGTTCGATGGCGGTGAGTCGGCCACCCTGGAGCTCGATCCGGCACGCAAGACCTATGTGCACCTGGTGCGCGGCGCGCTGCAGGTCAACGGGCAGGCACTGTCGGCCGGTGATGCCGCGCTGATCGAGAAGGAGTCGGCCCTGGCCCTGGCCGATGGCCACGATGCCGAGGTGCTGGTGTTCGACCTGGCCCCCTGACCCTGGTTTTTTACGTCCACCGTAGTTTCTTGTTTTCCGTCACCTGAAGGAGTCCACCATGTTCAATTCCCTGCAAAACCCCCTGGCCCTGGCTTCGCGCCTGCTGCTGGCCGCCCTGTTCCTGCCCGCCGGCATCGGCAAGCTCACCAGCTTTGCCGGCACCGTGGGCTACATCGCCTCCGTTGGCCTGCCCATGCCCACCGTGGCGGCAGGCCTGGCGGCCGCCGTGGAGGTGCTGGGCGGCCTGGCGCTGATCTTCGGCTTCGGCACCCGCTTCGCGGCGCTGGCGCTGGCCTTCTTCACGCTGGTGGCCAGCTTCTTCTTCCATGCCTACTGGGCATTGCCGGCCGACAAGCAGATGATGCAGCAGCTGATGTTCTTCAAGAACGTGGGCGTGACCGGCGGCCTGCTGGCCCTGGCGGCCTTTGGCGCCGGTGGCTGGAGCGTGGACGCGCGCCGTTCTTCCAACTGAGGCCTGTCCTGCGGCATCATCGGCGTATTCTCTGATCAGCCGCCGGGCCACCCGGCGCGCGATCTTCCCTCACCGCAAGGAACCGCTGCATGCCGCACATCGCTGTCGTCTACCACTCGGGCTACGGCCATACCCAGCGCATGGCCCAGGCCGTGGCCGATGGGGCCGGTGCCGAGCTGATCGCCATCGACGCGGACGGCGGCCTGCCCGAGGGCGGCTGGGAAGCCCTGGCCGCCGCCAGCGCCATCATCTTCGGCTCGCCGACCTACATGGCCGGGCCCAGCTGGCAGTTCAAGCGTTTTGCCGACGCCTCGTCCAAGCCCTGGTTCAGCCAGGCCTGGAAGGACAAGCTGTTCGCCGGCTTCACCAACAGTGCCGCCACCAACGGCGACAAGCAGATCACGCTCGACTACCTGTTCCACCTGGCCATGCAGCATGGCGGCCTGTGGGTGGGGGCCGGCGTGCTGCCATCGAACTCCAAGACCGCCACCCGCAACGACGTGAACTGGCTGGGCGCTTACAGTGGTGCCATGGCGCAGTCACCGTCAGACGCTTCGGCCGGCGAGATGGCCCCGGGTGATCTGGACACCGCGCGCGTGCTGGGACAGCGGGTGGCCGAGCTGGCTGCGCGCTTTCGAAACTGACGATCCATCGCTGCCATCCCTACAGGAGCCCCCATGACCCGACACCACCATCACCTTCCCGTCCAGTGTTCCGGAGCATCCTCATGAGCGGCGTGCTGCGCCTGTCCGGCCATGCCAAAGACCTGGGTGGCGGCTTCACCGTACGGCGCCTGCTGCCTGCCGTGCAGTGCCGCTCGGTCGGGCCGTTCATCTTCTTCGACCACTTCGGCCCGGTATCGGTGGTGCCCGGTGCGGCGCACGACGTGCGGCCCCATCCGCACATCGGCCTGGCCACGGTGACCTACCTGTTCTCCGGCGCCATCATGCACCGCGACAACCTGGGCTATGTGCAGCAGATCGAGCCCGGCGCCATCAACTGGATGACGGCCGGCAACGGCATCGTGCACTCCGAGCGCCGGCCCGAATCGCTGGCAGAGACGACCTACGTGAACCATGGCATCCAGCTGTGGGCAGCGCTGCCGGTGGCGGCCGAGGAGGTCGATGCCTCCTTCGTGCACACGCCGGCCGCGGCCATTCCCGAGGTGCAGGTGGGCGATGCGGCAGTGCGCGTGCTGATCGGCACGGCCTTTGGCCAGACCTCGCCCGTGGCCACCTATGCGCCCACCTTGTACCTGGACGTGCAGCTGCCTGCGGGCGGCGTGCTGGAACTGCCGGCGGCCCTGGCGCAGGAGATGGCGATCTACCCCGTGGACGCCGAGCTGCTGCTCGATGGCGAGCCGCTGCCCGACCACACCCTGGCGGTGCTGCCCGCGGGGGGCGCCGCAGCACCCGTGCGGCTGCAGGCCGGCGCCAGCGCCGTGCGCCTGATGGTCATCGGCGGCGATGCACTCGACGGGCCGCGCCACATGTGGTGGAACTTCGTCTCCAGCCGCAAGGAGCGCATCGTGCAGGCGGCCGCGGACTGGGAGGCGGGCCGCATGAAGGTGGTGCCGGGCGAGACCGAGTCGATTCCGCTGCCGGAGCACCGCTTCCGCGCAGACTGAGAGCGCGGCTCAGGCCTTGTCCGGGGTGTCGGTCGTCAGATCGGCGGCCAGCACCCGCCGCTCGTCGAAGACGAAGCAGCCGCCGTGGTAGTGCGCGCCATCGGTCTCCTCGAAGTACTTGAGGATGCCGCCTTCCAGCTGGTAGACGTGCGGCAGGCCTTCTTCACGCATCAGGATGGCGGCCTTCTCGCAGCGGATGCCGCCGGTGCAAAAGCTCACGACCGTCTTGTCCGCCAATTCGGCCTTGTGGGCGCGCAGGGCCGGCGGAAACTCGGTGAACTTGTCGATGCGCCAGTCGATGGCGTTGTCGAACGTGCCTTCGTCCACCTCGAAGGCGTTGCGGGTGTCGAGGGTCACCACCTCGCGGCCCTCGTCGTCATGGCCCTGCGCCAGCCAGCGGTGCAGCGTGGCTGGCGTCACCGCCGGGGCACGGCCGGCCGACGGCTGGATGGTCGGATGGTCCATGCGGATGATCTCGCGCTTGACCTTGACCAGCATCTTGCGAAACGGCACCGTGTCCGACCAGCTTTCCTTGGGCGCCAGGTCGGCAAAACGGGCGTCGGTGCGCAGCGCATCGACGAAACCGCGCACGGCTTCGGCCGTGCCCGCCAGAAAGAAGTTGATGCCTTCTTCGGCCAGCAGGATGGTGCCCTTGAGCTGCGCTGCGGTGGCGCGCTCGTGCAGCAGGTCGCGCAGCGCGTGTGCATCGGGCAGCGGCACGAATTGGTAGCAGGAGATATTGAGGACGTCGTTCACGGCGATGGCCTGTGGTTCACACGGAATTCAGGGAAAGAAGGGGTCGGCCAGGCGCCATTCTCCTGGCGGGCGGGCACCGATGGCTGCGCGGTGGCGCGGCGGTGGCCCGCCGCACCGTTCAGACCGTGGGTACCAGCAGCGTGGTCTCGATCTTGTTGGCCAGTTGGGCGATGGCCAGCGACGCCGGGCAGCCCGGCGTGTTCAGCAGCAGCAACTGGCGGCGCATCACGGCATCGCGCACGGAAGGGTCGGCCGGGATGTCGCCCATGTGGATCAGGCGCACCCCGCGGCCGGTCTCGGTGCTGACGAAGCGGTCCAGCACCTGCTGCAACTGGCCCGTGATGGCCCGGCCATCGCCCGGGCGCGCGGCCTGGTTGATGACCATGCGCACATGCTGGCGCTTTTGCTGCATGGCCAGCACCTTGATGGCGGCGTAGGCGTCGGTCAGCGAGGTGGGCTCGGGCGTGGCCACGATCAGCACCTCGGAGGCCAGCGAAATCGAGAACAGCACCACGTCCGAGATGCCGGCGCCGGTGTCCAGCAGGATCGCGTCGTAGTTGGGCGCGATCGCCTGGATCACGTTCAGGAACTGGTTGCGCACCTCGGGCGTGAGGCGCGAGTACTCCACCATGCCCGAGCCAGCCAGCAGCACCGAGAAGCCGCCGGGGGCCTGGATCACGGCGTCCTCGAGCAGGGCCTTGCCGGTGAACACATCGTGCAGGGTGATCTTGGGGTGCAGGTTGAGCACCACGTCCAGGTTGGCCAGGCCCAGGTCGGCATCGAGCACCAGCACGCGCTGGCCGCGCCGAGTGAGCGCTGCTGCGAGGTTGGCCGAGACGAAGGTCTTGCCCACGCCGCCCTTGCCGCTGGTGATGGCGATGATGCGCGCACCGGTGGCCGCCGCGCCGGGGGGGCGTCCAGGCGAAGGGGGGGCGTCGGAGGAGGTGGGTGGGGGGGACAGCGCGTCACTCATCTTCTAGCTTTCAGTTGGCGCTGCCTGTTGTGTCCAGCGGGGGCAGGTCGCCCCAGCCCGAGGGGGTGTACAAGGGGCCGAACAACAGGCTCTTTTCTTCGGCGCTGACGGTGCTGTCGGGCTGCTCTTCGATGCTCACCCGGTTGCGGCCCGACGATTTGGCCTGGTAGAGCTGGTGGTCGGCCCGGTCGGTCCACAGCAGGGTGGTCGATCGGATCCATTGCAGGGCGAATGCCCCGCCGACGCTCACCGTGACATTCAGTTCCACGGAGGGCGAGATTCTGACAGGCGTATTGGCCACGGCGCGGCGGATGCGCTCGGCCACCACCTTGCCAAAGGCGGCCTGGCAGGCGGGCAGTACCACGGCGAATTCCTCGCCGCCGTAGCGCGCCAGGGTGTCCATGGGGCGCACGCAGGCGCTCAGGGTGCGCGCCACCGACTGCAGCACCACGTCACCGGCCAGGTGGCCATGGGTGTCGTTGACCTTCTTGAAGTGGTCGATGTCCAGCATCAGCAGCAGGGCGGCTTCGCCCGAGCGCGTCACGCGGTCGATCTCGCGCTCCAGCACGGCACGGAAATGCCGGCGGTTGGCCAGCCCGGTGAGGGGGTCCTTGAGGGAGAGCTCGCACAGACCGTCGATCAGGCCTTGGAGGTAGCGGGACGGCGCTTCGCGTTGCAGGGAGGCTTCGCTGCCGGCCGCCTGCGCCACGAGCGCGTGTGCTATGTCCAGGCGCAGATCGCGCAGGTCTACGAGATGAGAAGCCGCAGAGTCAGACACAAATGGATAAGGCAGAGTTCGTTGAGTGTAGCAGTGGGACGGCCCGAAAATCCAGGTTCTGCGCGGGTCGTGGGGTGATACGGCCCAGCTTCTCACATCCCGGAGGCTGCAGGGGGGAGCTGCTGCAGCGCCTGCAGGGCCTCGGCATCGGTGCGGTACATCTGCAGCCCCGGGCCGGGCCCGAGCAGCCCCGCCCGGCGCAGCACCTGGTCTACCGGCAGCTTCATGCCGCTCACATGCAGAATGCCGCCGCGCGCCTGCATCAGGGCGCGCAGGGTGGCGAAAGTCTCCACGCCGGTGATGTCGATGCGGTTGATGGGCAGTGCCATCAGGCACAGGTGGGTGGTCTCCGGGTGGGCGGCCAGGTGGTCGGTCACATACCGTTCCAGCGCGCTGGCCGAGCCGAAATCGAGTTCCGCATCCATGCGCAGCGCGAGCAGCCGGGGGGCCAGGGGGGGCAGGTGCCACAGGTGGCGGTCGCGCAGGCTGCCATCGGGGTGCAGGCCCACCTCGATGATGCGCGGGTGCAGGCGCTGGTACAGAAAGTGGCTCAGGTTCATCACCAGCCCGACGAGCACGCCCCAGTACATGCGCGGTGCGGTGGCCAGCGTGAGCGCGAAGGTCACGCCGGCCATCACGGCCTCGACACGGGAGATGCGCCACAGGCGCAGCAGGGTGGCGGGCTTGATGAGGCTGGTCACCGCCGTGACCACCACCGCGGCCAGCACGGACTGCGGCACGTGGTAGAGCGCTGGCGTGAGCCACAGCAGCACCACCAGCACCAGGGCGATGGCGAACACCGTCGCCCAGCCGGTGCGCGCACCCGCATACAGGTTGATGGCCGAGCGCGAGAACGAGGCGCTGGTGGCGAAGCTGCCGCACAGGCCGCTGCTGATCTTGGCCAGGCCCTGGCCAATCAGGTCCTGGTTCTCGTTCCAGCGCTCGCCGGTGCGCTGGCTTTCGACCTTGGCACTGGAGGCGGTTTCGAGAAAACTCACCAGCGTGACCACCAGCACCGGCATCACCAGGGCGGAAAACTGCGACCATGACAGCAGGCCGGGCCAGTACAGGGAGGGCAGCCCCTCGGGCAGCGTGCCGACCACGGAGCCGCCACTGTCGGCATAGCCGAGCGCCCAGCTCAGCGCCCCGGCAGCACCCACGACGACGATGGCGGCCGGAAAATTGGGGCGCCAGCGCCGGGCCAGCACCAGAATGGCCAGGCTGCCCAGGCCAAAGGCGGCGGCCACCAGGTCGAAATGGCCCAGCGAGGGGGTGGACCACAGCGCTCCCAGGTCCGAGCGCAACCCGGTGAAGGCGCGCAGCTGCGAGGCCAGGATCAGGAGGGCCGCGGCCTGTGTGAAGCCGCTGAGCACCGGAGAGGTCACCAGGTTGAGCAGCCAGCCAAAGCGCGCCGCGCCCATGATCAATTGCACCAGGCCCGAGAGCAGTGCCATCCACGCCGCCAGGGCCACCCATTGCGCGCTGCCCGGTTCGGCCAGCCCGGTCAGGGATGCGCCGATCAACAGGCTGGTGAGGGCCGTGGGGCCCACGCCCAGCCGGGTGGAGGAGCTGAACAGCACGGCGACCAGGGCCGGGATCAGCGAGGCATAGATGCCGGTCACCAGGGGCATGCCGGCGAGGGCTGCATAGGCAACGCCCTGGGGCACCAGCATCAGCCCCACGGTCATTCCGGCAGAGAACTCGCCCTTGAGGAGTTGGCGGTCGGGGCGGGGCCAGGCGAGAAACGGAAACCAGCGGGACAGGGATTGCAAGGACGGCATGCCCTCGATTGTCGCGCGCATCGGGTGTGCTGCCTGGCGTCCTACAGCCACTTCGGAGCTATCCGACCCTGTGCGGGCGCCTGTTTGCCTAAAGTACGAAGCATGTTTCAACCCGCGAGGAGTTTTCCCATGAATACCGCACAGACCGCACTGCGTTCCACCCACCGCATTGCCAGCGTACTGGCCGTCAGCGCCCTGGCACTGGGCTTGGCTGCTTGCAGCAAGACCGAAGATGCCACCGTCGGCCAGCGCCTGGACTCGGCCGTTGGCCGCACCGAGCAGGCCGCCACCGATGCCCGCATCAAGGCCGAGGCCGCCATGCAAAGCGCCGGCAACAAGATGGAGCAAGGCTCGCAGACCGCGATGGAAAAGATCGATGACGCCACCATCACCGCCCAGGTGTCCGCTGGCTTGGCCAAGGACCCCGACCTGAGCGCGGTCAAGATCAACGTGGACACCGTGAATGGTTCCGTGACGCTCAATGGGCCTGCCACCACCCCGGCCGCCAAGGAGCGCGCTGAAACCATTGCCACGGCGGTCAAGGGCGTGACCTCGGTCAACAACCAGTTGACCGTGACACCGAGCTAAGGCGCGGCCGTACCTCACGGCTTGCACCGGGCCCCGGGACTGTAAAGAGACCGGGACCCCACGCGCACCGGGCAGGGATGGAGTTGCGAACCGCCAGTTGGGCAGCGAGCAGCGCTGCCTCCTGATCTTCATTGCGAGGACTGGCTTTCGAAGACCGCCCATGCAAGTGATGCGTGCAACGCAAGCCATCGGCCATGCCCTGGCCTTTGCCTGCCCCCGAACAGGGGCCATGACAAAGGAGCCGCGCCGCACAAGGTTCGCCTTGTGCGGCGCGCTACCATTGGCGGCATGCAAGACCATGCCACCGACATCGCCTCCCGCCTCGTCCACCACGACTATCTTCCGCCTGCGGGATTCAGTGCCCCCCAGACCGCCGTCTACAAGGCTTCGACCGTGATCTTTCCCAACGTGGCCGCCATGCGCAGCCGCGAATGGAAGGACAAGAGCGGCTACACCTACGGGCTGCACGGCACCCCCACCACCTTCATCCTGGAAGAGCGGCTGTGCGCGCTGGAAGGGGGGCTGCAATGCCTGCTGGTACCGAGCGGCCTGGCGGCGATCGCCAACGTGGCGCTGGCCTTGCTCAAGCCGGGCGATGAGCTGCTGATCCCCGACAACGTCTACGGCCCCAGCAAAGAGCTGATCCACGGTGAACTGCGCCGTTTCGGCATCACGCATGCGGTCTACGACCCGCTGGACACCGCCGACCTGGCCGCGCGCATCACCCCGGCCACCCGCCTCGTGTGGCTCGAAGCCGCTGGTTCGGTCACCATGGAATTCCCCGACCTGTGCGAGCAGGTGCGCATCTGCCGCGCGCGGGGCGTGACCACCGCGCTGGACAACACCTGGGGGGCGGGCCTGGCTTTCGCGCCCTTCGACCTGCTGGGGGACGGTGCCCTGGGCGTTGACATCTCGGCCCATGCCCTCACCAAATACCCCAGCGGCGGCGGCGACGTGCTCATGGGCAGCATCGTCACGCGCGATGAAGCCCTGCACATGAAGCTCAAGCTCACCCACATGCGCCTGGGCCTGGGCGTGGGGGGCAACGATGCCGAGGCGGTGCTGCGCTCGCTGCCCAGCATCGGCCTGCGCTACCGTGCGCACGACGAGGCGGCGCGCTCCCTGGCGTCCTGGATGCAGAGCCAGCCCGCCATCGCCCAGGTGCTGCACCCGGCGTTGGCCGCAGCGCCGGGCCATGACCACTGGAAGGCGCTGTGTGGCGCGGCCTATGGCGGTGCGGGCGCGGCCGCGGGCCTGTTCAGCGTGGTGATCGACGCGCGCTTCGGCCAGGACCAGGTCGATGCCTTCTGCGATGGCCTGTGCCTGTTCAAGCTGGGCTACAGCTGGGGTGGGCCCATGAGTCTGGTCGTGCCCTATGACCTGGCGCGCATGCGCAGCCGGCCGGCTGCGCATCTGAAGACCGGAACGCTGGTGCGGTTTTCCATCGGGCTGGAGGCGGTGCAAGACCTGCGCCAGGACCTGCTGCAGTCGCTGCAGCGGGCCTTTGCCGCTGCGTGACGGGCACGGGGATATGTCGGCAAACAGGAGCCTAGCTGTTACAGTGGGCCTCTACTTCAGGAAGCAAACACCTTGGCAACACCCAACTACGGATACGAAAAGCGCCAGCGCGAGCTCGCAAAAAAGCAAAAAAAAGAAGAGAAGCTGCGCTCCAAAACCCAGCGCAGGCCGGATGACCCACAGGGTGACCAGCCAGCCGGTGGCGATGGCGCACCGGGCGCCAACCAGCCCACGGGCGCACCAGGCGGCTGAGTTTTCGACCGCCGTGTCCGGCACCCTGCCGCGCCGCAATGGCCGCAGGCGGGTCCGGGGGCACGGCGTTCAGCGCAGCAGCTTTTTCAGCTCTGGCCACACGTTGGCCAGCATCTGCGGGTGCGCCTCTGCACGCGGGTGAATGCGGTCCGCCTGGAACAGGCGGGTAGGGTCCGGTCCATCGGCCACGCCCTTGAGGAAAAACGGTACCACGGCCACTTTTTTGGCCTGGGCCACGGTGGTGAACACGGCGGCAAACCGGTTCGAGTAGTCCGCGCCATAGTTCGGCGGCACCTGCATCCCCACCAGCAAGACCTTGGCCCCGGCCTTTTGCGCCGCATCGGTCATGGCAGCCAGATTCTCTTCGGTGTTCTTGAGCGGCAGGCCGCGCAGTGCGTCATTGCCACCCAGCTCGATCACCACCACGGCGGGCTTGTGCTGGGTCAGCAGCGCAGCCAGGCGGGATCGCCCGCCCGAGGTGGTCTCGCCGCTCACGCTGGCATTGACCACGCGGCGCTCGATCTTTTCCTCCTGCAGTCGCTTTTCCAAGAGGGCCACCCAGCCGGCGCCGCGCGCCAGGCCGTATTCGGCACTCAGCGAGTCGCCCAGCACCAGAATGGCGGGTGCGCCTGGCGCGGAAGATGCAGGTGCCTGGGCCCAGGCCGCGGGCGCACAAACCCCTGCCAAACCCAGGATGCCTGCCGAGAGGATAAAGTGGCGCCGATACTGCAGATGTCGAATCAAAGCAAAGAACCTTTCATGTCCGAATCTTCCCCATCGCCCGTGACCCCCATTATTGCCGTCGAGCATGTCTTCAAGTCGGTCACGGATTCGACCGGTACGCTGGACATTCTGCGGGATATCGATTTCCGCCTGGCGCCGAGGGAAACAGCGGCCATCGTGGGGGCCTCGGGCTCGGGCAAGAGCACGCTGCTGTCCATCATCGCCGGGCTCGACACCCCCACGCGTGGCACGGTGCGCCTGGACGGACATGACCTCTTCGCCATCGACGAGGACGAGCGTGCCGCGCTGCGCGCACAGAAGGTGGGCTTCGTGTTCCAGAGCTTCCAGCTCATGGGCAACCTCACCGCGCTGGAGAACGTGATGCTGCCGCTGGAGCTGGCCAACCGCCGCGATGCGCGCAAGGCCGCCGCCGACATGCTGGCCCGCGTGGGCCTGGGCCAGCGGCTCGGCCACTACCCCAAGGTGCTTTCTGGCGGCGAGCAGCAGCGCGTGGCGCTGGCGCGTGCCTTCGTCGTGCACCCGGCCGTGCTGCTGGCCGACGAGCCCACGGGCAGCCTGGACTTCGCCACCGGCGAGACCATCATGCAGCTCATGTTCGAGCTCAACCGCGAGCAGGGCACGACGCTGGTGCTGGTCACGCACGACCGCGGCATTGCCGCGCGCTGCGAGCGGCGCATCACGATCGACGCAGGCCAAGTGGCTGAAAACTGATTTTTGAGGCCGAGAGACGGCCTGCCCGACACTATTGAAAGAACAGCTTCGCCGCGCAACCGATAATCAGGGCATGTCTTCCCCCAAAGTTCTTTTCGGCTTCCACGCCGTGGGCGTGCGTCTGAAGACCGCGCCCAAATCCGTCATCGAGATCTACTACGAGGTCACGCGGCGCGACGCGCGCATGCGCCAGTTCCTCGACCGGGCCCGCGAAGCCGGTGCCCGCCTGATCGAAGCCGACAGCGAGCGCATCGCCAAGCTCGCCGGCAGCCATGGCCACCAGGGCGTGGCGGCGCGTGTGGAGCCGGTGGCCCAGATCACCTCGCTCGACGAGCTGCTGGAGAACCTCGAGGCGGCCGGTGTCGAGAACCCGCTGCTGCTGGTGCTCGATGGCGTGACCGACCCGCACAACCTGGGCGCCTGCCTGCGCGTGGCCGATGGCGCGGGCGCACATGCCGTCATCGCCCCCAAGGACCATGCGGTGGGCATCAACGCCACGGTGGCCAAGGTGGCCAGCGGCGCGGCCGAGACCATGCCGTACTTCATGGTCACCAACCTGGCGCGCACGCTGGGTGAGCTCAAGGAGCGCAACATCTGGTGCATCGGCACCAGCGACGACGCGCCCAAGACCGTCTACCAGGTGGACTTGAAGGGCCCCGTGGCCCTCGTGCTGGGCGCCGAGGGCGATGGCATGCGCCAGCTCACGCGCAAGACCTGCGACGAGCTGGTCAGCATCCCGATGAAGGGCGCGGTGGAAAGCCTCAACGTGTCCGTCGCCAGCGGCGTATGCCTCTACGAGGCC
Organism: Pseudomonadota bacterium; assembly: GCA_040387235.1. Lineage (GTDB taxonomy): Bacteria > Pseudomonadota > Gammaproteobacteria > Burkholderiales > Burkholderiaceae_C > Acidovorax. Next base: position 19,483 of record JAZKEE010000057.1, read on the forward strand.
TTGCGCCAAAGGTCCTGAGCCCCCGGCCGTGCAAGAAGATCGCCTGGACACCGTGCGCACCTGGGTGCAGGAGGCCCGGCACATCGCCGTGCTCACCGGCGCGGGCGTGAGCGCCGAGTCGGGCGTGCCCACCTTCCGCGATGCGCAGACGGGCTACTGGGCCCAGTTTCGCGCTGAGGACATGGCGACCGAGGAGGGTTTTCGCGCCCATCCCGAACGGGTCTGGAACTGGTACCAGCACCGGCGCCAGCTGATGGAGGGGGTGCAGCCCAATGCCGGCCACCTGGCTCTGGCGGCCTTCCAGGCCACCCACCCGGGCCGGCTCACGTTGATCACCCAGAACGTGGACGGCCTGCACCAGCGCGCCGGCAGCACCGGCGTGCTGTGCCTGCATGGCGACCTGTTTGCCAACCGCTGGCTCGACACGCCGCGCAACTGCTGCAGCATCGACGATGCGGCCGCAGGCAGCCCTCCTTGCTGTGATCGCTGTGGCAACCGGCTGCGCCCCGGCGTGGTCTGGTTCGGTGAAATGCTGCCGCTGGCGGTTTTCGAGGCCGCAGAGCAGGCGGCCCGGCATTGCGATCTGATGCTGGTCGCCGGCACTGCCGGGGCGGTGTACCCGGCCGCAGGCCTGGCACGACAGGCCCGCGCGGCTGGCGCCCGCGTCGTGGTGGTCAACCCCGCACCGAGCGAACTTGACGATGCCGCCGATGCCGTGCTGCGCGGTACCTCGGCGACCTTGCTGCCCCAGTTGCTGCCCGCGTGACTGGCAGGGCCTGGCCCGGGGTGCATGCCCCAAAATTGTGCGCTTTGTGCGACAGACTGTCGCAAACCGGACAAGTTGCCCCCGGCTGTGCCTGTAGCCTGCGCCACCTTTGCACAATTCTCCGGGCACCTTCACACCATGAGCCGTCGTCACTTTCTCCTGCGCGCCACCCAGATGGCTGCGGCCACCAGCCTGCCTGTGTGGGCCTCCACGGCGAACGCTGCGGACGAGCCCCTGTCTGCAAAGCACATCAACCTGGGCTGCTCCATCGCCCTGACCGGCCCCTTGGGCCAGGCCGGCATCGAGCAGGTGGCCGGCATGAAGGCGGCGTTTGCCGAGTTGAACCAGGCCGGCGGCGTGCATGGCCGCGAGATCCGCATGGACGCCAAGGACGATGCCTACGTGGCCAGCCGCACCCTGCAGAACGTGACGCAGATGCTGGAGGCGCAGTCCATCTTCGCGCTGATCTCGCCCCTGGGCACCGCCAACACGGCGGCCATCCTGCCGCTGATCGAAGGCAAGGGCATTCCCACCGTGGGCCCCATCACGGGCGCTCCCTCGCTGCGCTCGACCGAGCAGCGCAATGTTTTCTTCGTGCGCCCCAGCTACCGCGACGAAACCCAGCGCCTGGTCAAGCAGGTGGTGGAGATGGGCCTCAAGCGCATTTCCGTGGTCTACCTGGACAACCCCTTCGGCAAGGAAGTGCTCAAGGACATGTCGCGTGCACTCGACGAAATCAAGGTCGAACGCGCCGGTGAGTTCGCCCTGGCGGTGGATGGCAAGAACGGCGCGGAGCTGGCCGACAAGGTGGCAGCCGAGCGCCCGGGCGCCGTGCTGCTGGCGACCACCGGCACGGCCAACACGGCTTTCGTGCTGCCATTCCGAGCCAAGGCCGCCGGCGTGCCGCTGGCCGGCCTGTCGGTCACGGTGATCTCGTCGGAGCTGCCCAAGTTGGCCGCCGCCACGCGCGGCATGGCCCTGGTGCAGGTGTTCCCGGATGCCAATTCGCAAAAATCGGTGGTGGTGCGCAAGTTCCAGAGCACCATGAAGGCCACGGGGGCCAATGCTGCCTTCTTCAACAGCGGCAGTGCCCTGGAGGGCTGGGTCAACGCCCAGATCATGATCGAAGGCCTGAAGAACGCGGGCAAGGATCTGACCCGCGACAGGCTGCGCAATGGCCTGGCGGGCATCCGCTCGCTGTCGTTCGGCGACTTCAACGTCGGCTTTGGTAGCAAGGCACCCTACGTGGGCTCGGACTCGATCTACCTGGCCATCTACGCCGAGAACGCGCGCCGCCTGAGCTGAGGCGGTTTGCCTTGCGGCAAGTTCATGGCGCGCCTATTGCAGGCCGTGCAGCCTGGGCTTTCACCCTGCCTTGCGACCCTGCCAGGGGCGCGGAGCTGCCGCAGGCTTCGGTGAAGTACCGGCCCGATCCATCCTTCGACACAAACGGCAGGTAGCGCTCGCCCGGCTCCATGGGAAAGCGCGCGCTGGTGCTTTCGCTGTGCAGCGCGAAAGCGGCAGGCAGCTGCCGGCGCAAGGCGCGCAGCATGTGCGTCGTATGGGTGCCGCCATGCCCATGGGCAGCAGGCCCACGGCTGCGCTCAGGTTCCTGGTCCTCGTGCCTGGAGGGTGGCTCATGGTGCATTCCCCGGGAGGTTCTCGAGGAAATCATCCACGGCGGCCTTGGCCTGCTGCGGGCTGCTGCCATGGGTTTGCTGGTGGGCGCGCAGGGCCGCCAGCTTGCTGCCCGCCCCACGCGCCAGCGCGCGCCAATCTGGAGGCTCTTTCGCCGCCAGCAACGCCGCGCTGCGCTCGATGGCTGGCGCGCATTCCCAGCGCGCAGTGATGGCGAGCGGGGCAACATCGGGCCGGACGAAGCGGCACAGTGCCTGCTGCAGCGCCTCCTGCGATAGCAGCGACAGCACATTGCGTGCTTGCGCGCGCGGGCCATCGCGCACATCGCGCAGCAGGGGCTGCGCGTGGCTGAGCGAGCGCAGCCAGCTGCCCGTGGCCGCATCCATGCCCGCAGCCACCTGGTCCACGTCGGTACTGACCACCTGGCAGGCCTGCTCGGCGCTAAAGCCGTCTTCACCCGTCCAGTCGCTGAGATCGGCCAGGGCATGCAGCAGCTGCACGCAGGCGAAGTCCTGAAACGAGCGGTACCCCACCTCGCTCGCATCGTTGTCGTGCAGCACCAGGGCCACGCCGGGCTCCGGGGCGCCTTCGAGCGCCACCAGGCACCACGCATCGCCCGCACCGCTTTCGGCAAAGGGCACGAAGCGTTGGCCGTTCTGAAACGCCGGGTTCAGCCACTCCCCGGCAGTGGTGCGCACGCCCTGGGCATCCAGCCATTCGAAGTCACTGCAACTGATCAGCGGCGGCGGCGCGCCCAGGCAGCGTTCACGCCAGGTGCTGGCCCAGTCGGGGCCATAAACGGTGGCGTCGGCCGCCACCAGATGGCGCAGCAGCGGCGGCAGGGCGATGCCGGCGTCTGCCGCCAGTGCGTCAAGGGTTTGAAGCACGCTCACAGGTACCACCGCCATGCCTGCAGCATGCCTTGCGCGCTGGCCTCGCTGCCGGTGAAGGCCGCAAGTGCCTGCGCCACCTGCACGCGGCTGCTGGCCTTGAGCTCATAGGTGTCGTCGAGCGCATCGTCGCCCAGTGCCGCCATCGCGTTGGCCACCGTGGCGATGGCGCCCAGCGCGGTGGGCAGGTCATCGGCAAACCGGCTCGGGTCGTCGTAGTGCCCCCGGCCGGCCAGGTCGAACCAGACACTGCCATCGTTGCAGTCCAGGATGAACGGGTTGGCGCCTTCCTGCGCAACCACCAGCCAGTGGTCGGACCAACCTTTGATCGGGTTGCCTGGGTTGCGCGACCAGGCATAGCCGTCCTGCCGCGCCCAGAGCTTGTGCAGCGGCGGCACATCCACAGGATTGCCTCCTGCGTTGATGGCAAGGCCCACCGGGCCCACCGATGCATGCCAGGTCTCGCCCCAGGGGCCCACCTCGCGGTAGAAGTCCAGGACGATGGCGGGCAGGGGGAAAGGCCCTTGCCAGTCGCTGGCGGGCTGGGGCTGCAGGCGGCCCCAGGGGGCGAGCAGGGGGCGTATGCGGTCGAATGGCGCCATGGTCACTCCGAATGCACTTCGGTGAAGTCACCGTTGGTGGTGTTGATGTGGACGAGCTGGCTTGGCTCCCAGGGAATCTCGTAACCCACCGAGCAGGCGCTTTGCGTGGCGCCCAGGCCGTGGTCAGGATGCACTTCGATGAAGCAGGGCGTCAGAAAGTCCCAAAGCGTGACCTCATTCAGTGCAACCCCCGGTGGCACCACCTCGCATGCGAGCAGGAAGGCCACGAGCGCAGGCCCGGCCTTGTCCCGTATCTGCCGGGCGTTGGCCAGCAGGCGCGCAAAGGCCTCGGCCTGCGCCGCTGTCGGTCCTTCCCTGGCGCCGTGCACGCGCAGCGCGAACCCTTCCCCCAGGTGCGCAATGCCGATCTCGCCTTCCCAGACCTTGGACTGGCCTTCGGCGGACAGCGCGCCAAAGGGTGGGGCCTGCAGGCTGCGGGTGAACATGCCCATGGGGTCCTTTGTGGCGGGTTGAATGGTGTCGAAGTATCCCGCAGGATCCAGGCAGGCAGCGATCCCTCCGGCGCCATACCGCCGGCGGACCCCCGGTGCCAGCGGAGGATGCCGTGCCTGCGGGCCGTGCCGCGCAGGGCCGGCTGCCGGCCTTCCCGGCAGACTGCCTGGAATATTTGGCTTGGCGTTTTGCCGCAGACATGCCTAAGATGTTCCCAAACGGGGGGGGCAGGGGCGGGGTGTGAGCGACGGCAACGCCCCGTCACAAGAAGGGCTGTATGGCATCTGATTTTTCCGGGGCCCACTGGGAGCAGAATCCTGACGCACTGCTGGTCATCGCGCCGGACGGCGCTGTCCTGCACTGGAACCCGGCGGCAGAAGCCACCTTCGGCTACACCGAGGCCGAAGCCCGTGGGCGCAGCCTCGCGCAGCTCATCGTGCCGCCGGACCAGGTGCACGACGAAGAATCGATCTGTGCCGAAGCCCTGCAGTCCGGGGTCGCCGTGCACGAGTCGGTGCGCCGGCGCAAGGATGGCTCGCTGGTCCATGTGAACGTATCCACCCGGGCCGTCTTTGGCGAAGGCGGCCAGTTGGCCTATTTCCTGTCGAGCAGGAAGGACGTTACCCAGCTCAAGGTGCTGCGCGATGCCAAGCTGGTCGAGGCGCGCTTTCGCGACCTGCTCGAATCCACGCCCGATGCCATCGTGATGGTGAATGCGACCGGGCGCATCGTGCTGGTGAACTCGCAGGCCGAACGCGTGTTCGGCTACGCCCGCGCCCAGTTGCTGGGCCAGGCGGTCGAGGTGCTTTTGCCCCAGCGCTACCGGGGTGCCCACTTGGGGCATCGCAGCGGCTTCTTCGTCCAGCCGCGCACGCGCACCATGGGGGCGGGCCTGGAGCTGTATGGCGTGCGCAACGACGGCAGCGAGTTTCCGGTGGAAATCAGCCTCAGTCCTCTGGAAACCGAAGAGGGAACCATGGTGATGAGCGCGATCCGCGACATCACGGCCCGCAAGAAGGCCGACCAGAAGTTCCGTGATCTGCTCGAATCGGCACCCGATGCCATGGTGATCGTGGACCGCAGCGGGCACATCGTGCTGGTCAACTCGCAGGCCGTGAAACTGTTCGGCTGGGCGCGCGAGGAACTGTTGGGCCAGCAGATCGAGCGGCTGGTGCCCGCGCGGCACCGGGGCCAGCACCCGCAGCACCGTGGCAGCTTCTTCGCCGAGCCACGCACGCGCTCCATGGGCGCGGGCCTGGACCTGTATGGGCTGCGCAAGGATGGCACCGAGTTTCCGGTCGAGATCAGCCTGAGCCCGCTGGAGACCGAGGAGGGCCTGTTCGTCTCCAGTGCCATCCGCGACATGACCGAGCGCAAGCGCTTCGAGCAGGCGCTGCGCGACAAGAACCTGGAGCTGGAGAATGCGGCGCTGGTCAAGGACCGGTTCCTGGCCAGCATGTCGCACGAACTGCGCACGCCGCTCAACGCCATCATCGGCTTCACCGGCACCCTGCTCATGCACATGCCGGGCCCCCTCAATGCCGAGCAGGAAAGGCAGCTGCGCATCGTTCAGACCGGCGCGCGCCACCTGCTGTCGCTGATCAATGACCTGCTCGACGTGGCCAAGCTCGGCGACGGCAAGCATGCACTGCAACTGGAGGCCGTGGACTGCCGCGCGGTGGTGGAGGAAGTGGCCGCCACCCTGGGGCCCGACGCGCAGCGCAAGGGCCTGGCCTTCATGGTGAGCCTGCCAGGGCATGCGGTGCTGGCGCTCACCGACCGGCGCGCACTCACCCAGGTGGCCATCAACCTCGTGGGCAATGCCATCAAGTTCACGGGCGAGGGGCGTGTGCTGGTGCAGCTCGATGCACCTGACCCGGCGAGCCCGCGGCTGAGCCTGCGTGTGCAGGACACGGGGCCCGGCATCCCCCTGGCGGACCAGCCGAGGCTGTTCGAGCCGTTCTCCCGGGTGGAGGGCGCAGAGCGGCGCCAGGAGGGCTCGGGCCTGGGGCTGCACCTGAGCCGCAAGCTCGCCCAGGCGATGGGCGGCGACATCACCCTGCACAGCCGGCCTGGCGAGGGCAGTACCTTCATTCTTGATCTGCCGGGAGCCCAGGGATGACCGCCCGCATCCTGGTCATCGAAGACGACGAAGCCAGCCGCATGCTGGTGACCTACCTGCTGGAGGCCGATGGCTACCACGTATACAGCGCATCCAACGGGCGCGAGGGCGTGCGCGCGGCGCTGGAACATGGCCCCGATCTCATCCTGTCGGACCTGCAGATGCCGGTCATGGACGGCTATGAGGTGGCCAGGCGGCTGCATGCAGACCCTGGCTGGCGCAGGGCTCCGCTGGTGGCCGTGACGGCGTTTTCCATGCCCGGCGACCGGGAGAAGGCACTGGAGGTCGGCTTCCAGGACCATATCTCCAAGCCCATCGATCCAGAGCGCTTCGTGCGCCAGGTCGAGGCCTATCTCGCGCCGGCATCGCGGGCGGTACGCCCGCCCCGGTGACGAACAAGCAAGGAGGGCGGCAGCCATGGCAAAGATCCTCGTGGTGGACGACCAGGCCCCCAACCGGGCCCTGATCGTCACGCTCGTGCGGCACGGCGGCCACGAGGCCCTGGAGGCCGCGGACGGTGCGGATGCGCTGGCGCTGGTGCGCGCCGAGCGGCCGGCGCTGGTGATCTCGGACATTCTCATGCCCACCATGGACGGCTACGAGTTCGTGCGCCAGCTGCGCGCCGATCCCACATTGGCGGGCACCCGCGTCATCTTCTACAGCGCCTACTACCAGGGCGAGGAGGCGCGCAGCCTGGCGCTGGCCGGAGGCGTCTCGGAGGTGTTGGTCAAGCCCTGCGAGCCGCAGGAAATCCTGAGCGCCATCGAACGCACGCTGGGGCAGGCGGCACAGGGCACCGATGGCACGCCCCAGGTGCCTGAGCAGGCCTTTCGCTCCCAGCACCTGCGCCTGGTGACCGACAAGCTGCGCGGCAATGTAGTCGAGCTGGAGGCCACCAACCGCCGCCTGGCCGCGCTCACCGAACTCAACCTGCAGCTGGCGTCCGAGCGCGACCCCGTGGTGCTGCTCAACAAGGTCTGCACAGGGGCCCGTGAACTCATCGGTGCGCAATACGCCGTGCTGTGCGCCGTGCGCAAGCCGGGCCATGCGTCGCTGGTGTGCACCAGCGGCATCGACCCGCTGCTGGCACGGTCGCTGCCTGCGCCCGATGCCTCGTCGGGCCTGCTGGGGCGGTTGCAGACGGAGCGCCGCTCGCAGCGGCTGCTCAACCCTGGCGGCGATCCCACCATGGCGGGTCTGCCGCCGGGCTACCCGCCGCTGTACTGCGCCCTGGAAGCGCCTGTCGCCTCCCTGGCCTCGTCCTACGGCTGGATCTGCCTGGCCAACAAGGACGGGGCCGACCACTTCAGCGCCGAGGACGAGCGCATCCTGTCCATCCTCGCTGCCCAGGTGGGGCGCATCTATGAAAACGGCAGCCTCTACCAGGAGGTGCAACGCCACGCCGAGCAACTGCACATCGAGGTGATAGAGCGACGCCGCGCCCTGGAGGAGCTGCGTGCCAGCGAGGCTGGGCTGCACCGTGCCCAGGTGCTGGCCAGGATCACCCACATCATCAGCAGTCCCGGCGGCCAGTTCGAGAGCTGGCCTGCCACGCTGGCGCAGATGCTGCGGCGCGATCCGGACACCATGCCGGCTTCCGCCCGGGAGTGGATCGCCATGGTGTATGCCGACGACCGGGCACTGGTCCGCAGCACGGCATTGAAGGCGGTGCGCGAAGGCGTGCGCATGGACTTCACCTACCGCCTGTGGCGCGCCGACGGGGCGCTCTTGCACCTGCGCCAGGTGATGGAGCCGCTGCCCGGCGAAGGCGCTGCTCCCGAAGGCCTGCGCTGGTTCAATACCATCCAGGATGTCACGGCGCAAAAGCGGGCCGAGGAGGCGCTGCGCGAGAGCGACCGGCGCTTCAACGAACTGCTCGACAAGGTCGAGATGGCCTCGCTGATGCTTGACCGCAACGGCTGCATCACCTACTGCAACGACTGCCTGCTGCGGCTGACGGGCTGGGAACGAGGGGAGATCTTCGGTCGCAACTGGTTCGAGTTGTTCCTTCCCCCGGGCATGGACGGCATGCAGCGGGTGTTCGAGAACATGCTGACCGACCGGCCGGCCACCTGGCATTTCGAGCAGGAGATCCTCACGCGCGCAGGGGCCCGCCGGCTGGTGTACTGGAACAACACGGTGCTGCGCTCCGTCGACGGCGAAGCCATCGGCATCGCCTGCCTGGGCGAGGACATCACCGAGCGGCGCGAGGCCGAGCAAAAGATCAAGCGCCTCAACCGCGTCTATGCGGTGCTCAGCGGCATCAGCACCCTGCTGGTGCGCATGCGCAGCCGCCAGGAGCTGTTCGCCCAGTCCTGCGACATCGCGGTGCGGCACGGGCAGTTCCGCATGGCCTGGATCGGCCGCGTCGACCGCACGGCGCAACAGGTGATTCCCATGGCCATCTCCGGCTCCGATCCCGACTTCTTCGACGACATTGCGGGCCGCCTGTCGTATGCGGACGAGCCGTCGGGCGTCTACAGCCTGACGGCCACGGTGGTCCGCGAAAAGCGCGCGGTTGTCTGCGACCAGGTCGAAGGCGATCCCCGCGTGCTGTTGCCAGCCAAGCTGATCGCCCGTTCGGTGGCCTCCCTGGCGGTGCTGCCCCTGGTGGTGGGCCACGAGGTGGTGGGCGTGATGGCGCTGTTCTCCGACGAGGCCAGCTTCTTCGATGCCACCGAGATGAAGCTCTTGGGTGAGCTGGCCGGCGACATCAGCTTCGCGCTCGACCACCTGGAAAAGTCCGACCGCCTGAACTACCTGGCCTACTACGACGACATCACCACCTTGCCCAATCGCACGCTGTTCCTGGACCGCGTGAACCAGCACGTGCGCGCGCGCGAGGGCCCGCGCTCTCAGGCCTCGCCCTTCCTGGGGGTGGCGCTGATCGACGTGAACCGCTTTCGCATCGTCAACGACACGCTGGGGCGCTCGCTGGGGGACGAGTTGCTCAAGCTGGTGGCGCAGCGCCTGCAGCTGCATGCCAGTGCGACGGACATGCTGGCGCGCATTGGTGTGAACAGCTTCGGCGTGGCCGTGTGCGACGCGCGCGATGCCAGCGCGGTGGCCATGGCCGTGGACCATTTGATGCGTGCCTGCTTCGACGAGCCCTTTCTGCTGGGCCAGCAGGAGCTGCGCATCACTGCCAAGGCGGGCGTGGCCCTGTTCCCCATGGATGGGGGCGATGCCGAGGCGCTGCTGCGCAATGCCGAGGCCGCCCTCAAGAAGGCCAAGGCCTCGGCCGACGCGCTGCTGTTCTACACCTCGGAGATGAACCTGCGCGTGGCCGAGGCGCTGAGCCTGGAGAACCAGTTGCGCGAGGCGCTGGAGCGCGGCGAGTTCGTGCTGCACTACCAGCCCAAGCTGAACCTGGCCACCAGCGAGGTGACCGGCGCCGAAGCCCTGATCCGCTGGAACGATCCCCGGCGCGGCCTGGTGCCTCCAGGGCAGTTCATCCCCATCCTCGAAGAAACCGGCCTGATCTACGACGTGGGCCGCTGGGCGATGGGCCAGGCCCTGGCTGACAACCTGCGCTGGCGTGCCGCAGGCCTGGCGCCGATCCGGGTGGCGGTGAACGTCTCGTTCCTGCAGTTGCGCCACCGGGGCTTCATCGAGCAGGTGCGCTCGGCCGTGGCGCATGACCCGCAGGCCGCTGCCGGGCTGGAGCTGGAGATCACCGAGAGCATGGTGATGGACGACGTGGAGCACAGCATCCAGAGCCTGCACGCCATCCGCCAGATGGGCATCACCGTGGCCATGGACGATTTCGGCACCGGTTTTTCCTCGCTGAGCTACCTGGCCCGGCTCCCGCTCGATACGCTCAAGATCGACCGCTCCTTCATCCTGCACATCGCCGCAGGTCCCCAGGGCAAGGCGCTGGTCTCCACCATCATCAACCTGGGGCACTCGCTGGGGCTCAAGGTCGTGGCCGAGGGGGTGGAGACCCAGGAACAGTCCAACCTGCTGGCGCTGCTGGGCTGCGACGAGATCCAGGGCTTTCTCTACAGCCGGCCGGTGCCGGCCGATGTGTTCGAGCAGCAGTTCCTGCGTGGCCTGCAGCCCGCCAATTGATGAGGACATTGCTGCCCGGCGGCGGGTCGCAGCTGCCCTATGATTTGGGGCTCTGCATTTGAATGTCAAGCCCATGGGCGAAGAACACGACTACCAGCGACCATCCCCAGCGGACGACCAGACGCGCCGCGCACTGCGCACCAACACCCTGGCCATCCTCGCCTTCTGGCTGGTCGTCATGGGGCTTCTGTACTTCGGCATGAAGCAGTTCATGGCACCGCGCGGTGCCACGGTCACGTCCGCCGGCTCGCTGGTGATACCGCGCCACAGCGACGGTCACTTCCGCGTGGCGGGCACCGTCAACGGGGTGTCGGTGAACTTCATGGTGGACACGGGCGCCAGCCTGATCGCGGTGACCGATGCCGTGGCGAAGAAGGCGGGCCTCACGGGCGGCGTGCCCACCACCTTCCGCACGGCCAACGGCAACCGCGAGGGGCGCGTGTCGGCGTCCGAGTCCGTCACGGTGCGCAACCTGGCGGTGTCGGGCCTGCGCGTGGGCACGGGCTACACCGGTGAGAGCGAGGACGATGCGCTGCTGGGCCAGAACTTCCTGCGCCAGTTCGACGTGGAGATCAAGCGCGACAGCATGGTGCTCAACCCACGCGGGGGTTGAGCACCATGCCGGCAGACCAGGGCACCGGTCAGCCGGCGCCGGCCATCAGCCTTGCTTTTGCACTGACTTGATGATGCTCGAGAAATCGAGCGCGCCATGGCCTGCCAGGCTGTGCGCCGCGTACAGGTTGCGCGCCAGGCCGCCCAGGGGCGTGGCGGCCTTCACGGCGGCGGCATTCTCCTGCGCCAGGCCCAGGTCCTTGAGCATCAGGTCGGTGCCGAAGCCGCCCGCGTAGCCCTTGCTGGCAGGGGCGGTCTCCATCACGCCGGGCATGGGGTTGTATTTTTCCAGCGCCCAGTTGCCGCCCGAGCTGCGGCGCATGATCTCCGACAGCACCTTGGGGTCCAGGCCATTGGCCACGCCCAGGGCGATGGCCTCGCTGGTGCCGGCCATCAGAATGCCCAGCAGCATGTTGTTGCAGATCTTGGCCGTCTGGCCTGCGCCCACGCCACCGGCGTGGAAGATGTTGGCGCCCATCTTCTCGAGCACGGGGCGCGCACGCTCCAGGTCGGCGGCCTCGCCGCCCACCATGAAGGTCAACGTGCCGGCGATGGCGCCACCCGTGCCGCCCGATACCGGCGCGTCGATGAAGGCCACGCCCTTGGCCTTGGCGGCCTCGGCCACCTTGCGCGAGGTGGCGGCGGCAATGGTCGAGCAGTCGATCACCAGCGTGCCGGCCGGCAACTGGGCCAGCAGCTCGCCAGCGCCCAGGAACAGGCTGTCCACATGCTGGCTGGCGGGCAGCATGCTGATGACTACCTCGGCGCCCTGTACGGCGGCCGATGCATCGGCTGCGATGGCCACGCCATCGGCCGCCAGCTTGTCGCGCGCGGGCTGCGAGAGGTCGAAGGCCCGGACTTCGTGGCCCGCCTTGTGCAGGTTCACTGCCATGGGGCCGCCCATGTTTCCGAGGCCGATGAATGCGATTTTCATGTTCGTATCTCCTTGGTGTCGTTGTGATGTTGAAAGGGGGTCAATCTGTGGCGATGTCCGCGCCCCGGCTGGCAAGTTCCTCGCGCAGCACGGAGCGGTGGCAGCGCGCCTCGTTCTCGCAATAGCAGCCGATCGACATGGCCCCGTGGTGCGACAGCGTGGCCAGCAGGTCGAGCGTACGGGCAGCTTCGGGCTGGGCCAGCTCCTTGCGGAAATGCTTCACGAAGGCCATCCACTCCTTGTCGCTCTGCGCCTGCTGGCCCTGGGCCATGAGCTCGGCGCTGGGCGACAGCAGGGGGTACCACACGTCGTACCAGTTCTGGCTGCCGAACTCCGCCTTGGGCACGCCGCGCGGCGGCCGGCGCACGGTGCCGATGCGGGTGCCTTCACCGGGGGAGCGTGGAGTGCCCAGGCGGACGATGCGAAGTGGCATGGTGGTGGCTTCCTTGGCGGTGGCTCAGTCGTCGGCCTCGAAGATGCTGTGGCGCTTGGCCGCAGGTTTCTTCCTGGCCGTCGGGTCGGTCTTCACGGTCTTCGCTGGGGCAGGTTTGCGCTTGGGCGTGGCCTTCGCTTGCGGGTTATAGGCCAGGGCCTCCCGCACCCAGAAGTTCCATTGCGCACGCGTGGCATAGCCGTTGGGCTCGATCCAGAAGTAGCCCTTCATGCCGCCGCCGGGTGAGAGCTCGCGCGTGTTCTGCATCTCCTGGAACTCGGCGTGCCGCTCGGGCGGCAGGCGCACCAGCAGATCGTCGTTCTTCACGGCGATGCACACCTTGCCATCCACGAAGAAGGCATGGCTGCCGAACAGGTTGCGTTCCTCCACGTCGCTGCGCGCTTCGAGCGCAGTGCGCACGGCGTCGATCAGGTGCAGGGTTTCGTCGGAAAGCGGGCGGGCAGGCATGGTGAACAGGGCTCAGCGGATCACGTCCGGCGCATCGCCATCGAGCATGCGCCGCGCGATGATCACGCGCATGATCTCGTTGGTGCCTTCCAGGATCTGGTGCACGCGCGCATCGCGCAGCAGGCGCTCCAGCGGGTACTCGCGGATGTAGCCGTAGCCGCCATGCAGTTGCAGGGCCTCGTTGCAGACAGTGAAGCCCGCATCGGTGGCAAAGCGCTTGGCCATGGCGCAGTAGGTGCTGGCATTCGGGTCGCCCGCATCGAGCTTGCTGGCAGCCATGCGCACCATCTGGCGCGCAGCCACGAGTTCGGTGGCCATGTCGGCCAGCTTGAACTGCAGCGCCTGGAAGCTCGCGATCGGCTTGCCGAACTGCTTGCGGTCGTGCATGTACTGCTGGGCCTGCGTGAGCGCGCCCTGGGCGGCGCCCACCGAGCAGGTGGCGATGTTGATGCGCCCGCCGTCCAGGCCCTTCATGGCGATCTTGAAGCCCTCGCCCTCGCGGCCGAGCAGGTGGTCGGCCGGGATGCGCACGTTGTCGAAGCTGATGGTGCGCGTGGGCTGGCTGTTCCAGCCCATCTTCTCTTCCTTCTTGCCGTAGCTGATGCCCGGCGTGTCGGCAGGCACCACGAAGGCCGAGATGCCCCCCGCACCCGAGGCCGCATCGCCCGTGCGCGCCATCAGCACCAGCACGTCGGTGGCGCCCGCGCCCGAGATGAAGGCCTTGGAGCCGTTGATCACATACTCGTGGCCCACCAGCTCGGCCCGGGTCTTGAGCGAGGCTGCGTCCGAGCCCGCGCCGGGTTCCGTCAGGCAGTAGGAGGCCAGCTTCTCGCCCGTGGTGAGCAGCGGCCCCCAGTGGTCGCGCACGGCCGGCGTGGCCCAGGTGCCCAGCATCCAGGTGGCCATGTTGTGGATGGTGATAAAGGCCGTGGTGGAAGGGTCCACCGCCGCCATCTCCTCGAAGACCAGCGTGGCATCCAGGCGGGGCAGCGCCAGGCCGCCTGCGGCCTCGGGCGCGTACAGGCCGCAGAAGCCCAGCTCGCCGGCCTTGGCGATGGCCTCCTTGGGGAAGATGCCTTCGGCATCCCAGTGCGCGGCATGCGGCGCGAACTCGGCCCGCGCAAAGTCGCGGGCCGTCTGGGCGAAGGCGCGTTGTTCTTCGGAGAGCTCGAAGTCCATGTCTCTGTGATCCTTGTTGTTCTGTCGGTGCCTCAGGGCTTCGCGGGGCTGTCCATGCTGAGCCAGCGCATCAGCCCCTTGCGGCGCTCCTGTGTCTCGCGGGTCAGGCACTCGTGGTAGGTCCGGGGGCCTTCGGGCTGCTGCTCGGTGGCACGGGTCGACTGCTTGCACTGCGTGGTGCGCGCGCGCAGCCAGGCGGAGTGCTCCTGGCGCAGCTGCGGGCGCTCGTGCGCCGACAGGGCGCGCATCACGTCGCCATAGAGCACGGCCATGGTCGTATCGGCGGCCTGGAAATCCTGCACCGCGCAGGCATTGGTCTCGGCCACCGTACCGCCCGGGCGGCATGCGGCGCCGGCCTGGGCGAAGGCGGCAGAGGAACCCATGAGCAAGGGCAGGGCGCAGGCTGCGGCGCGCAGCAGGGAAGGGCGGTCACGGTGCATGCACCGATTTCACCATGCCCCGCAAAAACCCTTGGCCTGTGCTGTCCCCGGCGCTGCTTGGCATCGTTCCCGGCCCTTGGGATCGGCGTGGCCGAAGCCAGCGCCCCCGCGCAAGGGCCGCCCCGCCGCGCTGGGGGCGTCCCCTCTTTGGGGGGAAGGCGCGCAGCGACTCAGGGGGGGCTTCATTTCAGGCTGATGGTGGTGTTGACGCCGTGCGAGATCGTGCTGTCGTCGAACCAGCGTGCCGTCACCGTCTTGGTCTGCGTATAGAACAGCACGACCTGCTTGCCGTAGGGCCCCAGGTCGCCGAGCTTGGAAGCGCGCGAACCCGAGAACGAGAACAGCGGCACCGGCACGGGGATCGGCACGTTGATGCCGACCTGGCCCACGTCGATCTCTTCCTGGAACTTGCGCGCCGCCGCACCCGACTGGGTGAAGATGGCGGTGCCGTTGCCGTTGGGGTTGTCGTTGATGAAGGCGATGGCCTCATCGATGTCCGCTGCGGCAGACAGGCACAGCACGGGGCCGAAGACCTCCTGCTCGTAGATGCTCATGCCGGGCTTGACTCCGCTGAAGACCGTGGGGCCCACGAAGTTGCCCTTTTCGTAGCCGGCCACCTGGGGGTTGCGGCCATCGAGTTCCAGCGTGGCGCCGTCGGCCACGCCGCGCGCTATCAGGCCTTCCACACGGTCCTTGGCGGCGCACGAGACCACCGGGCCCACGTCCGTGCCCTTTTCGGTGCCGGCGCTGATCTTCAGGGTCTTGGCCTTGGCCACCAGATCGGGAATCCACTTTTGTGCCTCGCCCACCAGCACCACCACCGACAGCGCCATGCAGCGCTGGCCAGCCGCACCGAAGGCCGCGCCGGCCAGGGCGTTCAGGGTCTGCTCCTTGTTGGCATCGGGCAGCACGATGGCATGGTTCTTGGCGCCCATCATGCACTGCACGCGCTTGCCGGCCAGGCTGGCGCGGTTGTAGACATGGGTGCCCACCTTGGTGGAGCCCACGAAGCTGATCGCCTTGATGTCCTTGTGGTCGCAGATCGCGTTCACGGCCATCTCGCCGCCGTGGATCACGTTGAGCACGCCCGGGGGCACGCCGGCTTCCAGTGCCAGCTCCACCAGGCGCATGGTCACCATCGGGTCCTGCTCGGAGGGCTTGAGAACGAAGGTGTTGCCCGTGGCGATTGCCATGGGGAACATCCACAGAGGAATCATGGCGGGGAAGTTGAAGGGCGTGATGCCCGCGCACACGCCCAGGGGCTGCATCAGGGTGTAGGTGTCCACACCGCCGGCCACGTTGTTGGCCAGCTCGCCCAGCTGCAGGTTGCCGATGGCGGCGGCATGCTCCACCACTTCGAGGCCGCGGAACACGTCGCCTTCGGCGTCGGGCAGGGTCTTGCCCTGTTCGGCCGTGAGGATGGCGGCCAGCTCGGCCATGTTCTCGCGGATCAGTTGCTGGTACTTGAGGAAGATGCGCGCGCGCGTGCCGATGGGCGTCTTCTTCCAGGTCTTGAAGGCTTCCTTGCCGGAGGCCACGGCGGCATCGATCTCCTCGGCGGTGGCAAACGGCACGCGGGCCAGCACCTGCTGCGTGGCAGGGTTCACCACGTCGCGCCACTCGGTGGTCTTGGACTCGATGAACTGGCCGCCGATCAGCAGCTTGACGGTGGGGGCCAGTACGGCCGAAGAGGTGGGTGCGTTCATCGGTATGTCTCCTGAAGATAAGGGGCGCGAAAACGGGAAGGATCTGGCAACCCGTGCATGGTAGCTGTGCAAAATTGTGAAGACAATAGACAATACTGCGCACGATGTTTGCAAAAATGCACATGATGCGTTTGCCGCTGTGCATCTGCACCCCGCACGTTTGACGAGAGCTTCCATGGACTGGGACAACCTGCGCTATTTTCTAGAACTGGCCCGTGCCGGCACCCTGGTAGGGGCCGCGCGCCGCCTCACCGTGGACCACACCACGGTGGCCCGCCGCATCCAGGCACTCGAAAAGCAGGTGGGCTCCGCCCTGTTCGCCCGCGAGGCGGGCGGCCACCGGCTGACCGAGGCCGGCCGCGCGCTGCTGCCCCAGGTGGAGGCCATGGAAGCCGCCTTCCTGGCGGTGGAAAACGCCGCGCCCGGCGTGCGCCAGGGCTTGCAGGGCCTGGTGCGCATCGGCACCACCGAGGGCTTTGGCAACCTGGTGCTGGCGCCGCAGTTGGCGCATTTCGCGCTGGAGCACCCGGGCCTGGTGCTGGACCTGCTGGCCCTGCCGCGCCTGGTGCACCTGTCGCGGCGCGAGGCGGACATCGTGATCTCGCTGGAGCGCCCGGCGCGCGGCGCGGTGCTGGTGGTCAAGCTCACCGACTATGTGCTGCAGCTCTACGGCACGCGCGACTACCTGGCCCGCCATGCACCCATCCGCACGGCGGACGACCTGCGCGGCCACAGCTTCATCAGCTATGTGGACGACCTGCTGTTCACCAAGGAACTGCAGATCCTGGACGAGCTGCACCGCCCCGCACGCTTTGCGCTGCGCAGCACCAGCATCCTGGCGCAGTACGAAGCGGTGCGCGCCGGGGCCGGGCTGGCGGTGCTGCCGGCCTTCGTCGCCGCGCAGGACCCGGCCCTCACGCTGGTGCTGCCCGGCAAGGCACGATTCACACGCACCTTCTGGATGTCCATGCCCGAGGAGAACAAGCACGTGGCGCGCATGCAGGCCACCTGGGCCTTTCTGTGCGAGACGGTGGCGGCGCAGCAGAACCTGCTGCTGCCAGCACCCCCGGACGCGCAGCCGGGCTGACGCCGGCCACGCACCTCCACCAACGGGCGCGATAGGATCGCGCCCATGACCCTGTCTGCCGTCGTCTCCACCGCCTCCACATCCCTGCAGCCCCTCATGCGCCTGCGTGCCGCCGCGATCATCACGCGCCCCGGGCAGGTGCTGCTGCATCGCATGCAAGGGGATGCCTTCTGGGCGCTGCCCGGCGGCGGCATCGAACCCGGCGAGAGCGCCGGCGAGGCGCTGGTGCGCGAGATGGGGGAGGAACTCGGTCTCGCGGTGGTGTCCGGTGCGCTGGCCTGTGTGGTCGAGAACTTCTTCGTCTATGCCGGTACGGCCTACCACGAGACCGGCCTGTACCTGCATGTGCACCCGCAGCCGGCCAGCCTGCTGGACCAGTCCCCGGGGCCGTACGAAGGCATCGAAGGCGGCAGGCGCCTGGAGTTCGCCTGGTTCGAACTCTCCGCACTCGCGGGGCTGGACCTGCGCCCACCCTTCCTGCGCGAGGCGCTCGCCCGCGGGCACGAAGGCATCCTCCACATCGTTTATCGTGATCCGCAGCCGCCACTGCCCGCCGGGGCCGTGGTGGAGCCATTCGCTACCCCATCGAAAGCACGCCATGAAACCTGACGACGACCTGCAGGCCTACCTGCACCAGCACATTCCCCTGTCCGGCGCGATGGCCGTGTCGGTGCTGGAGGCTTCGCTCGAGCGCGTGGTGCTCAGCGCGCCGCTGGCACCCAACATCAACCACCGCGACACGGTGTTCGGCGGCAGCGCATCGGCCGTGGCCATCCTGGCCGCCTGGTCCATGCTGCACCTGCGTCTGTCCGCGCACGGCCTGGGCAGCCGGCTGGTGATCCAGCGCAACACCATGGAATACGGCCTGCCCATCGACGGCACGTTCACGGCCGTGGCCGAGGCGCCCACCGAGCAGGCCTGGCGGGCCTTCGTGCGCGTGTTCGAGCGCAAGGGGCTGGGCCGCATCGAGCAGGCCTCGGTGCTGATGTACCACGGGCAGCCTGCCGGAAGGCTCACCGGCGAATTCGTGGCCTTCGGGCAGGGGTATCGGTAGCCCCGCTACGATGTGCCCATTGCAACCGAGGAGACTGCCATGGGACTGCTGGACGGCGTGATGGGCAATGCATCCAAGATCGATGCATCCAAGATTCAGGAAGAGTTCGCCCGCATCCTGATGCCGGGCGAGGTCGTGGAGCATGCCTACCAGCTCATCCGCGACTACTTCGTCTTCACCAACAAGCGCCTGGTGCTGGTGGACAAGCAGGGCATCACCGGCAGCAAGGTGGAATACCACTCGCTGCCTTACAAGAGCATCACGCACTTCAGCATCGAGACGGGTGGCACCTTCGACCTCGATGCCGAGCTCAAGATCTGGATCTCGGGCAGCGCCACGCCGTTCCAGAAGCAGTTCAACAAGAAGCTCAGCATCTACGACGTGCAGAGCGTGCTGGCCAGCTACGTGCTGAAGTAGCCGGTGGGTTGGAAAAGCGGCTGTGCAAGGCCGCTTTTCTGCCCATTGCGTGGTGCGCTTGCCGCATATGCTGGACCACCGGGCGATGGTCTGCCCTGGTGCTTTGCAGGAAAGCACCGGCAGCCAGCCGCCGCACAGGAGTCCATTGGCCATGACCCCCCTCATTTCCGGCCTCGCGTCCGTCGCTTCCTTCCTCTACAACGCCGCTTCGGGCAGCAAGTCGGCGGCCTCTTCGCGCACCAGCCAGCCGGCCGCTGCCGAACCGTCTGCGGTGGTCACGCTGAGCAAGGAGGCCGAGGCCATGACCGGCTTCGCCGGCAAGGGCATCCTGATGACCTCTGGCAAGCTCGATGGTCCGCTGGGCGCACGCACCGCTGCCGATGCGGGCGCGGCGCTGACGGCATCGCAGGCAGACCGCTCGGTGTCCAGGAAAGACTTCCAGGAACTTCTCGCCAGCTTCGGCGCCACGGATGCACAAAAGGAGCAACTGGCCAATGGCTTCGACGCCAACCAGGACGGCGCCATCTCGCGCGACGAATTCCTCAAGGGCATTGCCGCCACATCGGGCACCCAGGGGGGCAGCGAGCTGTCGCAATCGCTGCTGCAGCTGGTGGACCGCCGTGGCAATGCCAACGGCGTCGTGAACCAGACCGAGCTGGCACAGCTCACCACGGCCTTTGCCAACGCGCAGCTGCGCAAGGCCGCCTGACCATCTGCAGGCGCCGGGCACACCCCTAAAGCAAAAAGCGTGGCCAGGCCACGCTTTTTGCTTCAGGGCCTTCAGCAGGCCTTGGCAGGTTTATATCCTGCCCATCAGCAGCAGAATCACCAGGATCAGCACCACCAGGCCGATGCCGCCGCTGGGTCCATAGCCCCACGAACGGCTGTGGCCCCACGTGGGCAGCGCGCCGACGAGGATGAGGATCAGGACGATCAGGAGAATGAGGGAGAGCGACATGGCAGTTCCTTTTGTTGTGGTGACTGCATTGTTCGATCACGCCCTGTGCCGGATCGCAGGCGGCGGGCGCGCCCCAGCGTCAGGCTTTTCCGACGCAGTGTGTGGGAGGCGCGCACGCTCCCAGCCTCAGTCGAGCGTGATCCCGGCCTTGGTGATCAACTGCTCGTACTGGCTCGACTTGGTCGCGGCGTTGCGACCGATCTCCTCCACCGACCAGGCCAACGGCTCAAAGGCGAATGTGTTGAAGCGTTCGCGCACCTCGGGGTCGGCCAGTGCGGTGAGCACGTCTGCATGGATCTTGTTGCGCACGGTGGCGGGCACGCCCTTGGGGGCCACCAGCACCACGAAGGAGTTCACGTCGAGCTGGGCCGGGCCGCCGGCCTCGGCCACGGTGGGCACGTCGGGCAGCTGCGGGATGCGCCTGGGCGCAGCCACCGCCAGGTACTTGATCTTGCCGGCCTTGTAGACCCCCTGGCTCGATGGAATGCTGGCGAAGCTCCAGGCCACCTCGCCGGTGGCCACGTTGGTGTACAGCTGGCTCACCTCCTTGTAGGGCACATGGGTCATGCGCACGCCGGTGATGGATTCGAGCCACTCACCACCCAGGTGTCCCGGGCTGCCCACGCCCCAGGAGCCATAGCTCAACCCGCCGGGCCTGGCTTTGGCATCGTTCAGCAGGTCGGTCATGTTCTTCCAGGGCGACTGGGCCGGCACCGCCACCATGAAGGGGGTGCGGAACAGTGGCGCCACGGGGTCGAAGGTCTTGAGCGTGTCCACGTTGCGCTTCTTGTACAGGTGCGGCACGGCGGCCAGGTGCTCGCTGTCGAGCTGCAGCAGCGTGTAGCCATCGGCCGCGCCGCGCCGGGCCGCATCCATGGCGATGAAGCCGCCGCCACCAGGGCGGTTGTCCACCGTCACCGTCTGCTTCCACTGGGTTGACAGCTTGTGCGCCACCAGCCGCAGCACGGCATCGGGCCCGCTGCCCACGGCAAAGGCGGTGTAGAGCGTGACCGGCTTGTTCGGAAAGTCGCTGCCCTGGGCATGGCTGGTGCCCAGGGCGCCCACCAGCATGCCGGTGCAGGCGAGCGAGGCAAGCAAGGGGCGTCGGGTGATTGGATTCACGGATATCTCCTGAAAGGTGTGCGTCGTTGGTTCACTGATTGACAGTATGCTGATTAAAATAATAGGTCCGACGCCTTGACGAAGCGCTTGGTGGAAACCCTTGATTCATTTCAAATTGCAAATTCGGCGACAAAGGCTTGCGCACATGGTCCATGCGTGGCTACACTAATCATCAGTATACTGATTAAATTCTTTCAAAAGGTGGACCATGGATCAGACAAACGAGCGGGCCGCGGGCCTTCCCGTGCTGGTGGCCGGCGGTGGCATCGGTGGGCTGGCGGCGGCGCTGGCCCTGGTGCGCCAGGGGTTTGAAGTACAGGTGTTGGAGCAATCGCCGGCCATCGGCGAGATCGGTGCCGGCATGCAGCTGGGGCCCAACGCCTTCCATGCCTTCGATGCGCTGGGGGTGGGTGACCAGGCGCGCAGCCGCTCGGTGTTCACCGACTGCATGGTGATGCACGACGCGCTGGACGAGTACCAGGTGGGCCGCATTCCCACGGGTGAGGCCTTCCGTGCCCGCTTCGGCAACCCCTATGCGGTGATCCACCGGGTGGACGCGCACAACTGCCTGCTCGACGGGGCGCTGGCGACCGGGCGCGTGCGCCTGCAGACCCACACCCGCATCGAGCGTGTGGCGCAGGACGCCAGCGGCGTCACCGCCTTCGACCAGCATGGCAAGGCCTGGCGCGGCGTGGCCTTGATCGGGGCCGACGGCGTGAAGTCCGTGGTGCGCCAGCAGTACGTGGGCGACCCGGCCCGCGTGACCGGCCACGTGGTCTACCGCGCCGTGGTGGAGCGCGATGATTTCCCCGAGGAGCTGCGCTGGAACGCCGCCAGCATCTGGGTGGGCCCGCACTGCCACCTGGTGCACTACCCGCTGCGCGGCGGCGAGCAGTACAACGTGGTCGTCACCTTCCACAGCCGCGGACAGGAGGAATGGGGCGTGACCGAGGGCAGCCGCGAGGAGGTGCAAAGCTACTTCCAGGACATCTGCCCGCGCGCCCGCCAACTGATCGACCTGCCCAAGAGCTGGAAGCGCTGGGCCACCGCCGACCGCGATCCCATTGCCCGCTGGACGCATGGCCGTACCACGCTGCTCGGCGACGCGGCCCACCCCACCACGCAGTACCTGGCCCAGGGCGCCTGCATGGCGCTCGAGGACGCCGTGACCCTGGGCGAGGCCTTGCGCGTGCATGGCAACGACTGGGACGCTGCGCTCGATCGGTACCAGCGCTCGCGCGTGGCGCGCACGGCGCGCATCGTGCTCTCGGGCCGCGAGATGGGGCGCATCTACCACGCCAAGGGCGTGGAGCGCCTGGTGCGCAACGACCTGTGGCGCGGGCGCAGCCCCGAGCGCTTCTACGACGCCATGGAGTGGCTGTACGGCTGGAACGTAGCCAACTGTCTGGCTGCGCACTGAATCCCGAGGAGACAACACCGATGCAAGAACTTGGACGCCTGGAAGACCTGCCCCAGGACTACCGCGATGCACTCGCCGAACGCAACCTCGTGCCGCTGTGGCCCAGCCTGCGTGCCATGCTGCCGCCGGGCCAGCCGCGGCCGCGCACCCTGGCCACGCACTGGCCCTATGCGGCGCTGCGGCCGCTGCTGATGCGGGCCGGCGAGCTCACGCCCATCGAGAAGGCCGAGCGCCGGGTGCTGGTGCTGGCCAATCCCGGCCACGGGCCGGACAGCATGCAGGCCAGCGCCGCCATGTACCTGGGCATGCAGCTGCTGCTGCCCGGCGAGTGGGCGCCCGCGCACCGCCACACGCCCAATGCCGTGCGCATGGTGGTGGAAGGCGAGGGCGCCTGCACCACGGTGGACGGCGAGCGCTGCCCGATGGAGTGCGGCGACCTGATCCTCACGCCCACCGGGCTGTGGCACGAGCACGGCCACGAGGGGCCCGAGCCTGTGGTCTGGCTCGACGTGCTGGACCTGCCGCTGGTGCACTACCTGGAGGCCTCGTACCACGTGGATGGGCCACGCCAGGCCATCACCCAGGCGGCGGGCGACCGCGCCTATGCGCGCGGCGGCATGGTGCCCACGCCCGTGTTCGGGCGCACCGCGCGCGCCTACCCGATGTTGCGCTACCCGTGGGCCCAGGCCCGTGCGGCGCTGCAATCGCTGGCGGCCGACCAGCCCGCGCTCGCGTCGGTGCAGATCACCTACGTGAACCCCGAGACCGGCGCCGACGCCCAGAACATCCTCGGCTTCTACGCGCAGATGCTGCGCCCGGGCCAAGTGCTGCGGCTGCCTGCACGCTCCCCTGCCATGGTGTTCCACCTGATCGAAGGCGCGGCCGACGTGCAGATCCATGAGCAGCGCTTTGCGCTGGTCGAGGCCGACACCTGTTGCGCCCCGGGCTACACCGCCATCACGCTGACCAACCGCTCGGCCGACCAGCCGGCCTTTTTCTTCATCGCCGACGAGAGCCCGCTGCACCGCAAGCTGGGCGTGTTCGAAAACCGTGGCTGATCGCTGCGCCATTCTTTTTGTTTCCTTGAGAGCCCTGCATGTCCACCACCTACCTCTGGACCCCTCCCGCCACCGTCTCGCTGCCCGTGCGCGGCCAGGCCGCGCGCCTGCCCGTGAACCGGCTGTTCTTCGTGGGGCGCAACTACCACGCCCATGCCGTCGAGATGGGGCGGCCCGTGGACAAGTCGCAGGAGCGGCCGTTCTACTTCACCAAGTCGCCGTCCACCGTGGTGGAATCCGGCGCCACCGTGGCCTACCCACCGGGCACCGAGAGCTACCACTACGAGATGGAGCTGGTGCTGGCCATCGGCACGGCCGGCTTTCGCATCGCGCCCGAGCAGGCGCACACGCACATCTACGGTTATGCCTGCGGGCTGGACATGACGCGGCGCGACCTGCAGCTGGTGGCGCGCGACAAGGGCCGGCCCTGGGACCTGGGCAAGGATGTGGAGCAGTCGTCCATCGCCTCGGAGGTCGTGCCCCTGCCCGGCGTGGTGATCGAGCGCGGCGCCATCGCGCTCAGCGTCAACGGCCAGATGCGCCAGCAGTCCGACGTGGACAAGCTCATCTGGAACATCCGCGAGATCATTGCCGACCTCTCGCAGTTCTACCACCTGCAGCCGGGCGATCTGGTCTACACCGGCACGCCCGAGGGTGTCGGCGCCGTGGTGCCGGGCGACCGCATCGAGGGCCACGTCGAAGGCGTGGGCTCCATCACGCTGGCCGTGGGCCTCGCGCAGTGAGCGACGCTGCCGGCATGAAGCTGCACCACTTCTTTCGCAGCGGCACCTCGCACCGGCTGCGCATCGCTCTGCACCTCAAGGGCCTCGAAGTCGAACACGTTCCCGTGGACCTGCGCCAGCAAGAGCACCTGGGCGAGGCCTACGGAGCCCTCAATCCGCAGAGGCTGGTGCCTGCGCTGGAACACGAAGGTCAGGTGCTGATCCAGTCGCCCGCCATCATCGAATGGCTGGAGGAGCGCTACCCCGAGCCGCCGCTGTTGCCGGCGGGCGCCGATGCGCGCGCCCGGGTGCGGGCCCTGGCCGCACTGGTGGGCTGCGACATCCACCCCATCAACAACCGCCGCATCCTGGAGTATTTGCGCCACCAGTTGGGCTGCGATGAGGGGGCGGTGAACGCCTGGTGCGCCACCTGGATCGCCGCAGGCTTCGATGCCTGCGAGGCATTGCTTGCGCGCGATGTGGCGCGCGGTGCCTTCAGCTTCGGGCATGCGCCCACGCTGGCCGATGTCTATCTGGTGCCCCAGGTCGAAAGCGCGCGCCGCTTCCAGGTCGATCTGGCGCGCTGGCCGCTCATCAGCGCGGTGGACGCGGCATGCGCCGCCTTGCCGGCCTTCCGGCTGGCGGCGCCTGCAGCGCAGGCCGGCGCGTGAGTGCAGGGTCCGGCAGCGGCTTCCGATAGACTGCGGCCTCGCGGATTGCCGCTGCCTGCTGTCTACCACCGCCCGTCTGCTCGCTTGTCTGCCCATGTCCTCATCCCATTCCCCAGCGCTTGAAGAACTGCCCGGCCACTACATCCGCCGGCTGCAGCAGATCGCGGTGGCCATCTTCCTCGAAGAGACGCAGGAGGTGGGCATCACCCCCGTGCAGTTCGCCGCGCTGGCGGCCGTGCAGCGCGAACCAGGCCTGGACCAGCGCCGGCTGGCCGGCCGCATCGGCTTCGACACCTCGACCATCGGCAGCGTGATCGACCGGCTCGAAGCGCGCGGCTGGATGGTGCGCAACAGCAGCCCGGGCGACCGGCGTGTGCGCCTGCTGATGCTCACGGCCGATGGCGAAGGCCTGCTGCGCCAAGTGGAGCCCGGCATGCGGCGCGCCCAGAAGCGCATGCTGGCCCCCCTGCCGCCCGAACAGGGCGAGCTGTTCATGGCCATGCTCAAGACCCTGGTCAACGCCAACAACGTGCTCAGCCGGGCGCCCAGCGTCACCAGCACGCCCGAGCTGCCCGCCTCGCGCACCCGGGCCAAGGCCAGCAAGGGCTGAAGTGAAACACCCCTTGAGTCGCTTCGCGCCTCGGTGCCACTGCCAGAGGCAGCGACTCTTCGGGCACGTCCAAGCCTGCGCAGGCAGGCTTGGAGCCGCGGCCCTCAGC
>JAZKEE010000058.1:0-99016 GCA_040387235.1 Pseudomonadota bacterium
TGGATGCGGGGGGCACCAGTGCCCACATCACCGGGCCGGCGGAGTGGCAAAAGCGGATTGCGACGGGCGAGTTCCGCGGCATCGAGGTGGCGGCAGCCTGATCGGCTGAACAAGCCTGGCTGAAACACCGATCCCCCGGCAGCGCACCCAGCGCGGCCGGGGGATTTTTCTTGCGGCGGCCGCAGTGTTGGCGAGGCGCCTCAGTCGCCTTGGAGGGCCCTGTGCAGGAAGGCGAGCACCCTGGGCCAGGAATCCACCCGTGCCTGCGCGTTGCCCTGTGGTGTGCCGCCCATATCCATGTCCTCGCCAGAGACCGGGTGGACGGACCGCAGCATGGTCGTCGGCCCGCCGGGCCACGCAATGCTGTGCCCCGCGCCCTGGTAGACGAGGTGCTCGATGGCATGCGGGAAGTGCTTCTCCTGCGCCCTGTTCACCGCCAGTTGCGCCAGGTCGGTCGATGGCCACAGGCCGTCATCGGCGCCGGAGATGAGCAGCACCGGCCCCCGGATGCGCTCCACGGGGATGGACACACTCTCCAGGTAGGCAGGATCGCGCAGCGGCAGAAGGTACCAGTCGAAACTGCCAGCCAGGGCCTGGCCTGAGGCCAGCAGGGCATCCCACTGTTCGTGCGACAGGGTCGACGCATAGGGGATCTCGGCCCCGTTCAGTGTCCAGGCCCCATGCCCGCTGGCGGGATAGGCGGGCCACACCACACCGCTGGGCACATAGGCCACCACGCAACGCACCTGCGCTGAATGGGCGCCCAGCAGCAGGGCAAGTTCTCCACCGCGGGAAACCCCCACCACCCCCGAGCCCCCGGGCGCCACCGAGGGCTGGGAAGCCAGCCATTGCAGCGCTGCTTCAAAATATTCGAGCGGAATACGGTCCAAGGTGGGCGGCAAGCCAGGCGCCGCGAAATAGGCCAGCGCAAGCACCGTGAAGCCGTGCGAGGCCAGCAGGGCTGCCGCCTCCTGCGACCACCCGAGGCCCCCGTTCGAGCCCCCGACAACGAGCACGGAGGGCCTGGGTACCTGGTCCTCGTGCTCGAACAGCTTGCCGACCAGGCCGCCATGGTCCACCTGGCGGACAGTGACCCCGGCGCCCAGGTAGACGCGCCGGACGGCGTGGATCAGCCGCGCGGCGGGATCGGCGCTTTCAACGACCAGGGTGGCCGTCCAAGGGTCGTTGCCGAGGTCGGCGGCATCGACCACTTCTCCCTGCGGCACCGGGGACCGCGACCAGAACAGGCCCATGGGATCGACGCCCTGGTAGGCGCCTGACACAGGGGCATGCCGGCACAGATCGATCACCCCGGCGCCATCGGCATGGAAGCAGGCCCGCGATGCGACGGTCAACTGGTCCGAGAACCGGCTGCACAGCGTGAAGGTGGCCGCCTGGCCGGGACGCAGGCCCCGCACCCGGATCTCCAGCGCGTCGTCGACCAGGCATTGGGTGGGCAAGGGATCGAGGTGCATCGGGCTGAGGGGTTGGCGCATTGTGACGGGGCGGTGGCGGGCGGTCGGGCCCGTGCCGGTGCAGGGGTCGCAGGCCATGCGGCCTGCGCGGGCCGATGGTAGCTGCTGTGGCCCCCCAGGCCCGCCTGCAGCCAAGGCGGGCAGCCCGAGCCCCGCGCCGGCCACAGGTTTTCACACCCTGGCCCGTGCAAGCCGTGCGCCGCAGGGTTACATTGCAGGGCATCGGTTTTCCGTGATCCACACACCCCCGCCCGCCGCCCTGCACTTGCCGCCATGACCTCCCCGAATTCCCAGTCCATTGGTGTGTTTGACAGCGGTGTCGGTGGCCTCAGCGTTTTGCGGGCCCTGCGTGCCGAGCTGCCGCACGAGCGCTTCGTCTACCTGGCCGACAGCGCGCATGCGCCCTATGGCGAGCGCGGCGATGCCTATGTGGGCGCGCGCACGCATGCCATCACCCGCTACCTGCTGGAGCAGCATCACATCAAGGCGCTGGTCGTGGCCTGCAACACGGCCACGGCGGCCGCCATCCACGAGGTGCGCAGCCGCTACCCGGCCCTGCCGCTGGTGGGGCTGGAGCCGGCCATCAAGCCCGCCCTGGCCGCCACCCACACCGGGTGCGTGGGCGTGATCGGCACGCGCGGCACGCTCACCAGCGCCAAGTTCGGCAAGCTCCTGGCCAGCCTGCAGGGCCAAGCCGAGTTTGTGGTGCAGCCCTGCGATGGCCTGGCCCATGCCATCGAGCGCAGCGTGGACCAACCTGTGCCCAACAGCCCCCAAGGCACCGAGACCTGGGAGCTGTGCGAACGCTACATCCAGGCCATGGGTGCCTTTGGCACTGCCGCGGGCGAGATGGACACCCTGGTGCTGGGCTGCACGC
This sequence comes from Pseudomonadota bacterium, assembly GCA_040387235.1. Lineage (GTDB taxonomy): Bacteria > Pseudomonadota > Gammaproteobacteria > Burkholderiales > Burkholderiaceae_C > Acidovorax. The sequence goes on from JAZKEE010000058.1 coordinate 2,353, forward strand.
ACTACATCTTTGCCGAGCGCGACCTGCGCACACTGGTGGGCCCTGCGGTGCGCTTCATCGAGACCGGCGAGCCCGTGGCACGCCAGACGCGGCGGCTGCTCGAAGGGGCCGGCCTGCTGGCCGGGCCGGGTGTGGCGCCAGCACCGCTGCAACTGTTCACCACCGGAGGCCTGCCCCAGTTGCAGGCCGCCGCGCAGCGCTGGCTGGACGTGCCCGCCGGTGGCTGCGAGACCGTGGCGATCGCCTCGGAAACCACGGAACACAGCGCGCTCTGATCCGGCATGCAGCCGGACTTCCCAGCCTTCCATTGACGATGACCACCATGCGAATCCGGCCCCTCATGGCCCTGGTGTGCGCCCTGGCAGCCGCCTGCGCGGCCGCGCAGCCGGCCCCTGCCACGCCTCCTTCTCCTTCTGCATCGCCCCCCGGGCAGGCCGCGCAGATCGCAGAGCTGGAAAAAGCCCAGCGCGAAATGCTGCGCGACCTCAAGCGCCAGCTGGCGGAGATGCCGGAGACCGTGCGCAAGCAGCGGCTGCGTGCCCGCATTGCCGAGATCGAAGGCCGCGCCAACCCGCCCCGGGACCTGTACATCTCGCCCGGCGCCCACATGAGCACGCCCATGAAGACCTACTACGCGCGCATGAAGCGGCGCATCGAAGACTGCGGCACCCGCCATTTCCCGAGCAAGGACGGGAACCGGCTCTACGGCCAGGGCGTGGTGGGCGTCACCCTGGCCAACGACGGCGCGGTGATCCAGGCCGATGTGCTGCAGTCATCGCAAGACCGCGCGCTGGACGAGCACATGCTCAAGGTCGTGCAGGCCTCGGCCCCCTTCGGCACGCCCCCGGCCAGGCCCATGGCCGATGGTTCGCAGCGCTACCGCCGGCTCGTCGTGATCACCGGCTTCGATTTCAACCGCGATGATGGCAAACCGGCACCCGAGCCCGTGCCGGCCCAAGAGCGCTGCAAGTGGGAATGAACTAACAGTCAGGCGGGCTCACCACCCCACAGCCGTTCTCCCGTGTGCTCCACATGCGTGAGGTACAGGCGCAGGTCGAACTCGTACTGGTGGTACTGCGGCTCCATGTGCTGGCACAGCTGGTAGAAGGCCTTGCCATGGTCCTTCTCGCGCAGGTGCGCGAGTTCGTGCACGACGATCATGCGCAGGAACTCGTCGGGGCCCTGCTTGAACATCGCGGCAATGCGGATCTCGTGCTTGGTCGCCAGCCGGTTGCCCTGCACGCGTGACACGGTGGTGTGCAGGCCCAGGGCATGCCGCACCACGTGGATCTTGTTGTCGAACAGCACCTTGTTGATGGTGCCCGCATTGCGCAGGTGGCGGTTTTTCAGCTCCTGCGCATAGTCGTACAGGGCCTTGTCGCTGCGCACGGCATGGGCCTCGGGGTACTTCTTCTGCAACGCCGCGCCCAGTCGGCCCTGTGCGAGCAGGTCGCGGGCCTGCTGCTGCAAGGGTGCGGGATAGGACTGCAGGTAGGGCAGCAGCGCGGGGGCAGTCGTCGTCATGCGTCACGCTCCCTGCATCCCCGGGAGGGCCCGTGGATGCAGGGGAGATGCAGGGTCGATCAGTGCAGGTGGCGCGGACGGCGGCCACCGCCACCATGGCCGCTGCCGCCCGAGCCGCCGCCACCGGGGCCGCGGGGCGGCTTGCCGATCTCCAGCGAGTTCACCAGGGCGTCGAAACGCTGGCTGAAGAGCTTGTCGATCTCGGCCACCACGCCGCCGAGCTCGGCGCCATCGAAGTGGCGCTCCATCATGTTCACCACGTCCTGCACCAGCAGGTCGCGCTGTACCTGCATGATGGCCGCGGGCGTGGGGCCCACGAAGAGCATCAGGAAGTCGTCGCGCGATTCGGCACCCTCTTCGCCATCGTCTTCTTCATCGAAGTCCGCGTCGTAGAACGTGACCTCGATGGCTGCGCCCAGTTCGGACAGTTCGTTGAGGCTCATGCACATCTCGTCGAGCGACTGGCGGAAATCCTCGTCGCCACGCACCGTCCAGCACATCTGCAGCAGGTGTTCCTGGGAGTCGTACTTGATGCCGGGCTCTTCCTCGTAGGCGCTGGCGGCGCCATCGGCCAGGGAGCGCGCGCCCGCGTACTTCCACAGAGGCTTCAGGGCCTCCTGGATCTGATCGAAGCTGGCATCGGCACGCAGCTGGACCTGGCCGTGGACGTGGATTTCGAAGGGAGCGTTGTAACTTGACATGATTTTTCGAATCGTAATGGTGCCCGGAACCGGGGTCGGCAAGCCTCATGCCTACTGGCTTGCCCTGGATTTTGGGGGAACGGGAGCCTGGTTTTGCGCTTGGTGCATCCTTTCGGCCCCACGATAGCGCTATTTTCTCATGGCGCCAAGGGCGCCCAGGGCACAGGCACGGGGGCCCCAGGCAAGGCAGGGCACCGCCGCCACCGCGCTACGCCTGCGGCATGTGCGCCTGCGCCGTGCGAAAACCATCGCGCCTGGGCCTCAGAGTGGCTTGTTCTTCGCCTTTTTGTGCTTGAGGAACCTGTTCAGTATCTTTCTGAACAGGCATCCAGGACGCACATGTCTTGCTTGCGCAGGCGACCACGCTGGGCGACCAGGCCAGAGTCCGGGCCTGGCACATCGGTTGGAAGGGAGACCATCCATACCGCCCAGCCTTCGGGACCGGGCTCCAGATGGCCTCGGCGCACAGGATCGGAACACGCCGGTGGGCAGCGGCCTGCCGATACCAGGGGCCAGGCTCCTCTGAATATGCTCAGGAGGTGTTCAGGTGGTCAGCGTTGCTGGGTGAAACAAGCCTGCACAGGCAGGGCCTGCAGGCTGCTCTCGACCGCCTGCAGCGTGGGCAGGATCGACGGCTTCTCGTCACCGAGCAGGCACAGCACCGGCTCGCTCTTCTTGGCCCAGACCACTGCAGAAACGGTGTGGCTGACGGTCGTGAACCCACCCCAGTTCGCCGCGAGCCGGTCGTTGGATTCGAATCTGGAGAAAGCGACATCCCCCAGCAGCTGGGGCCCCACCGAAATGAAGGGCCCAGAACAGTTGCCGTTGGGGTAACTGGAGACGACCACCGAGTACCAGATGCTGGTGTCGGTCTTTTTTTTTGCGCGCACCAGGCGCCGGTACGACTGGTCACCACCAGCGGCCGTGACGCAGCCGTTCTCCTGCCAGTCGCCCAGCAGGCCCGGCACACCGGCGGTCAGGACCGGGCCACCGCCATCGCCCCCACCGCAGGCCGCCAGAAAACAGGCGCCAAGAAGCGCCAGGCCAAGGTGTCTACAACAATGCAATCCATGCATGGGTGGTCCTCAAGAGCAATCTGCCATTCTCTGGAAGGACCGTCCGGACACGATACCCCACTGGAGCAGGGTTGCGCGCTGCGCCCAGCCCAGCTGGCTGGAACGCGCCACCCTGCTGGCGCCGCAGGGTCACCGCTACTCGAACTTCACGTTGTGCTGGCGCACCGTGGCGCCAAAGGCGTCGTACTGCGTGCGAAAGAACTCGGCGAACTTCGCGGGGCTCATGCCGTAGCCCTCGAAGCCCTGCTGCACCAGTTGCGCATGCACCTCCGGGCGCTTCAAGGTGTTCTGCAGCTCCTGCGACAGCCGGTCGGTGATGGCCTTGGGCAGCCCCGGTGGCCCGAAGAAGCCGGCCCACGGTGTGATGGTGAGCGTGCCCAGCCCGAGCTCGGCGCCCGTGGGCACATCGGGCAGCAGGGCGCTGCGCTGGGGCAGCAGCGTGGCCAGCGCGCGAATGCGCCCCTCCTTCACGAAGCCGGGCGCCAGCGTGCCGGTGGTGAACATCATGTGGATCTGCCCGCCCAGCAGGTCGGTCATGGCCTGCATGTCGCCCTTGTAGCGCGCATTGACCACCTTGCGCTGCTCGCCCAGCAACTGCAGCATGGCCAGCTCCGACGCGCTGTTGCTCGACGCCGAGTTGTAGGCCCCGGGCTTGGCCGCCACCAGGGCCAGCAGCTCGTTCAGGTTCTTCACGGGCAGGCTGGACGGCACCACCAGGAACATCGAGAACTGGCCGGCCGAGCTGATCGGCGTGAAGGCCTTGAACGGGTCATAGGGCGGCGTGGGCCGCAAGGTGGGCGCGGCCACCATGGCGGTGTTCGTGCCCATCAGCAAGGTGTAGCCGTCCGGTTTGGCGGACGAGGTGGCCTGCGCTGCCAGCACGCCGTCGGCGCCGGGGCGGTTGTCCACGATCACCTGCTGGCCGAGCTGCTTGGAAAGCCCCTCGGCAATGATGCGCGTGAGCGCGTCGGCGCCGCCGCCGGGCGCAAAGCCCACGATCAGGCGCACGGGCTTGTCCGGGTAGGTCTCGGCGCCCAAGGCCTGCAGGGCCGGCAGCGCTGTGCCGGCCGCCAGGGTGATGAGGTGTCTGCGTCGCATGTGCATCCCCTTTTTCAGAAGATGTGCCGCACGCCGAACTCCCAGCCCGACGAGCTGCGCCCGCCGGCCGGTGCCGCGCCGCCGCTGACCACATAGCGCGCCTCGCCCTTGTTCGAGATGCGCGCCCAGGTGCCGTAGAGCGCGGTGCGTCTGGAGAGATTGTGCACATAGCCTGCGCCGAGCTGGCGCGCGTCGTCACCGCTGCGCGCCAGGCCGCCGGCGGTGCGCAGGCCTGTATCACTGCGGTCATCGAGGATGGCGTAGCTCAGCCGGACACGGCCCACCTCACCCACCGGAATGTGCGCACCGATCTCTGCCGTGTTCTTGCGCACCGAACCGGCGGCGAGCTTCACCGCCACCCGGTTGTAGAGCGCGAAGAACTTGGCAAAGCCCGCGTCCCAGGTACCGCCGATGTTGGCATGCGTGTAGTTGCCGATGGCGGCCGCGGTGCTGAAATGCGAGCGCGTGACGGCCGCCGCGATGTCGAACGGGCCCGACGCGTAGCCCAGGCGTGCGCCCGCAAAGTTGCCATCGTCGCTGTTCTCCGCGGTGGACGCGTTCTCCCCGGTGCCCACCATCGCCATGCCGTACAAGCCGCCCAGCTTGCCCGGCAGCCAGTAGCTCACCGTGTTGCTGCCGGTGATGGCGGTGGGCAAGGGCCCGGTGCCCACGCCTGCGAAGGTGAGGTTGCCGGCCCGTGCCACGCCATTGGCGTTGAAGGGGTCGAAGTAGATGCTGTTGTAGTGCGTGGGAATGAAGTCGCGGCCCAGCCGAACCTCACCGAACTGCTCGTGCGACAGGCTCACGAAGGACATGCGGTCGAAGGTCAGCGGCCCGGCCACGGTCGCGCCGGTGGTCTGGTTGTTGGTGTTGCTGGCCCGGCCGGTGCCGGAGTCGGGGTTCAGGCTGCCTTCGAGCCAGAAGCCCGCGCGCAGGCCGCCGCCCAGGTCCTCGGTGCCGCGAAAGCCGATGCGGCTGGTCGAGAGCCCGCCGTTGGACAACGCCCTGACCGAGCCGTTCCCCCCGCCCTTGGTGTACTGGACGCCAAGGTCCACCACACCGAACAGGGTGACGCTCGATTGGGCGTGTGCCGCGCCACAGGCCATTGCAATGGCCGAACAGATCCACAGTTGCTTCGTCTTCATGGTTTTTTGTCTCCTGCTTCTTTCTTCTCTGGGTTGAACAACTCACTCGAAAATCGCGCCCAGGGCTGCGCCACCGGGGGCGGACGGGGGTCCGCACCGGTCGGCGAAAGCCGGGGTGAAAAGGCTTAGGTGCGCACGAGCACCGCGCCCTTGGACAGCGGGCTCACGTTGCGCCGGTACTGCTGCAGCCAGCCGGTGTCGAACGCCGGCGCGGGCGCCTGCCAGTCCGCGCGGCGCGCCTGCAGTTCGGCGTCGCTGAGCGCGATATCCAGGCGCCGTGCGTCGAGGTCGATGGTGATCACGTCGCCATCGCGCACCAGCCCGAGCGGGCCGCCGAGTGCGGCCTCTGGCGACACCTCGGCCACCACCAGGCCCTTGCAGACCAGGCCCGAGAGGTGCCCGTCGGTCAGGATCGCGACCTGGTCGCCCAGGCCGGCACCGTCGACCGCGAAGACCACGCGCGATGCGCCGCCGCCCATGGCCGGGCCGCCGCAGGCACCGGCGCCCCGCATCACCACCACCTGGCCGGGCACGATGGAGCCGCTCTTGAGCGCTGCGATGGCCGCGTCCGACGTCCAGAAGCACATGGCCGGGCCGGTGAAGCGGCGCACCTTGCGCTCCACGATGCCGGTCTTGATCAGGCCCGACTCGGGCGCCAGGTTGCCGCGCAGCAGCACGATGGCCGGCAGCGGTGCCACCGGGCGGTCGATGGGGCGGATCACCTCGGCATCCGCCACCTGGGCATCGCGCAGGTTGTCGGCCACGGTGCCGCCCGTCACGGTGAGGGCACCGGTGTCGAGCAAGGGCGCCAACTGCTTCATGAGCGCGCGGCAACCGCCTGCGGCCTCGAAGGCCTCGATGGAATGGTGGCCGATGGGCCGCACGCCGGCCAGCACCGGTGTCGTCGGGCCCAGGCTTTCGAACAGGCCGTACACGTCGACGCCGCACTCTCCTTCGGTCGCCACGGCCTGCAGGTGCTTGGCCGTGTTGAGCGAGCCGCCGACCGACAGCACCGCGCGCACCGCGTTCGCAAAGGCACCGGGCGAGAGGATGTCGCGCGGCTTCAGGTCGTCGAGCACCATCTGCACGATGCGCGCGCCGGCCGCGCGCACGTCGTCCATCATCTTGCTGCTCAGCGCCGCCACCGGCGCACTGCCGGGCAGGGCCATGCCGAGCGCCTCGCAGACGATGTGCATGGAGTTGGCCGTGCCCAGGCCCGAGCACACCCCAGGCCCCCGTATCGCCTCGCGGCTCATGCCCACGAGTTCTTCCACCGGCAGGTTGCCGGTGACCGCATGCATCGCGCCGATGAACACCTCCTCGATGTCCATGTGCTTGCCGCGGTACTCGCCGCTGGGCTGGTAGCCGCAGGGCACGAGCAAGGTGGGGATGTTCAGCCGCGCCGCCGCCATGAGCTGGCCCGGCACGGTCTTGTCGCACGAGGTCAGGCAGACCATGCCGTCGAGCTGCGCGCCTTCGACCGCGACCTCGATGTCGTTGGTCACCAGGTCGCGCGCACCGAGCATATAGGCGCCGCGCGCCCCGGCCCCGGTGATGAAGTCGCTGGGGGCCGCGGTGCGGATCTCGAAGGGCACGCCGCCCGCCGCACGGATGGCGAGCTTGATCTCTGCCGCCACCTTGTCCAGGTGGCTGAAGCATGCGGCCAGCTCCGAGGAGCTGTTGACGATGGCGATCTTGGGCTTCTCGCAGTCCTCTTCGGGGATGCCGAGCGCGCGCCAGTGCGCGTTGCGCACCGACCAGAGGTAGGAGCCGCGCGGGAAGTTGCTGCGCAGGGGGCGGGTCATGGGCGGTCTCCGGACAGGTTTTTCTTGCTGATCTCGATCACGCCGCGGTCGGCGTCCACGCGCACCCAGTCGCCGGTGGCGATGCATTCGAGCGGGTCGCGCTCGAAGTCGGTCATCGATGGCGCGTGCGTGACCACGGCGCCCAGCGCCATCTTGGTCGTCATCTCGTTGAAAAGAAAGGCCGCGGGCGCCACGTTCATGAGCCGCGTCATGTGGAACATGGCCGACCAGCCCGAGGAGCCCTTGGCCCCGGGGAACACCAGCACCTTGCCCGCGAAGCTCTGGCCGCGCAGTTCGTGCCGCGTCTCGATGACGGTGCCGGTGCGCGGATCGATGCCGCCCCAGCCCGAGATGCGGTCGCGGGTGACCAGGGCCTCGCCCTCGGCCACGCCGCCCACCACCTTGCGGCCGCGGATCACGATGGTTGTTTCAGTGACGACTGCATCGCTCATGCCTGGCCTCCGTTCCAGCGGCCGGTGCAGGCCGCGTCGATGCATTCGGCCGTGCTGCCGAACCAGGCCTGCACGCCCAGGATGGCGGGAAGGTAGTGCGCCTGCTTGGCCGAGTCGAGCGCCACGGTCTTCGTGCCCTTGGGCACGGCACGGCTCATGGCCGAGCAGCTGTCGGTCATGAGGATGCCGCCCGCATCCTCGATGATCTTCGTGTAGCCATTGCGGTCGGCCAGCGACTTGATGGCGCGCGGCGTGAAGATCCACAGCTCGCAATCGGGGTGGATCCTGCGGCCCTCGATGAGCTGCGCGGCCTCCCAGATCTGCTCGATGGTGTAGTGCGGGCAGCCCAGCATGACGTACTGCACCTCGGCATCCTTGCCGGTGGCGTTGATCTTCTCGTAGGTGGCACGGCGCTCGGCCTCGCCGTAGCGCAGCACCTGCACCGGCTTGCGGCCGCCCAGGGCCTGCTCCAGCGTCAGCGCCTCGGGCGTGACGCCGACGATGTGGTACATCTCCACGCCGCCTGACGATGAGGCTGCGGCGCCGAAGTGCTTGAGCCGCGGCAGGTTGGGCACGCGGCCGATGCCGCCCTTGCGGTGCACCACGGGCACGCGCTCCTGCACGTGCTCGCCCATGAAGTAGCCAAGCAGGCCCCAGTCCTGCACCGACTCCACCTCGACGTCGAGCTCGACCACGTGCGTGGCGAGGCGGTTCTCGTCCAGGTGGTAGCCCCAGTAGGGGATGCGACCGGTGAGCATGGCGGCGCCCGTGCTCTCGCGGCCTTCGGTGTTGGTGCGCGCACCCAGCACCGAGTTGCAGTACACCACGGCCGACGACTCCATCCATGCGCAGTGCTCGCCGCGCGTCGGGATGTTGCCCACCTGGTAGGGCGTGCAGGTGTTCATGATCTGCGCGCCCAGGCCGGCCGCGTGGCGCTCGCTCTGGTGGTAGAAGTTCACGATCGCCTCGCTCACGCCCATGCGCTCGGGCTGGCCGGGATCGAAGCCCAGTTGCAGGTGGCTGGTGAAGACCTTGAACTTGGGGATCTTCACGGTCTCCTGGCTGTCCAGGCTGAATTCGGAGAACACCGCGTCCATGCCACCGCCCTTGGCGAGCGCGAAATCGCGCTGGAAGGGCGTGGTCGAGGTGATGCTGGCGCAGACGTTGCGTGTCTCCACCAGCCGCTCTGCCCCCAGCGCCTCGCCGTAGCGCACCAGCAGGTCCATCGCTTTCTGCAGGGCCGGCCCGTCGCGGCCGTCCATCATGGCTTGTTCTTCATCGCTCAGGTACATGGCCTGTGTCTCCGTTCTTTGTTGTCGTGGGGTGCCGGGCTATCCCGGCAAAGGGGTGGGCACATGGCCCCCGATGTCGCGCGCAATGGTCAGCGCGATGTCGTGCAGGCGCGGTGCCAGTTCGTTGCGCAGGCGTTCTTCGGTGAAGACGAAGCCCGCACCGCCGCCGTTGAGCGCCATCACCTCGCCGTCAGGCCCTATGAGGGGCACCGACACCGAATTGATCTCGCGGTGGAACTCACCGAGCGACAGGCAGTAGCCCAGCCGCCGGGCTTCGCCGATGGCGCGGTTCATGCCAGGCGCAATGCTGTCCCACTCGGGCCCGCGCAGCAGGCGCATCGAGTCGACCAGCTGGTTGCGCTGCGCCTCGGGCAGGGCCGACAGGTAGGCCCGGCCCAGGGCCGAGTTGGCCAGGGGCGCACGCGAGCCCACGTCCAGCCTCGCCGAGAGCATCGACGAGCGGGGCCGGCAGGCTTCGATCAGCACCATCTCCATGCCGTCGCGGATGGCCAGGTAGACCGAGGCGCCCACCTCTTCCGCCATGGCCTGCATGCTGGGCCGAGCGGCGGCGCGCACATCCAGGCTGCCCAGGAACACGCGCGACAGCGACACCACGCCCGGCCCGAGCATGAAGCGGTCGGGCGCCTGCGCGGGCTTGAGCATGCCCAGCGAGAGCAGCGTGGCGACCAGCCGGTTCACCGTGGGCCGGGGAATGCCGGTCATGCGCGCGATGTCGGCATGGCCGAGCACCGGGCGCTCTTCGCTGAAGCAGCGCAGCACCGAGATGCCGCGCTCCAGCGCGCTCACGGTATCGGAACGGTCACCGCGCGCTTCGGCGGATTCGGCGGCAGACAGGGAGGCGTCGTTTTTGTCAGTGGACATGGAAGAACCCTTTGCAAGACTCTGCAATGTAGAGGCTGGCGAAAGGAGGTCGGTCGGGCTCATGGCAAAAACATTCAGGCGCCGGCTTCGGCGGCCACCGGCGCCTGCGCGCCCTGCCCGGCACCGGGGCGCAGGTAAACGCCCTGCGCCAGCAGCGCGGACTGCAGCGCACCCACGTCCACGGCGCGCGGCTGTATGCCCCCCTGGGACGCTAGGGCCGCCGCCACGCCCGCTGCCTGGCCGGTGATCCAGCACTGCGGAATCTCGCGCATGAAACCGTGCGAATTGCGGTCGCACGAGATGTGGCGGCCACAGGCCAGCAGGCCATCGAGCTGCTGCGGCACCAGCGCGCCGTAGGGGATGGAGATGTTCGGGAACTTGGGCGACACCGCGGGCGTCACGCCGATTTCATCGGGCAGTGCCACGCCGTCGGGCCACTGGCTGCGCAACACTGCGCCCACACCGGTCAGGCGCCGCGCATGGCGCACGCCGATCTGCGGCGCGCTGAGCATCAGGAAGGCGTCCTCGAACCCTGGCGCATGGGCGCGAAAGTAGTCGAGGTGCGCGGCCATGGCGCGGTGCGAGCGCACCTCCACGGCGGTGAGGTCGTCCACGTCCAGCGCCGAGTAGCCCGACTGGCGCGGCCCCATGAAAAGGGCCACGTCGTTGCGCCAGGAGACGAAGGGCCGCTCGAACAGGCCGAGCTGCTCGCGCCCGCGCGCCATGAAGCCGGAGAAGGCCTCGGGCTGGCCGGCCTTGAATTCGATCCAGCGGTTCATGTCCACCCCGCCGAACAGCCACGAGGTGTTCATGCAGTGGTGCACGTCGGCCTCTTCGATGTCGTTGACGAAGGCCGCGCCAGCGCGGGCGAACAGGTCACCATCGCCGGTGGCGTCCACCACCACGTCGGCCATGATGGCCATGCGGCCTTCCTTGCTCTCGAACACCACGCCCTTGACGGCGCCGTCCTGCACGATGGGGATGGCGGCCCACGAGTGGTAGATGAGCTTGACCTTGCGCTCCAGCACGATCTCCTGGCTCAGCAGCTTCAGGCGCTCCGGGTCGATGGTCGGCGACCAGGTGACCACGCCGTGGTAGGCGGCCGTGCGCTGTGACCAGTGTGCGGCCTTGGCCGCGTCCTGCGAACCCCAGTCCTCGCGCACCGGGCCGGCGATGGCGTCGGCGGGCAGGCGGTCGAACAGCTCTTCGGCGAAGCCTCGGATCACGAGTTGGCCGTCCCAATCGGTCATGCGGTCGATCCAGATCACCAGGCCGCCGGTGGACAGGCCGCCCAGGTGGTTGTAGCGCTCGAGCAGCGCCACATCGGCGCCAGCGCGTGCCGCCGCCGCGGCAGCGGCAGTGCCGGAGGGCCCCCCGCCGACCACCAGCACGCCGCAGCGGTGGTAGACAGGAATGTTCTTGCCAGGCTCGTCCCAGCTGCCGTGGTCACGGCGCTTGGTGCGGCTGTCGCGGTCGAAGATGTCGGAAGACAGGATGCGCTCGTCGGTACGGACGACTGTTTTCATGGATCAATGCCTCAGATGGTCGATTTCGTTGAATTATGATTTCATCTTCCATTTTGTCAAAACAAAAAGGCTGCATTCCAGGGTTTTCCCGGGTCTATATGGACTTTTTGTGACTTCAAAGATCAAAATACAAACAACAACCAAGGAGACAACGATGAAGCAACTTCACGGCACACGCCGTGCATTCGGCCTGGGCGTCGGCGCCGCGGCCCTTGTCGGCCTTGCGCCGCAGGCCATGGCGCAGGAATTTCCGGCGCGCGGCAAACCCATCCGCATCGTCGTGGGCTTCACGGCCGGGGGCGGCACCGATGCACAGGCGCGCATCGTGGGGCAGAAGCTGGGCGAGGTGCTGGGCACCAGCGTCATCGTCGACAACCGGCCCGGTGCCAGCACCATGCTGGCTGCCAGTGAGGTGGCGCGCGCTCCGGCCGACGGCTACACGCTGATGTACGCACCCTCGTCCACGATGGCGCAGAATCCACACACCTTCGCCCAGGTCCCCTACGACCCGTTCAAGGACTTCACGGCCATCTCGATGGGCGGGCGCGGGCCGCTGGTGCTGTCGCTGAGCACCAGCGTGCCGGTGAGCAACGTGAAGGAACTGGTCGCCTACGTGAAGGCCAACCCCGGAAAGGTCAGCTATGCCTCGTTTGGCGCAGGCACCTCGTCGCACATCTACGGCGAGGCCTTCGTGAAGAAGACCGGCATCGACGCGGTGCACATCCCGTACAAGGGCGGCTCGGATGCGGCCAAGGACCTCATCGGCGGGCGCGTGCAGTACATGTTCGACTCGGCCTCGTCCGCCATCATCACGGCGGGCACGGGCAAGGTGAAGATCCTGGCCGTGGCGGCCAACGCGCGCATCCCGGCACTGGCCGAGGTGCCCACCTTTGCCGAGCAGGGCTACGCCGGGCTCGACCTGCCCAGCTGGCTGGGCTTCTACGGGCCGGCGCGCATGCCGCAGGCTGTGGTCGACAGGCTCAACAGCGCGCTCGCGCAGGTGCTGGCCATGCCGCAGGTGCGCGACTTCTACCGCAACGGCGGCTACGAGGCCGGCGGCACCACGCCGCAGGAGTTCGCCAACATCACCCGCACCACCTATGAGCAATGGGGTGCGATGGTGCAGCAGGTCGGGCTGGCCAAGCAATGAGGAGCGGCATGCCATTTTTCAAGCTGCAGCGCCGGCGATTCACCACCGGCCTGGCGCTCGGGGCGCTCGGCACGGCACTGCCGCCCCTGCGCGCGCAGGCCGCCGAACCCTTCCCCACCAAGGGGCGCACCATCCGCATCGTGCTGGGCCTGGCGGCGGGCGGCGCCTCGGACGCGCAGGCACGCTTTGTCGCCAACAAGCTCGGCGAAGTGCTGCAGACGCCGGTGATCGTGGAGAACCGGCCCGGCGCGAGCTTCATCCTGGCGACCGAGGAGGTGATCCGCGCTGCGCCCGACGGCTACACCATGATGTATGCGCCCTCCTCCGTGGTGGCGCAGAACCCGCAGACGCTGGCGAATGTGCGCTATGACCCGTTCAAGGACCTGACGCCCATCTCGCTGGGCGCGCGCGGGCCCCTGGTGCTCACCGTGCATGCCAGCGTGCCTGCGCGCACAGTGCGGGAGCTGGTGGACTACATCAAGGCCAACCCGGGCAAGATCGGCTATGCCTCCTTCGGCACCGGCACCTCGTCGCACATCTATGGCGAGGCCTTCGTGCGCCAGGCCGGGCTGGATGCCGTGCACGTGCCCTACAAGGGCGGCGCCGATGCGGCCAAGGACTTTCTCGCGGGCCGCGTGCAGTTCTACTTCGACGCGGCGCCCAACGCCATCCAGAACACCGCCACCGGCAAGGTCCGCATGCTGGCGGTGGCCGCCCCCCGGCGCAGCCCCCTGCTGCCCGACGTGCCCACCATGGGCGAGCAGGGCGTGAGCGGCATCGACATGGCCAGCTGGCTTGGCTTCTACGGGCCGGCCCACATGCCCGCGCCCGTGCTCGAGCGGCTCAACACCGCACTGGCCCAGGTGCTGGCCATGCCGGCCACGCGCGACTTCTTCCGCCAGGGCGCCTACGAGGCCGAATCATCGAGCCCCGCCGCCCTGGCCGCGCTGACGCGCGCGACCTACGACCAGTGGGGGGAGACCATCCGCAGGCTCGGGCTCACGAAGCAATAGCGCCGTTGCGCGGTGCGGCCATCGCAGGCCTGCAAGGGCCGGGCCCTACCACTTGCCGTAGTGCTCGACGACGCCGCGCCACAGGGCCAGCAGCTCGGCACGGGCAGCCCGGTCCCCCGCCGTTTTCCAGATGGCGGTCTGCACCAGGACCAGCCCCAGCGCTGGGTCCACGAAGATCACCTGGCCGCGCACTCCGATGAATGCAAACCGCCGCTGTTCACCGGGAAACACCCAGAAGTGGTAGCCATAGCCAAAGTAGGAGCTGGCGATGAACGGCTGTACATGCGGCTCGGCGGCCTCTGTGGCGCGGCGCACCCAGGCCGCCGGCACGAGTTGCCTGCCGTTGGCACGGCCCCCGTTGGCCATCAACATGCCCAGCCGGCCGAAGTCACGCAGCCTGGCATGCAGGAAGGCAAAGGTCGCCTCATGGCCTGCGGCGTCGACAAGGTAGCTGGCATCGTCCTCCGCACCCATGGGCTGCCAGATGCGCGTGCCCAGGTAGTCGGCCACCGGCATGCCGGTGGCGGCGCTCAGCACCAGGCCCAGCACCTGGGTCTCGGCCGACGAATAATAGAACATGCTGCCGGCCGGCGCGCGCCGAGCACGGTATGGCAGCAACGCGGCTGCCGCGCCGGCGGATTTCTGCCCGATGGTGTCGCGGATCAATGCGGCCAGATCGTCCCGACCATCGTATTGTTCCGCGAAGTCAGCGCCCGACGACATCTGCAGCAGGTTCCGGATGGAGGTCTCGCCATACGGATGGCCCGCCAGGGCCGGCACATACTGCCTGGCAAGGTCGTCGATCGCGCCGATCCGACCCTCCTCCACGGCAATGCCCACCAGCAGCCCGACGATCGACTTGGCCATCTACGCAGACAGGAAGTGCGTGGCTTGCGTGCGCCCATACTGGTAGCGTTCCAGCACGACCGTGCCATCCTTGATGACCAGCAGGCCTGTCACCCGCTGGCGTGCCAGGTAGTCGTCGCTGCTGTAGCGTTGGCCCTCATGCAGGTAGGAGAACTCTGCCGGCCTTTCAGCACTCCGGAGCGCACTGGCCGCCACCCCCTTCTGGACGGTGCGGTGGGCAAGCATTTTCTCCAGCCCACCGCCGAAGGAGTCCACCAGGTTCTCGGGCCGCTCTGCGCCGACCAAGTGCCGCGCCTGGGGTTCGCCGCTGCCACGGGGGTAGCCCTGCGGGCCGCCCAGCAAGACCTCGTCGGGCGCTGCATGCGCGCACACCGCCCAACCCAGGGCCAGGCAAGCAGCCATTGTTGAAAAATTCAGGGGGCCGGGCATCGCAACTCCTAAGCAGTCCCGGGCGCATTGTGCGCGACGCCCTGGGAGCCGGCCATCGGGCATGGCCGGTGGTGCACACCGCCTTCGGGTGGCGATGAAAGGCGCCCCGTGTGAACCTTTGCGGTCCTGGAATGGAATGGATGGTGCCCGAGGCCGGAATCGAAGCGGCATGCCTTTCGGCAACGGACTTTCTGGCCGCTCGGTTTTGGCCGCCAGCGCATGCGTGCATACCCGTTCGCGGTGTGGAACATGGCAGCGAGCCCGCCAAGCCATGGATGGTGCCCCGAGCCGGGGTCGAACCGGCACGCCCCTTTTCAGGAAAGCGGCGGATTTTAAGTCCGCAGTGTCTACCAATTTCACCATCGGGGCGCCGGCTGGCCACCGCGGTCGTGCACCCACGGACCCGCATGGCAGCGTAGCGTGGGCCATGCAGGTCTGCAATGCCCTGTCGCATCCGGTCACAAAGCAGCACGCACAGGTACCGCATCGCAACGCCAAGAAAAAAGGGAAGCCTAAGCTTCCCTTTTTGAATCTGGAGCGGGAAAAGAGTCTCGAACTCTCGACCTCAACCTTGGCAAGGTTGCGCTCTACCAACTGAGCTATTCCCGCATTTTGCTGTACCGCCTGTCGTTACCGTCAGTCTGCATCAGCAAGACTCAAATTATAGCGCCATTTTGGGGGCTTGCAAACTTTCGCGCAAAAAAGTTTGCATTCGCCCTGTGCCGCACAACTCGAGCGCGCCACGCCATGGTGACGGGCACTGCATTCACCGACGTCCCGCCCGGAAAAAAGCCCGTATGGAGGCGGGCTTGAACTCGTGATGGTCACGAGGGAGGAAGCCGCTGGTGCTGCGGCGGTTCCATGCTACTACGGAACCGGGGCACTGTGTGCAGGATGGGTGCCCGGGCACCGGCGCTTGTGTGCGTCCTTCCGGGCGGCCTCTCGCGCACCACATCCGCTTTGGCCACCAGCGACCATCGACCGTCTGCGCATGTGGGCGGGCGGTCCATGCCGGGCCCACCAGTACCTCGCAAATGCCAGGCTAAATCTCCCCCCTCGAGCGACCACCGAGAACCCACAGCCTCAATGACACGTGGATTTCGAGCGCCCGCAGCGCATTGCCCCAGTGCCCGGCCAGCCCCTCGACCGTTGCCAATCGTTGCCGGATGGTATTCACATGGATGCCGAGCCGTTCTGCGGCGGCCTTGGCGTTCTGGTTGCAGTCGAAATAGGCGAGCAGCGTGTCGACCAGATCGGTGCCGCGCTTGTCGTCGTAGGCGATGAGGGCACCAATGGTGCTTTTGAGATAGGCATGCAGGCTGGCTTGGTCGTGTGTCTCGAACAGCGTGGAGTACAGCGCCATCTCGTTCTGGCCGATGATGGCACCGCGCACGCCCACGCGCGCCATCACCGGAAGCGCACGGCGCAGCGACGCATGGAGTGCGGGGATCTCCGAAGGCTGTGCGATGGGGCGCGAGAGCACGCCAAGGAAGCCCGCCCCGAAATGCTGCCGGGCCGCACTGTCGATGGTGCGCCGGACATCGTCTGCGCGGGTCGTGGCACACAGCACGGTCAGCACGCCATCGATCTCGTCGAAGAGGATGTGCGGCAGCACCTGCGCGGAGCGCAGCCACCGTGCCAGGTACCCGGTCTCGGGGGCGCGTGTTTCCAGCAACAGGAGGGAGGTGGGGCGCGACAGGTCCACGCCGAACCGCTCGGCGCGGTCGCCGAGCAGGTGCAGGTCGTCCTGGCGGGGCGACAGCAGGCTGCGCAACAGGCTGGACAGATCGCGGCTTTGCGAGGCCTCGGCGCGCTCTCGCGACAGCAGCACGATGCCCACGATGCTCGCGCATCGCTCGTACGTGCGTATCGCCACTTCATCCAGCGCCGCCCCGCTGAACAGCAGCATCGTGCCGAGCACATCATTGCCACCGATCACGGTGATGAGCCGGCAGGTCTCGCCCAGCGCTTCATAGGCCACCACCGAGCGCCCGATACGGCGGCTGTCCCCCAACGCGCGCGCTAGCGCATCGCTGTGCTCTCCATGGGGCCTGTAGGCATTGGCACCCGGGCCCCGGTAGCCTTCCGCCGCGCCCCGACCGATGGTTTGTCCGACCTCGTCGAGCACCAGCACCTCACCCTCCATGATCTGTGCGACCGACTGGCAGATGGTGGCCAGCGTGGCGCCCTTGGCCAGCAGCGTGGTCATCTGGTCATGCGCCTCCGCTGCGGACTGGACACTCTGAGCATGCCGCTCCAGTTGCGCATGGGCCATCTCGGCACTGCGCAGCGCCGCATGGGTCTGCTCGAACGCCATGGCATTCTTGATGGCCACCGCGGCATGCGTCGCCAGGGTGCTGAGGATGGAGATGTTGTGCGCGGTGTGCGTACGGTGGTAGCGGTCTGCCACGAAGAGCAGGCCGATGACCTCGTCCTCCCACAGCAGTGGTACCCCGACCACTGCGGCGATGCCCTCTTCGCGGAACGTCACGTCCAGTTGGGGGTCGTGGGGGAAGCGGGTGTCGTGCAGGTAGTCGGCAGTGGTGAACGGCAACCGGGTCTGGACCACGACGCTCACGATGCCCAGATTGCGCCCGGCCAGCATCTCACCCGTTCCCCGCGACAGCGCGCCATCGGCCGTCAGCACGTGAAAGGCGTCCAGGCCGGCGTCGTAGGCCGACAGCCACGCCACCTGCGATCCAAGAAGCCGGCGAGCACGCGACACCACCGTGGCCAGCAGTTCGGGCAGATCCAGCCGGCTGGAGAGATCACGCGCGGACTCGATGACAGCGAGCATCCCGCTCTCGCGCTGGTGCTGTACGTCCAGGCGGTTGCGGATGGCCATCGCCATGCGCACCAGCTCCAGAAGGTCTGGCTTGCGGGCCGTGTCCTCGGCAAGCGACTCCACCCGCGCCAGGCAGGCCGCCAGCTCCTCGGAAGAGCCAGCGCGGTGCAGCAAATGGATCAATTCTTCACTGATGCGCTCGCTCGCATCGGTCTCGGCGAGTTCGACGGCACGGGTCATGCGCGTGTTCTCCAACAGGCAGGGCTAAAGCTTCTGGCACGCGCCAATCGGCGCTACCGAGCCGTGAGTGTGGGCCCTCGGCGAAGCCCACGCACCGCTGTTTTGCATCTACCGCGGGTTTTCACTGAGTAGCCCACACACATCGAGACCCCGTCACAAGTGTCCGCAAGCCACATAGATCTCTCTCCTGCATTCGGGGACAGTCAGCCCATCGATCAACCAACGCCCACCTGGCCATCCGGCACCGGGCGGCCACAACCACCGCAATACAACCGCTTCCTGTCTTATGAGCATTCTGAATATTCTGGTCCCGCCACCGGGCCTGCGTGTACTGGTGACCGCTGGCGCCAATGGCATCGGTGCGGCCGTCGCCCGCGCCTTCAGCGAAGCCGGAGCGCGTGTGCATGTCTGCGACATCGACCGCTCGGCCGTCGACCGGCTGGTGACGGCGGTGCCAGGCATCACGGCCAGCGTCGTGGATGCCTCGGTCGAGCGCGATGTGGACCTGGTCTTCGAGGACATGCTGGGCAGCATCGGCGGACTGGACGTGCTGGTCAACAACGCCGGTATCGCGGGCCCGACGGGCCCCATCGAAGACATCAGCGCCAGCCAGTGGGAACGCACGATGGACGTGAACCTGAACAGCCAGTTCCTCTTCGCGCGCCGCGCCGTGCCACTGCTGCGGCAGTCGGGCAAGAACCCCGGCATCGTCGCCATGAGTTCGGTGGCGGGACGGCTGGGCTATGCCTTTCGCACGCCCTATGCGTCGACCAAGTGGGGGGTGGTAGGCCTGATGAAGTCGCTGGCCATCGAGCTCGGCCCTGCCGGTGTGCGCGTCAACGCCATCCTGCCGGGAACGGTCGAGGGCGAGCGGATGGACGGGGTGATTGCCGCCAGAGCATCGACCACCGGGGTCAGCGTGGATGCGATGCGCGAGGAGTACCTGCGCAAGATTTCACTGCGCCGCATGGTCACGCCGCAGGACGTGGCTGCCACCGCCTTGTTCCTGAGTTCACCCGCGGCCCGCAACATCACCGGCCAGGCGATCAGCGTGGACGGAAATCTCGAGTACCTGTAAGGCACCTGCTGCCGGTACGACCCATATCAACAAAAGGAGACCGTATGAAGATGATCAACCCCACACTCGGCGCCGCCGCCATTGCCGCTGCCGGCATGGTGGCCAGCGGCGCGGCCATCGCACAGAACGTCAAGATCGGCGTGATCGAGACGCTCTCGGGTCCGCAGGCTGCTTCAGGCCTGATGTACCGGACGGCGGCCCGCTATGCCGTGGACCGCATCAATGCCCAGGGGGGCTGGAACGGCCAGCCCGTCCAACTGGTGGAATACGACAACCAGGGCGGCCCCACCGGCGCGGCCGACAAGCTCAAGACCGCGATCTCCGATGGCGTGCACCTCATCGTGCAGGGCGCATCCTCTGCCGTGGGCGGGCAGCTCACCGAGGACGTGCGCAAGCACAACCTGCGCAACCCGGGCAAGGAGATCGTCTACCTGAACGTCGGGGCCGAGGCGCTCGAACTCACTGGAGAGAAGTGCCACTTCCACCATTTCCGGTTCAGCGGCAACGCCCAGGTGCGCACCAAGGCGCTCGTGCAGGCGATGAAGTCCGCAGGCACCCTGGGCAGCCGTGTCTATGCGATCAACCAGAACTACTCCTGGGGCCAGGACATGGAAAAGGCCACGGTGGACAATGCCGCGCCAGGCGGCTACGAGGTGGTCGAGAAGACGCTGCACGACGTCAACCGCATCCAGGACTTTGCGCCCTATGTGGCCAAGATCGGGGCGGCCAAGGCCGACACCGTGATCACGGGCAACTGGTCCAACGACCTGCTGCTGCTCATGAAGGCAACACGCGCAGCCGGCCTGAAGACCCGCTTTGGCACCATCTTCCTGGACCAGCCAGGCAATATCGCCAATGCGGGAGACCTGGCCATCGGCCACTTCATCGCCCACACCTTCAATGCCGAGGCCGGCGGGGCCGAGGGCGAGAAGTTCGTCAACGACTACCGCACCAAGACCGGTAGCGCGCCGGTGGCCACCGACCCGCAGACCGTGTTCGGGCTGCTGATGGTGGGCGATGCCCTGGGACGCGTGAAGCCCGAAGGGGGCAAGTTCAACGTGAACGCCTTTGCTCGCGCGCTGGAGACCACGAAGATTTCAACACCGAACGGCGAGATCAGCATGCGCGCGGATGACCACCAGGCCCTGCTGCCCCTGGTCGTGTCCACGGTCTCCAAGGAGGCCCGCTACAAGGTGGACAACACCGACATGGGCTTCAAACCGGTCAAGCTCTTCTCGGCCCAGGAAGCGGCTACGCCGGCCCAGGCCAGCTGCAGGATGCAACGCCCCTCCTGATCGGCAAAGGAGCCCCGGTGGGGCTCCACCGCTCGCCACCCTCGACCCACGCGATCCCGGCGGCGACACGGCGCGCCGCGGTTTTCGCTTGTCCGCCCTTTTCCCGCGCACCACACACTCCTATGGACACCCTCATCGTTTCGTTGCTGAACGGAACCATCTACGGCCTGCTGCTGTTCATGGTCTCTGCCGGCCTCACGCTCATCTTCGGGATGATGGGCGTGCTCAACTTCGCGCACGCATCGTTCTACATGCTGGGCGCGTACTTTGCGTACGCCCTCACCGACGTACTGGGGTTCGCCCTGGCGCTGGTTGCGGCCACTGTACTGGTCGCACTGGTGGGCGTGGTGGTGGAGAAGTACTTTCTGCGCCGTGTGCACCACCACGGCCATGCACATGAGCTGCTGCTCACTTTCGGCCTTTCCTTCATCATCGCCGAGCTGATCAAGCTGTTCTTCGGCAACTTCCCGGTCAACTACCGCCTTCCGCAAGGGCTGGATTTCGCGGCGTTCTCCATCGGCACGGCCAGCTATCCCGCCTACCGCGTGTTCATGGGGCTGGTGGCGGTCGCCATGTTCGTGGTGATCTACCTGCTGCTCACGCGCACCCGCGTGGGCATCGTCGTGCGTTCGGCCATCTACCGGCCGCGCATGGCGGAAGCGCTGGGGCACAACGTTCCCCTGGTGTTCATGGGTGTGTTCGGCGTGGGCGCGGCCCTGGCCGGCCTGGCCGGCGCCGTGGCAGGCGCCTTCTACACCACCAATCCCAACATGGCCCTGGAGCTGGGCGTGATGGTCTTCGTGGTGGTGGTCGTGGGGGGCCTGGGCTCGCTCGGGGGCGCCATGCTGGCCTCGCTGCTCATCGGCGTCATCACCTCGCTGGCGGTGGCCATCGATGCCAGCCTGGCCGACCTGCTGGCGGTGTTCGGAGCCCGCGGCTGGGCCGAGGGCGTGGGCGGGCTGCTCACGCTCAAGCTCTCCAGCCTCGCTGCCACCCTGCCCTTCGCACTCATGCTGCTCGTGCTGCTGGTGCGCCCCTCCGGTCTCCTGGGTGAAAAGGCCTGATGCCATGACCACACGCCATCTCCTTCTTGGCAGCTTCTGCCTGGGCGCCGCCATCCTGGCGGGCCTGCCCTACCTGCTGTCCGCCGGCCTGCTCAACGCAGCCATCCAGATGCTGATCGCCGCGCTGTTCGCCTCGGCCTACAACGTGGTGTGCGGGCAGGCCGGCATGCTGTCCTTCGGCCACGCGGCCTACTTCGGCGTCGGTGCGTTCGCCACCGTCCACGCCATGAACGCCGTCGGAGGCACGGGCATCGTCCCCACCCCGCTGCTGCCGCTGGCGGGTGCCCTGGGGGGCCTGGCGGTGGGCGTGGTCGCGGGGTGGTTCTCCACACAGCGCACGGGCACCTACTTCGCCATGATCACCCTGGCGATCGCGGAACTGCTGCACTCCATCGCGCCGCATATCAAGGGCGTGTTCGGCGGCGAGGCCGGCGTCTCCAGCATGCGCACGCCCTCCCTGGGGCTGAGCTTCGGCTCCACCGCCGAGGTGTACTACCTGACGCTGGCCTGGGTGCTGGTCTCCCTGCTGCTGCTGTACCTGTACACCCTCACCCCCGTGGGCCGGCTGGCCCTGGGACTGCGCGAAAACCGCCACCGGCTGGCCTTCCTGGGGTACGACGTGCACCGGCTCAGCGTCCTGGTGTTCACGGTGTCGGCCATGTTCTCGGGCATTGCGGGTGGCCTGCAGGTCATCAACAACGAAGCCGCGAACTACGTGCTGTTCGAGAGCACGCTCTCGGCGGCGGCCGTGCTCAACACCTATATCGGCGGCGTGGGCACCTTCCTCGGGCCGGCGCTGGGAGCGGCATTGATGACGTTCTTCGGCTACGCGGTCTCCGACATGACCCAGTCCTGGCTGCTCTACCAGGGCATCGTGTTCGTGGCGGTGATGATGTTCATGCCGCAGGGTCTGGCAGGGCTTGCGAGCGGGTCGGTGGCGCTGTGGCGCAGGGTCGGCCCCTTGCGGCTCGCCCCCGTACTGGTGCTCTTCGCGGCCGCCACTGTGCTGCTGGGCAGTGGCACGGCCTTCGTGGTGGAGATGCTGCGCCGTGTGTTCTCGCGGGACTACCGCGCCCTGCTCGGTACGGACCCTTCCACGCCCTGGCCCGCTGTTCCGCTCTTCGGCGCGGACTGGGCGCCGCTGGCGTTGACCACCTGGTTCGTGCCACTCGCGCTGCTGGCTGCGGGAGCTGCCCTCGCGTACGCCGCCAGCAGGCAATTGAGGTCGCTGCAGGACGAGCGCCAGGACGGGGAAAACCCCACTCCATCGCCCGCCGCCCCGGCGCCTTCGCCCTCCACTACCACCACCACACAGGAGCCCGCATGACCGACTCCATCCTCTCCCTTCGGGGCCTCAAGAAGTCCTTCGGCCCGACCGAGATCATCCGGGGCGTGGACCTGGACCTGCGGCCCCACGAGCGGCACGCGCTCATCGGCCCCAATGGCGCGGGCAAGTCCACCCTGTTCCACCTGATCTCGGGCAATCTCGCGCCGTCCTCGGGCGAGATCGTGTTTGATGGAACGCACATCCAGGGCAAGGCGCCCCAGGAGATCAACCGCCTGGGCCTGTCGCGCTCGTTCCAGATCACCAACATCTTTCCCAAGCTGACGGTGTTCGAGAACCTGCGCCTGGCCGTCATGCGCTCGCACGGCCTGCAGTACACGTTCTGGAAATTCATCGACAGCGCGGTGCGCGTGCGCGAGCAGACCGAGCGCCTGCTGGAGCAGGTGCGGCTGCAGGCCCGCGCCCGGATGATGGCGGCACAGCTGTCGTACTCCGAGCAGCGCTCGCTGGAGATCGCCATGACGCTGGCCTCGGACCCCAAGGCCATTCTTCTGGACGAGCCCATGGCGGGCATGTCCAACGAAGAGACCGACTACACCGCCCAGCTGATCTGCGAGGTGACCCAGGGCCGCGCACTCTTCATCGTCGAGCACGACATGCAGGTGGTCTTCTCGATCAGCGACCGCATCAGCGTGCTGGTCTATGGCCAGGTCATCGCCACGGGAACGCCCGACGAGATCCGGGACAACGCTGCCGTGAAGGAAGCCTACCTCGGCGAGGAGGTGCTGGCATGAGCCCGGATGCAACGCTGCTGAGCGTGGACCAGTTGCACGCCCACTATGGCAAGAGCCACATCCTGCACGGCGTCTCGTTCGAGGTGCGGCGCAACGAAGTGGTCAGCCTGCTGGGTCGCAACGGCTCGGGCCGCTCCACCACCATGAAGGCGCTGATGGGGCTGGTGCCGCCCACCGCAGGCACCGTGTCCCTGCAAGGGCGCGACATCACCGGCCAGCGGCCGTTCACGATCTGCCGCTCGGGCCTGGGCTACGTGCCCGAGGAACGCGAAGTCTTCGGCAACCTGACCGTGGATGAGAACCTGCACATGGGCGAGCAGCCCGCCGTGCTAGGTGCGGTGCAATGGACGGTCGCGCAGATGTTCGACTATTTCCCGCGCCTGAAGGAGCGGCGCGGCACCAAGGCCGCCAGCCTCTCGGGCGGCGAGCAGCAGATGCTGACGATCTGCCGGTCGCTGCTGGGCAATCCACTGGTGCTGCTGGTCGACGAACCCACGGAGGGGCTGGCGCCCAAGATCGTCACCGCCGTGGGCGAGTGCATCCGCGACATGCACCGGCGCGGCGTCTCGGTCGTGCTGGTCGAACAGAAGCTGGCCATCGCCCTGAAGGTGTCCACGCGCGTATGCGTCATGGGCCATGGCCGCATCGTCTTCGAAGGCACGCCCCAAGAACTGTCATCCAACCAGCAGTTGCTGGCCGACTGGCTTGCCGTCTGATCCGCGCCCCGCACTCGCCTTCGCGTCCGCATTCGCCACCCATCCAAGAAACCAGCCTCCCAGAGCAACGCCATGGACACCCTCCCGAACAAAGTCATCATCTCGTGCGCCGTGACCGGCTCGGTGCACACCCCCAGCATGTCGCCCTACCTGCCGCTGACACCCGATGAGATTGCCCAGCAAGCCATCGAGGCCGCGCAAGCCGGCGCGGCCATCCTGCACCTGCATGCGCGCAACCCGAGCGACGGCAGCCCGACCGCCGACCCCGAGGTGTTCGCGCAGTTCGTACCGCGCATCAAGGCCGCCACCGATGCGGTCATCAACATCACCACCGGCGGCAGCACGCGCATGACGCTGCAGGAGAGGCTGGCCTATCCCCTGATCGCCCAGCCGGAGATGTGCTCGCTCAACATGGGCTCCATGAACTTCTCGATCCATCCCGCCGCGCGCAAGATTTCCGAGTGGCGCCACGATTGGGAAAGGCCCTACATCGAGGGCATGGAGGACCTGATCTTCCGCAACACCTTCCGCGACATCAAGCACATCCTCAAGGTGCTGGGCGAAGACTGCGGCACCCGCTTCGAGTTCGAGTGCTATGACGTGGGCCATCTGCACAACCTGGCCCATTTCGTGGACGAGGGGCTGGTCAAGGGGCCTTTGTTCATCCAGGCCATCTTCGGCATCCTGGGTGGGCTGGGGCCCGACCCGGAGAACCTGTACGTGATGAAGTCCACGGCCGACCGCCTGTTCGGGCGCAACGGCTACCGCTTCTCGGTGCTGGGCGCCGGGCGCCACCAGATGCCCCTGCTCACCATCGGGGCGGCCATGGGCGGCAATGTGCGCGTGGGGCTGGAGGACAGCCTGTACCTGGGCAAGGGGCAACTGGCCACCTCCTGCGCAGACCAGGTGCGCAAGATCCGGCGGATCCTGCAGGAGCTGTCCCTGGAGATTGCCAGCCCCGCCGAGACGCGGGCCATGCTCGGCCTCAAAGGCGCCCATGCGGTGGCCATCTGAGCCGCTGCGCGATGCAAGCAACCCGATTCATCTGAAAGAACGAGAGGAAGATACATGAGCAAGCTGTTGCACAACAAGGTGGCCATCGTGACCGGTGCCGGCGGTGGCCTGGGGCGCTCACACGCGCTGGAACTGGCGCGCCACGGCGCACGGGTGGTCGTGAACGACCTGGGCGCCGAGCGCCCGGGCTCCCCAGCCCAGCGGGTGGTCGCGGAAGTCCTGCAGTCCGGGGGCGAAGCCATGGTGGACGGCGCCGACGTGACCAGGCCAGAGCAGGTACAGGCCATGGTCGACAAGGCTGCCGGCCTCTGGGGCCGGATCGACATCCTCGTGAACAACGCCGGCATCCTGCGCGACAAGTCGTTCGCCAAGATGTCGCTGGACGACTTTCGACTGGTGGTGGAAGTGCACCTCATGGGCGCCGTGCACTGCACCCGCGCGGTGTGGGATCTCATGCGGGCGCAGGACTACGGTCGCATCGTCATGACGACCTCCTCCTCGGGCCTCTATGGCAACTTCGGCCAGGCCAACTATGGGGCCGCAAAGATGGCGCTGGTCGGCCTCATGCAGACGCTTGCGCTGGAGGGGGAACGCCACGGCATCCGGGTCAACTGCCTGGCGCCCAGCGCCGCCACGGGAATGACGCACGGCGTGCTGCCGCAGGACGCACTGGACGGCCTGGCGCCCGAACGGGTCAGCCCGGGCCTGATCGCACTGGTGGCCGACGATGCGCCCACCCGCATGATCCTGCTGGCAGGCGCCGGCAGCTTCGAAAGCGCCCACATCACCATGACCCAGGGCATCCACGTCAGTGGCGGCCCGGGTGCGGCAGAGGTGGTGCGCAGCAAACTGCCGCAGGTGCAGTCCCGTGCACAGGAGGTCGTTCCCGCGTCAGGATGGGAGCAGTACCGGCACGAGCTGGTGAAGGCGGGCCTGCAGGCGCAGGTGGCCACCGCCTCCTGATCGCGGAAGAGGATCCGACACAGTGGGCACCGCACATGCGCCGGGCATCGCAGGTGTCTGGCGCGCACATTGCCCGCGCCATCGGTCCCAACGAGACTCGTCTCGGGCGGCAGCCTGTGGCGCTGCCCGGCATTCCAACCAAAACACAAGGAGACAAGCATGAGACAGTTCTACGCGCTCAACACCCCCGGACGGTGGGCGGTGCTGGCCATCGCCAGCGCGGCGGTGATCGCCTGCGGCGGCAACGGCTCGGCGGACGCTGCACCCGCACCTCTGGCCTGCGAGAAGCTCGCGGGGCTTGCCATCCCGGCATCCGCCATCAACCTGCCCACATCCGGCGGCAGCGTATTGACCGCGACACCCGTCGAAGCAAGCGGCAGCGGCGTTGCCACCGTGCCCGCGCATTGCCTGGTCACCGCGCGCATCGGCCCTGTCGACGCCGCCGCACCCGACATCCGCCTGAACGTGGCGCTGCCGATGGCCTGGAACAACAAGACCATGATGTTTGGCGGCGGGGGCTTCAACGGCTCCGTCCCCAACGTGCGGGGCAATGTCTCCAACAGCCCCCTGGATCAGCCGACACCTCTGGGCCGCGGCTACGCCACGTTTGCCAGTGACTCGGGCCACCAGGCCAACGCCTACGGATCGCAGGACGGCACATGGGGCCTGAATGACGAAGCCGTGCGCAATTTTGGCGGTGATGCGCTCAAGAAGACCCGTGACGCGGCCGTGCACATCGTCAAGGCGCGCTACGCCGCCAGCCCACAGAAATCGTACTTTGCAGGGGGCTCCACGGGCGGCCGCGAAGCGCTCGCCGCCATCCAGCGCTGGCCAGCCGATTGGGACGGTGCCATTGCCTGGTATCCGGCGTGGAACGACGCGGCAGCGCTGCTGGGCGGGCATCGCAGCAACATCGCCCTGGCCCAGCCGGGCGCCTACCCCAACGTGCCCAAGCGCGCACTCGTCTACAAAGCCGCCATGGAGGCCTGCGATACGCTGGATGGCGTCCAGGACGGCCTCATCAGCAACCAGAGGCAATGCAACGCCAGCTTCGACCCGGTGCTGGCCACGGTGGGTGGCGCGGCACTGCGCTGCGCAGGTGGAGCCGATACCGGTGACAACTGCCTGTCCGACGCGCAGATTCGCGCGCTCAAGGTGATGAACACGGACACGGTCTTCAGCTTCCCCTTGGCCAGCGGCGAAACACGCTACCCGGGCTACAACGTCTGGGGCGCGGACCTGGGCATCGCCTCCAACCCGTCTCCCGTGCAGCCCACGGTGACCTTCCTGGCGCTGGGCACCACGGCGCCTGCCATGCCCGTGCCCCGCACCGCCCCTTACATCAGCGTGCTGGTGGACCAGTGGATCAAGTACTCGGTGACGCGCGACGCCGGTTTCAGCTCGCTGCTGCTGGACCCCGAAAGCCCCGGCCCATGGGGGCCCCGCATCAGCGAGCTCAGCCGCCAACTCGATACCGGCACCGACATCTCCGCCTTCGCGGCCAAAGGAGGAAAGCTCCTGCTGGCACACGGCCTCGCCGACGTGCTGGTCAGCTCCCGCGCAACGGAGGACTACTACCGCCGCCTTCAAGGCCAGATGGGTGCGGAACGCGTGCGCAGCTTCGCCCGCTACTACGAGGTGCCCGGCCTGGGACATGCCGTGAGCACGGCTTTCAACGCGACCTGGGACTCGCTGACGACGCTGGAGCGCTGGGTCGAGAACGGCACAGCCCCCAGCAACCCGATCACGACGGATGCCACGGGAGTGCCCGGACGAACCCGCCCGCTGTGCGACTATCCCCAGTGGCCCAAGTACAAGGGCACCGGCGACGCGAACCAGGCCACTTCGTTCGCTTGCACCGAATAGCCACGGACTCATGAAGAAAGGGGCGGCGTCAACAATCCATTGACCCGCCTCGCCCGCCTGGGGGTCACGGCGAACTGCCACACGTGCGGACAAAGGTGCAGGCGCCTCGCAAGTGCACGGGGCAAGGCCCCAGGCAGCAGCGTAGCCCTCGGCACCGCAGGCTGCAGAGCCGAGGGCAACCTGGCCGCGCAGACTGTATCGCGGCAGCAATGCGCAGGTCGCGGATCTGGCGCTTTTTCGACAGCCACAAATGCCCCAGAGGCAAGAAAGCTTTGCGCATAAGGAAAGCAGGTTTTCGATTAAGTCGCATCTATAGAATTTTCTGCAGCAGGGCGCCATGCAGAACATCTACCTCACCTACCTCAATCACCCGGACGTCCAGCAACTGGCACTGACGGACCAGGAAATCATCGCTGCCGTGGAGGCTGGCCTGCGCGCCCAGGGCCTGGGCCAGGCCCGGATCGAGCCGCGCATGCACCTCGTGCCCGAGAAGGACTACCCTGGCCATTTCAACGTGCTGCGCGGCTATATCCGCACGCTGGGCGAGCACGGCGTGGCGGGGGTCAAGACGGTGGGCGACTTCTACCGCAACTACGAGCAGGGCCTGCCCTCCGAGCTCGCCATCCTGAACCTGTTCGACCCGAAGACCGGCGTGCCGCTGGCCACCATCGACGCCTCGGACATCACGGACATGCGCACGGGCGCGGTCACCGCGATCGGCGCGCGCCACCTGGCACGCAAGGGGTCAAAGATCCTGGGGCACATTGGCGCCCGCGGCACCTCGTACTGGAACGTGCGGCTGCTCGACTCGATCTTCGACTTCGACGAGATCCGCGTGCACTCGCGCCGGCCCGAGAGCCGCGATGCCTTCGCCCAACGCCTGGAACAGGACCTGCGCAAGAAGATCACGGTGACCACCGACTGGGAATCGACCGTGCGTGGAGCCGACATCGTGGTGGAGGCATCGCGCCTGGAAAAGCCCGAGCCGCTGCTCAAGACCGAATGGATCCAGAAAGGTGCCTGCGTCATCCCCTACGGCACCATGAGCGCCGTCGAGCTCTCGCTGACCGACATCGTCGACAAGTTCGTCATGGACGACTGGGGTCAGGCCAAGGCCGGACCCTTCGGCGCGCTGCGAGCGCATGTCGACAGCGGGCGCCTGTCCGAGCAGACCCTGCATGCGGAACTCGGCCAGATCGTCGCGGGCCTGCGCCCCGGGCGCGAGAGCGATGCGGAAACCACGCTGTTCTGGCACCGTGGCCTGTCGCTGTCGGACATTGCCCTGGGCCATGCCATGCTGGTCAAGGCCGAACAGCTCGGCATCGGCCAGAAGCTGCGCTTCCGATGACGTCACACCCCACTGCCACACCCGTGGCCAACGCCCGCATGTACTCGGCCACGCCCCAGGCGCGTGCCGACTGGAAGGAACTGCTGGCCTGGGTGCTGCAGCATGCGGGGCTGGCTTGGCCGGTGATCGACTACGACCCACCCGCCGCGCTGAACCCTTTCTGGGCGCGCGACGATCTGGGTATGGCGATGATGTGCGGGTTGCCCTTCGCGAAGCGCCCAAGGCCCGCCCAGTTGATTGCGGCGCCGGTGCCCTCACCTGCGCGGTACGAAGGACGGGCCGTCTACTTCACGGACATCGTGGTGCGCGCGGATGCCCCGTTTGCAACGCTGGAGGACACCTTCGGCCACACCGTGGGCTACACCCTGGCAGATTCGATGTCGGGCGGCGTGGCGTTCCGCGCCCATCTGGCACCCTACCGGGCGCGACAAGGCGAGCGCCGGCTGTTTGCGCGCGCCGTGGGCCATCTGATCCACGCCCGCGGGGTGATCGAGGCACTGCAGCGCGGGGACATCGACGTGGGCCCGCTCGACAGCTACTACCACGACCTGCTGCGCCAGGGCGATCCTGCATTCGCTGCCCAGGTGCGCACCATCGCCACCACGGCGCCATGCCCCATTCCGCCGCTGGTGGCCACCGTGCCACTGGATGGACAGACGCTGGAGGCACTGCGCACGGCCCTGGGTGCCGCCATCCAGGCACCAGCGCTGCAGGTGCTGCGCGCCCGGCTGCTGCTCGCGGACTTCGCCTTTCCGCCAGCGTCGGACTATGCGCCCCTGGCAGCCATGGCCCAACAGCCCGTGCCAGTGTTCGAGGAGCTGTGACATGAAGGCCTTCTGGCACCGCTACGAGCTGCCGACTGCCGTGCTCGGACTGGTGCTTTACGCATCGTGGCTGGCCCTGACCTGGTGGCACGCCGCCATCCCGGTGGTGTTGCTGTTTCTGGCGGGCGGCTACGTCACGCAGTGGCATTTCTCGCTGCAGCACGAGAGCATCCATGCCATGCGTGCCTGGCCCGCCTGGCTGCGCACCGCCTTCGTCTGGCCGCCGCTCGGGCTGTGGATGCCCTATCCCATCTACAACAAGAGCCACAGCACCCACCACGTCAACTTCTACCTGACGCACCCGCAGCGCGACACGGAGAGCTACTACCACCTGCAATCGGGCTGGTCCACGCAGGGCCGCTGGCGGCGCCGCCTGGTGATGCTCAACCAGCAGCTGTGGTTTCGCCTGGTCTTCGGGCCCTTCGTGAGGCTGTGGAAGCTGGCGCGCAAGGAGACGTTGCGCGTGCGCACGGGCGACCGTTCCAACCTGCGGCACTGGGCCGCACACGCCCTGAGCCTGGCAGTGATCCTCTGGTGGGTCATGGGCGTGTGCGAGATGCCGCTGTGGAAGTACCTCGTGTGCTTTGCCTGGCCTGGCATGTCGCTGGGCATGCTGCGCACCTTCACCGAGCACCGCTGGGGCGAGCAGCCCATGGAACGCGTGGCCATCGTCGAGTCCAACACCGTGATGGGCGTGCTGTACCTCTACAACAACCTGCACCTGGTGCACCACCGCCAGCCCACGCTGCCCTGGTACCAGATCCGCCGGCGCTTCGCGGACAACCGCGAGGAGATGCTCGCGACCAACCGGCACTTCTACTACCGCGGCTACCTGCAGATCGCGCGCCTGTTCCTGTTCCGGCCGGTCTTCGTGCCAGACCACCCCAAGTGGTGACCTGGCACGCGCTCACTTTCGCCCTTCTCTTTCCCCTGTTTCCCACCGAGGTGGTTCCGCCATGCCCTTGACCCTGACACGCCTTGCCGCCGCCGCTGCCGGCACACTGCTCACCTGCGCCGTCCTGGCGCAGGACTACCCCACCAGGACCATCCACCTGGTCGTGCCCTACCCTGCCGGCGGCATCGCCGACAAGGTCGCGCGCGAGACTGCGGAGGAGCTGGCCAAGCGCCTCAAGCAGCCGGTGGTGGTGGAAAACCGCAGCGGCGCTGCAGGCAACATCGGCTTCGACTGGGTGGCACGCCAGCCGGCCGATGGCTACACGCTGCTGCTGGCCCCGGCATCGAACCTCACCGTGCAGCCCGCCCTGTTCAAATCGCTGCCCTACGACCTCAACAAGGACTTCACTCCTGTCTCGCTGCTGGTGCTGACGCCCCAGGTGCTGCTGGTGAACCCCAGCGTGCCTGCGGCGAATCCCAAGGAATTGATCGAGTACTCGAAGAAGAACCCAGGCAAGGTCAACTTCGGCGTCAGCCTGGGGGCCTACTCGCACCTGGCAGGCGAGCTGCTCAAGACGCAGACCGGTGCGGACTTCACGGCCATCCCATACCAGGGTGCTGCCCCGGCGATGAACGACCTGCTCTCGGGGCAGACGCAGTTCATCTTCAACGAAGTGATCACCGCGATCCCCAACG
Organism: Pseudomonadota bacterium; assembly: GCA_040387235.1. Taxonomy (GTDB): domain Bacteria; phylum Pseudomonadota; class Gammaproteobacteria; order Burkholderiales; family Burkholderiaceae_C; genus Acidovorax. The sequence goes on from JAZKEE010000058.1 coordinate 34,175, forward strand.
TGCAGGCCGGCAAGCTCAAGCCCCTGGCCGTCGCCTACAAGACACGCGCCCCCTGGCTGCCCAACGTGCCGACCTTTGCCGAAGTGGGCTACCCGGGCTTTGAGGTCACCTCCTGGTATGCCGTGGTGGCCAAGAGCGGCACGCCCAAACCCATCGTGGACAAGATCGCCGGCGAGCTCAAGGGCATCATGCAAAGCGCGGACTTCAAGAAGCGCTACGACGCGATCGGCGCATTCACCGTGGGCAGCACGCCCGAGGAGCTGGGCAGCTTCATCCAATCGGAGACGACCAAGTGGGTGGCCGTGGTCAAGCAGGCTGGCATCCAGCCCAACTGAAGCCTGCTGCAGGCGCTGCCCACCGGCCGTCACCTTGCCGGCCTTCACATTCCTCGACAAAGCACCCATGACACAAGCACCACGCATTTCGCCCGAATCCACCCAGGAATGGCTCGCCGATGGACAGGAGGTCGCCCTGCTGGACGTTCGCGAAGCCGGGCAGTTCGGCGAAGGCCATCCCTTCTTTGCCATCCCCCTTCCCTACAGCCGGCTGGAGATCGACATCGCCCACCTGGTGCCGCGCAAGGACACGCGCACCGTGCTGGTGGATGCGGGCGACTGCGTGGCCGAGAAAGCCGGCCAGCGGCTCGCCCGCCTGGGCTACTCCCACGTGCACGTGCTCGAAGGCGGCGCACCCGGCTGGCAGCGGGCGGGGTTCACGCTGTTCAAGGGCGTGAACCTGCCGTCCAAGACCTTTGGCGAGCTGGTGGAACATGCCTACGACACGCCCCACGTCAGCGCCCAGGAACTGCAGGCCCGCCTGGACGCGAATGAGCCCCTGGTTCTGCTCGATGGCCGCACGGCGCAGGAGCACCAGAAGATGGCCATCCCGGGCGCCGTCTCGGTCCCCAATGGCGAGCTGGCCCTGCGCTGGCGCAGCCTGGTGCCGGATGCCGCCACGCCCATCGTGGTCCATTGCGCCGGCCGCACGCGCAGCATCATCGGCGCGCAGATCCTGCGCAGCCTGGGCGTTCCCAACCCCGTGCTGGCGCTGGAAAACGGCACCCAGGGCTGGGCCCTGGCCGGGCTCACGCTGGAACACGGCAGCACCCGCAGCGGCGTACAGCAGCCTGTGGCAGCACATGCCGGTGACCAGGCTGCCGCTCGCGGCCTGGCACAGGAGGCGGGCGTGCACCTGCTCAGCGTGCCCCAGGCCCAGGCATGGCTTGACGACAGCGCACGCACCACCTATGTGCTGGATGTGCGCACGGCCGGGGAATTTGCGGCAGGCACGCTGACCGGCGCACGCCATGCACCGGGCGGCCAGCTGCTGCAGGCCACCGACCAGTCCATCGGTGTGCGCGCTGCGCGGGTCTTGCTGCTGGACGACGACGGCGTGCGCGCCCCGGTCGTGGCTGCCTGGTTGGCACGACTGGGTCATGAGACGGCCGTGGTGGAAGGCGGTATCGGCGCGGCCTTGCGCGTGCCCGCACCGGTGCAGCACCTGGCCGCCTTGCCTTCCGTCCCCGAGGTGGCCTCAGAGCAACTAGCGCAGTGGGTGGCGCAGCAGCAGCCTGTGCTGCTCGACCTGCAGCCCTCGCTGGCGCACCGCCAGCAGCACCCCGCGGGCGCTCGCTGGACAGTGCGGCCACGCATCGTTGCCACGCTGCAATCGGCCGCCGCCGCGCCAGAGGCCCCGGTGCTGCTGCTCGCGCCCGATGCAGCCACGGCCCAACTGGCTGCGGTCGATCTGGCCGAAGCAGGTTGGCGCCATGTCCACTGGACCTCGCATGCCCAATGGTCTGGGGCGGGCCTGGCCCACCAAACATCGCCCCTGAGTCCCGGCGACGGCGAGGCCATCGACTACCTGTTCTTCGTGCACGACCGCCACGACGGCAACCTCGACGCGGCGCGGCGCTACCTGGAGTGGGAAACCGGCCTCATCGCCCAGTGCTCGCCCCAAGAGCTGGGCACCTTCCGCCTGCCGCAGCGGGAGCCAGTGCACGCCTGAACCCCAGGGGAGGAGAAAGCACGCGCAACGAAATCCGGATATGGATATCTGGAAACATTTCTTTTCCTACGACATGCAGAGCGGCACCATGCGGGTTTTCCTGCAGTACCCCCATGCCGCTTCGCCTCCCCCGCCCATCCCTTCTCGCCTTTACCCTCGCTGCGGCAACCGTGCTGGCCTTTGCCAGCCCGGCCGCGCATGCTGATGCCACGCTCGACAAGATCAAGCAGCGCGGCAAAGTCACCATCGGCGTGCTGATCAACGGCGGGCCCTTCGGCTCCATCGATCCGGCCAACCAGCAACTGGTGGGCTGGAACCCGGAGCTGGCCCGCGCGCTGGCCAAGGGCCTGGGCGTCGAAGCCGACCTGGTGCAGGTGCAGACGGCCACACGCGTTCAGTTCCTGCAGGGCGGCAAGGTGGACCTGCTGATCGCCTCCATGGAACTGACGCCCGAGCGCGCGGAGATCCTTGGCCATGCGCCTACCCCGTTCTACCGCGTGGGCGGCACGGCGGCCACGCTCAAGAACAGCGGCATCACGCGCTGGGAAGACCTGCGCGGCAAGACCGTCTGCCTGTCTCAGGGCAGCAGCTACGCCAAGCCGCTCACGGCCGAGTACGGCGCCCAGGTGCAGGGCTTCAAGAGCTCGTCCGAATCGCTGCTGGCGCTCAAGGGCGGCAACTGCGTGGCAGCCGTGCACGACGCCACGCTGATCCATCCCCTGCTGCGCACCAACCCCGAGTGGAGCGGGCACAACGCGCCGATCGCGGCCGAGCTCCTGCCCGCCCCCTCCGTCGTCTGGACCCGCAAGGGCGAGGCCGACACCATCGCGGCCGTGGACAAGGTGGTGCGCGACTGGCACCGCAGCGGCTGGCTCATCGCCACCGAAAAGCGCCTGGGCATCGAGCCCGCGCAGCCCTTGTTGCCCGAGCTGCAGGCCAAGTTCAAGTCGGGAACCTGAATTGCGCTCCAGGGGCACCGGCATGCCCCTTGCCAACGCCATGACACCGCTACACCGCCGTCTGCCCCGCATGGCGGCGCAGGACGCTTTCGACCATGACCGCTGAACTGCTGCCCCAGGCCGTGGTTGCCCTCAAGGGCATCGGGCTCAACTATGCGTTCGTGCTTGACCCCAGCGAGCGCCAGGCCTTCATTCGGGGCCTGGGCGTCACGCTGCAGCTGTGCCTGCTCACCATTCCCTGCAGCCTGGCGGCAGGCGTGCTGCTGGCGGCCCTGCTCACCTCGGGCCGCAGCTGGCTGGCACTGCCGGCGCGGGCGTTCGTCGAGGTCACGCGCAACACGCCCACGCTGGTGCAGCTGTACTGCGCCTTCCTGGTGCTCAACATGCTCATCAGCCAGCAGCTCAAGGGCACGGGCCTGGGCAACCCGCTCACGCCGCTGGTGTGGGTGGTGATCGTGGTGTCGCTGCACAAGGGAGTGTTCCATGCGGAGGCGCTGCGCGCCGGCATCGAGGCCGTGCCGCGCGTGACGCTGGAGGCCGCGCGCTCGCTCGGCTTCTCGCGCCAGCAGTTGCTGGCGCGGGTACAGCTGCCGCTGGCGCTGCGCTTCGCCCTGCCGTCCCTCGTCAACAACGTGGTAGACCTGGTGAAGATGACCGCCGTGGCCTCGGCCATCGCGGTGGGCGACGTGACGTATGAATCCATCATGATCTGGACGCATCGCGACAACGTGCTGGAGCTGCTGCTCTTGATCCTGCTTTACTTCGGCCTGCTGACCTGGCTGGTGAGCCGCGCCGGCCGCTGGCTCGAACACCGACTGAGGATGCCCGGCTATGGCCAATGAGCTCGCCCTGCGCCGCCCCGTGCCGCTGGCGCTGGTACGCAACCCTTGGCTGATCGGCGCCGCTGCGGCACTGGCCCTGCTTACGTTCTGGAGCGCGACGGACAGCACGCCCCCGGCCCTGGTGCACCTGTGGAAGTGGTCCCCCGCCCTGCTGCGCGGGCTGCTGGTGAACATCGAGATCAGCGTGGCGGCGGTGGCGCTGGGCACGGCCGTGGGGCTGGTGCTGGGGGCCCTGGCGCTGTCGCCCATCGGCGCGGTGCGCACGGTGGTGCGCTGCTATGTGCAGGTGTTTCGCAATGCGCCGGTGCTGGTGCTGGTGTACTTCACCACCTATGTGTTCCCGTTCGAGCTGCACCTGGTGTCCTGGACCCTGCCGTTCCCGGACTGGATCAAGGTGGTACTGGGCCTGGCCCTGCCCACCAGCGCCAACGTGGCCGAGATCTTTCGCGGCGCGATCCAGTCCATCCCCGGCACGCAGTGGGAGGCGGCGCAGTCGCTGGCCTTTCGCCGGCGCGACATCTTTCGCCTGATCGTGCTGCCCCAGTGCCTGCGGCGCATGCTGCCGCCGTGGATGAACCTCTACGCCAGCATCACCATGAGCACCTCGCTGGCCTCGCTGGTGGGCGTGCACGACGTGGTGGACACGGCGCAGATCGCCAGCAACACCGTGGCCCGCACCGACTTCACCATCCTCGTGTACTTCACGCTGCTGGCCCTCTTTTTTGCCTATTGCTACCCCATTGCCCGCGCCACGCGCGCGCTGGAGCAACGCCATGACCACCATTGACGCCACCGCCCCTTTCACCCCGAAACCGGGCACGCCGCTGGTGCAGTTGAGCGATGTGCACCTGTCCTTCGGCAGCAACCAGGTGCTGCAGGGCATCGACGTGCAGGTGCGCCGGGGCGAGGCCGTGTCCATCATCGGGCCCTCGGGCTCGGGCAAGTCCACCATCCTGCGCTGCATCACCGGCTTGCTGCGGCCCCAGCGCGGCGCCATCGTGGTGGGCGACACGCGCGTGGACGCGCTGCGCACCGAGGCCGAGTTGATCGCGCTGCGCAAGCGCGTGGGCTTCGTGTTCCAGCAGTACAACCTGTTCCCGCACCTCACGGTGCTGGAAAACCTGGTGATCGCCCCCACCCGCGTGGTGGGCCGCGCGCGGGCCGATGCCGAACGCACGGCGCGCGAGCTGCTCGACCGCGTGCGCCTGTCGCACAAGGAGGCCGCCTACCCGGGCGAACTCTCCGGCGGCCAGCAGCAGCGCGTGGCCATTGCCCGCGCCCTGGCCATGCAGCCCGAGTTGATGCTGTTCGACGAAGTCACCTCGGCGCTGGACCCCGAGACGGTGGGCGAGGTGCTCACCGTGATCCGCGAACTGGTGCAGGGCGGCATGACCTGTGTGCTGGTGACCCACGAGATGCGCTTTGCCGAGGAGGTGAGCGACGCCGTGTACTTCACCGAAGCCGGACGCATCGTCGAGCAGGGCCCGCCTGCACGGATATTCGGCCAGCCCGAGAGCGAACGCACGCGCGCCTTTCTCAGCCGCACCCTGGGCGATGGCGGCCGCGCCCGGGCTGCCACCCAGCACCCCGCGCCGCCGGCCACGCCGTTCGGCGGGCTGCGCTTTGCCATCTGACCCCGAACCGCATAACGTATACCGCCACCGGAGCCGCTCCCATGACCACGACACCCCACACCACCCCTGATCCCGCCACCGCCACCACTACTGCCGCCCAACGCCGCACGGCCATCGACCAGGCCCTGGCCGACATCCGCCGCGCAGTAGAGGGCGGCGCGCCCGACCGCGCCACCCTGGCCCAGATCACCGCCCGGCTGGAGGCGCTGGCCGCGCAGGGCACGCTGTTCACGCGCGCGGACTTTCCGCCACCGGCGTCGGGCGTGGGCGAATCCACGCGCTACCGGCTCAACGCGGCCGACGGCGACGAAGGCATTGCGCTGTACCTGAACTCCATCAACCCCGGCAAGACCACGCTGCCGCACAACCACACCACGTGGGCTGTGATCGTGGCCGTGCAGGGCCAGGAGGAAAACCGCCTGTACGAACGCACCGACGACGGCAGCAACCCCGACAAGGCCGAGATCCGCGTGGTGCGCGAGTTCACGGTGCAGCCGGGCACCTCCGTGGCCTTCCTGCCGGACGACCTGCACAGCATTCACGTGGTGGGCACCGAGCCCACGCTGCACTTCCATCTGTACGGCAAGCCGCTGGAGCGGCTGTCGGGCCGCATCGGCATCGACCCCGCCACGGGTGCAGTGATCAACTACAACGCCACCCAGTTCAAGCCCAGCACGGCCGCGGCATGAGCACCGCTGCACCGACAAGCGTCCTGGGCGCAGCCACCCGGCTGCTGCATGCGGGCCAGCCCGCGTTGCGCGACGGCGCGGGCCCGGTCAACGTACCCGTGGTGCGCACCAGCACCGTGCGCTTCGAGAGCATGGCGGCCTACCACCGCTACCACAAGCGCCGGGCCGAAGGCGAACGTGTGGCCGCCTATGGGCGCCATGGCATGGACACCCACCGTGCGCTCGAAGACGCGGTGACCGGCCTCGAAGGCGGGCACCGCGCCTTCCTCACGCCGTCGGGCCTGTCGGCCATCGCGCTGGTGCTGGTGGCCCTGCTCTCGCCCGGCGAGCATGCCCTGGTGGCCGACAGCGTGTACGCCCCGCTGCGCCGCATCGACCGGCTGCTGCTGCAGCGCCTGGGGGTGGAGCTGGAATTCTTCTCGCCCTCAGAGGACGACCTGGCCAGCAAGATCCGCCCCAACACGCGGTTGGTGTACCTGGAATCCCCGAGCTCGCTGCTCTACGAGGTGCTCGACCTGCCGCGCCTGGCGGGCATCGCGCGCGAGCGCGGCCTGACCGTGGTGGCCGACAACACCTGGAGCGGCGGCTGGTTCTACCAGCCCCTGGCGCATGGCGCCCACATCTCCGTGCAGGCGGCCACCAAGTACCTGGCCGGGCATTCCGACGTGATGCAGGGCGTGGTGGTGGTGGACAGCCCTGCCCTGGCCCAAAAGGTGTCGAACGCCTACGAGGCCCTGGGCCTCACGGTGGGCGCCGACGATGCCGCCCTGACCCTGCGCGGCATGCGCACCCTGCCCGTGCGGCTGGCCCAGCACCAGCGCCATGCGACCGAGGTGGCAATGTGGCTGCAGCAGCAGGCGGGCGTGGCGCGGGTGTTCTACCCTGCCCTGCCCGGCGATCCCGGCCATGCGCTGTGGCAGCGCGACTTTCGGGGTGCCAGTGGCCTGGTGTCGTTTGCGCTGGCCAGCGCCGACCCGGCGGCGGCCGACCAGGTGGTCGATGCGCTGCAGCTCTTCGGCATCGGCGCATCCTGGGGCGGGTATGAAAGCCTGGCCATCACGGCCGCGCCCGAGCGGCTGCGCGAGCACAGCCACTGGCGCAGCGAGGCACCGGTGGTGCGCCTGCACGTGGGCCTGGAAGACCCGGCGGACCTGATCGCCGACCTGGCCCAGGCGCTGGCACAGCGCGGCTGAGCTTCGGGCTCAGTGCCGAGGGGGAATGGCCAGCCCCAGGTGCTCGCGCAGAGTGCTGCCTTCATATTCCGTGCGGAACAGGCCGCGGCGCTGCAGGATGGGCACTACGCCATCGACAAAATCCTGCAGCCCGCCCGGCAGCACGTCGGGCATGAGGTTGAAGCCATCGGCTGCGCCGGTGCGAAACCAGTGCTGGATGTCGTCTGCGATCTGCTCGGGCGTGCCCACGATGACGCGGTGCCCGCCCCCGCCTGCCAGCCGACGCACCAGTTGCCGCACGGTCAGGTTCTCGCGGCGGGCCGTGGACAGCGTGGCGTGGAAGAAGGTGTGGTTGCCATTGCCGCCTGCCGGCAGGCCGATGTCTTCGGGCAGCGGCTGGTCGATGTGCAGGCGGTCCGGCGCGATGCCCAGGATGCCGGCGAGCCGCGTGAGGTTGTACTCCCACGGAATCAGATCCACCAGTGCGTCGCGCCGGCGCACGGCCTCGGCTTCGGTGGCGCCGATGATGGTGGTGAGCCCGGGCAGCACCTTGATGGAGCTGGCCGGCCGCCCATTGGCCTGCACGGCGGCACGCAATTTGTGGGCGTAGCCCAGCGACTCCTCCAGCGTGGTGGAGGCCGTGAACACTGCCTCGGCATGCTCGGCCGCCAGCTGGATGCCGTCGGCCGAGCCACCAGCCTGCACCAGCACCGGGTGGCCCTGGGCGCTGCGCGGCAGGGTCAGCGCGCCATGCACGGCGAAGTGCGCACCCCGGTGCAGGATGGGGTGGACCTTGGCCGCGTCCACGAACTGGCCGGTGGCCTTGTCGGCCACGAGGGCATCGTCCTCCCAGCTGTTCCACAGCTGCTTGACCACGGTGGCGAACTCGCCGGCCCGGGCGTAGCGCTGCTGGTGGTCGGGCACGTCCTGGCGGCCGAAGTTGCGCGCCGAGGCCAGGTCGGCCGTGGTCACCATGTTCCAGCCCACCCGGCCTTCGCTCACATGGTCGGCCGAGGCGAAGCGCCGGGCGATGTTGTAGGGCTCGTTGTAGCTGGTGGAGGCCGTGGCAATCAGCCCGATGCGCGAGGTGGCGGCCGCCATGCTGGTCAGCAGAATGGTCGGCTCGATCGCCGTGATGGGGCGCAGGTGGACCTGGTCGGCAATGGCCGCGTTGTCGGCCAGAAAGACCGCATCGAACTTGGCTGCTTCGGCAATCTGCGCCACCCGGGTGTAGTGCCGCGCGTCGATGAAGGCACGCGGGTCACTGTCCGGCAGCCGCCAGGCAGACGGCAGGAAGCCCGAGTGCAGGATGTTGACGTTCAGGTGCAGCTGGCGCGGTGGGGTGGCAGTCGTCATGGAATGTCTTGTGGGCAGAAGTGACCCCTCCTACGGATTTGCATTCAGCCGGATAGCCAGGCGGGGAGCTGCAGACAGTGCTGTAGCACGGCAAAGCTCCTGAACGACGCTAGCCGGTTGAAGGCAAATTCGTATCAATGGACCTTGGGATAGCCGTGGCGCTCGGCCAGCAGCTCCAGGATGCGCTTGGCATCGTTCACGAAGCGGACCGCGCCGACCGCCTTGGCGTCAGGGGGCACGGGGTGCTCGTCACCCAGGAGCAGCGCGGGCAGGCTCTGGTGCTCGGCGTCCAGCGCGGCGATGACCACGGGACGGGGACGCGGGTAAGGCAGGCGCTCGATGTCCAGGCGCGAAGCCAGCTCGGGGTTTCCGGCCAGAAGACCCTCGATCCCGATGCAGTGCGGGCAGACAAAGCGCTCGCCCGGATGGCGTGCGTCCTCGAACCCGGGTTGCAAAAGCAGAAGGCGGTCGCGGCTCATGGATGGATCTTTCTTTCGTCGTTGGGACTGGCCTGCGTGAGGCCTCGCGCAGGCAGCGCTGCGCCGCCGCGCAGGTGGCGGCCATCTCGATCAACCGGGTAGGTCACGCAGCAGGGAATACGCAGGGATTTGCGTTCCAGCAATATAGCCAGGCGCCGCCGCAAAAGGGCACTGAATATGTCATATGGATATTCTTGAATATCTCATATGCATATGACCAAACCAAGCGACGACCCTTGTTGCCCACCGAATCCGCGCCTGGAGCGGATACCATTCCCCGGGGCCCGTGGCGCCCATCCATGCCGCACACCGTTTCGTCGATTATTTTCAAATTCGGGGACATTCACGCATGACCTATACCGCATCGCCTTCCCGCTACGAAGGCGCGGCCTACCGCCGCGTGGGCCGCAGCGGCCTGGTGCTGCCCGCCCTGTCGCTGGGCCTGTGGCACAACTTCGGCGACAGCACGCCCATCGACACACAGCGCAAGCTGCTGCGCACGGCGTTCGACCATGGCATCAACCACTTCGACCTGGCCAACAACTACGGCCCGCCCTACGGCAGCGCCGAAATCAACTTCGGCCGCCTGCTGAAGGAGGATTTCCGCTCCTACCGCGACGAGCTGATCATCTCGTCCAAGGCCGGCTGGGACATGTGGCCCGGCCCTTACGGCAAGGGCGGCGGCTCGCGCAAGTACGTGCTGGCCAGCCTGGACCAGAGCCTGCAGCGCCTGGGCCTGGACTATGTGGACATCTTCTACTCGCACCGCTACGACCCGGACACCCCGCTGGAGGAAACCGCCGCTGCCCTGGCGCAGGCCGTGCAGCAGGGCAAGGCGCTGTACATCGGCATCTCGTCCTATTCTGCGCGCAAGAGCCGCGAGATCGCTGCGCTGCTGCAGGAGTGGAAGGTGCCCCTGCTGATCCACCAGCCGGCCTACAACCTGTTCAACCGCTGGATCGAGAAGGACCTGCTCGACGCCACAGAGGAGCTCGGCGCCGGCGTCATCGCCTTCACCCCGCTGGCCCAAGGCCTGCTGACCGACAAATACCTGGCAGGCACGCCGGCCGATGCGCGGGTGAACCGGCCCGGCGGCGGCTCGCTGCGCGCCGAGCACCTGTCCGAAGCCAACATCCAGCGCGCCCGTGCGCTCGACAAGATTGCGCAGCGGCGCGGCCAAAGCCTGGCCCAGCTCGCGCTGGCCTGGACGCTGCGCGATCCGCGCGTGAGCTCGGCCCTGATCGGTGCCAGCCAGCCAGAGCAGATCGTGCACAACGTCGCGGCGCTGCAGAACCTGTCGTTCACCACTGAAGAACTGGCCGAAATCGACCAGCATGCGGTGGAAGGCGGGATCAACCTCTGGGAAAAGCCCTCGACGGAATACGCGTGACCGCGCGGCGCCAGCGAATAGCTGGCGCGTCGAATCGACTGCAAGCGCCACAACGCAGGCCGCCGCACCCGGGGGTTCAGATCGCGAACCGAAGCACCCGCCCGCCCGTGGGCGACGGCGGTGGCAGCAGGATGCGCCCGATATCCGGCACCGCAGCCATCAGCTCCTGCGTGCAGGGGTGGCGCGGCGATGACAGCACTGCATCGGCCGGCCCCACCTCCACCAGTTGGCCGCGCTGCATCACGCCCACGTGGTCGCACATGTGGCGCACCACCGCCAGGTTGTGGCTGATGAGCAGGTAGGTCAGGCCCAGTTCGTCCTGCAGGTCGCGCATGAGGTTGAGCACCTGGGCCTGCACCGACACGTCGAGCGATGAGGTCGGCTCGTCGCAGACGATGAATTCGGGCCGGCTGGCCAGCGCCCGGGCGATGGCGATGCGCTGACGCTGCCCGCCCGAGAACTGGTGCGGGTAGCGCAGCCCGTCGTCGGGCGACATGCGCACGCGGCGCAGCGCATCGGCCACGCGCTCGCGGGTTTCCTCGCGGCTGGCGGTCAGGCCCAGCACCACCAAAGGCTCGGCGATGATGCGGTCCACACGCCAGCGCGGGTTGAGGCTGGCATAGGGGTCCTGAAAGATCATCTGGAAATGCCGGCGCAGCGCATCCGCGCCGCGCGGGTCGGCCCAGCGGTCGATGCTGTTGATCAGCACCCTCCCCGCCGTCGGCGGGGTCAGGCCGGCGATCATGCGCGCCACCGTGGACTTGCCCGAACCCGACTCGCCGACCAGGCCGAAGGTCGTACCGCGCGGGATGTCGAACGACACGTTCTGCACCGCCTGCACCACGCGCGGCGCCTGCCGCGTGAGCGTGCGCACCAGCCAACTGGCCGAGGTATCGAAGTCACGCGACAGCCCTTGCACCTGCAGCAGCAGGCGCGGCGCCAGCGGGCGCGCCCTGCCCGGTGCAGGGGCAGGCGCCGCACGGGGTGCGGAGGCGACCAGCGCCAGGTGGGCGGCACCGCCGTCCACCGGCAAGTCCACCGCAGATGACGAGAAGGCCACGGCGATGTCGGCGCCCACCTCGGGCACCGGCAGGCGCCGCACGCGCCGCTGCAGCGAGGGGATGGCGCCCATCAGCGCGCGGGTGTAGGGCGCTCGCGGATAGTTGAGCACGGCGTGCACGCTGCCGGTCTCCAGCACCCGGCCCTGGTGCATCACCATCACGCGGTCGGCAGCTTCGGCGATCACGCCCATGTCGTGGGTGATGAGCATCACGGCCGTGCCGCGCTGCTGGCACACGCGGCGCAGCACGCGGATGACCTGGGCCTGCACCGAGACATCGAGCGCGGTGGTCGGCTCGTCGGCGATCAGCAGCACGGGCTCGGCGCACAGGGCCAGGGCAATGGCCACGCGCTGGCGCATGCCGCCCGAGAACTGGTGAGGAAACTGGTCGATGCGGGCCGCAGGATCGGCGATCTCCACGTCGGCCAGCCATTGCAGCGCCCGCTCGCGCGCCTGGGTGGCCGATAGCGGCAGGTGCACGCGCAGGGTCTCCACCAGGTGCTGCCCGATGGTGAGCACGGGGTTCAGGCTGGTCAGCGGGTCCTGGAACACCATGCCGATGTGCCTGCCGCGCAGGGCGCGCTGGTCTTCGCCGCGCAGGGTGTCGATGCGCTCGCCGCGCAGCACCACCGAACCGGCGCTGATGCGCCCCGGCGGCGCGATGAGCCCGATGACCGCATTGCCCGCCATGGATTTTCCGGCCCCGGACTCCCCGACCACGCCCAGGATCTCGCCGGGAGCGATGTCGAACGACACGCCATCGAGCACCTGCAAGGGCCCGCGGTGCGTGTCGAACACCACTCCCAGGTCCTTGACCTGCAAGGTGGGCGGCGGGGGCTGAGAAGGGTCTGTCATTGGAGCTTGGGGTTGAGCGCGTCGCGCAGCCAGTCGCCCACGAGGTTGACGGACAGCGCCAGCGCCAGCAGCACCAGGGCCGGGAAGAACAGGATCCACCACTCGCCCGAGAACAGGAAGCCCTGGCCCACGCGGATCAGCGTGCCCAGCGAGGGCTCGGTGGGCGGCAGGCCCACCCCCAGGTAGGACAGCGTGGACTCGGCCACGATGGACAGCGCGAAGCTGATGGTGGCGATGACCAGCACCGGCGCCAGCAGGTTGGGCAGGATGTGCAGCACCAGGATTCCGCTGCGCGAGCGCCCGATCACCTGCGCCGCGAGGACGTAGTCCTTGTGCTTTTCGACCATGACCGCACCGCGCACCGTGCGTGCGTACTGCACCCATTCCGACAGGCCCAGCGAGAGCACGATGACATACACCGCCATGTCGTCGCGGTAGCCCTCCGGCAGCACCCCGCGCGCCACGCCGAAGATCAGCAGCGCCACCAGCAGCACCGGAAAGGTCAGCTGCACGTCGGCCACGCGCATCACCAGGGTGTCGAACCAGCCACCCACATAGCCCGACACCAGGCCCAGCGGCACACCTATGGCCAGCGACAGGCCCACCGCGGCGCAACCCACCAGCAGCGACTTGCGCAGGCCGTGCAGGATGGCCGAGTACACATCGCGCCCCTGGTCGTCCGCGCCCAGTGGATAGGCCATGCCCGAGGGCCCGGCCTGCCCCGGTGGGGTGAAGGCATCGAGCAGTTCCAGCACCGAGGGGTCGAAGGGGTTGTGCAGCGACAGCCAGGGCGCGAACACCGCCGCCAGCAGCAAGGCCATCAGCACCAGCAGGGCCAGTTGCACCGTGCGCGAGCGCGCCAGCGAACGCAGCACGGGCGATTCGGAATTGCGCCAGGGCGTGCGCAGCCTGGGCGGTGGAAGCGGAGTGCTCATGGAAATATCACGGTGCGGAGGGTTCACTGGCGCCGCAGCCGCGGGTCCACCAGCAGGTAGACGAGGTCCACCACCACGTTGATGGCGACATAGAGCACGGCGATGAGCAGCAGGTAGGCGGCGATCACGGGCACATCCACCGCCTGGATGGACGATATGAACAGCAGGCCCACGCCGGGCCACTGGAACACCGTCTCGGTGACGATGGCGAAGGCGATCAGCGAGCCGATCTGCAGTCCGGTGATGGTGACCACCGGCACCAGCGTGTTGCGCAGCGCATGCCGCAGACGGATGCTGCGCCACGGCAAGCCCCGGGCCTGCGCGAAGCGCACGTAGTCGCTGCGCAGGGCCTCGAGCATCTCGGCGCGCACCAGGCGCATGATGAGCGTGAGCTTGAACAGCGCCAGCGTACACACCGGCAGCACCAGCGAGGCCCAGCCCGATGCGGTGAGAAAGCCCGTGGTCCAGCCGCCCAGCGCCACGGTGTCGCCGCGCCCGAACGAGGGCAGCCAGCGCAGTTCCACCGCGAACAGGTAGATGAGGCCGATGCCGATCAGGAAGGTGGGCAGCGAAACGCCGACCAGCGATACCGCCATCAGTGCGCGGCTGAGCCAGCCTTCGCGCCGGATCGCGGTGTAGACACCCAGGGCCACCCCGGCGCCCACGGCCAGCAGCCCGGCCACCAGCGCCAGCTCCAGCGTGGCGGGCAGGCGCTCGGCGATCACGGCCATCACCGGGCGCTTGAGGCGGTAGGAGATGCCGAACTCACCCTGCGCCACCTGGCCCAGGTAGCGCAGGTACTGCACCGCCACGGGCTGATCGAACCCCAGCTCGGCCAGCACCGCCTGGCGGTCGGCCAGCGAGGCGTCCTCGCCCAGCAGGCTCACCGTGGGGTCGCCGATGTGGCGGAACACCAGGAAGGCGATGAACGAGACGGCCAGCAGCACCAGGACGGACTGGCCCGCTCGGCGCAGCAGCAGTTGCAGCATGGGGCCGCGCCGATCAGCGCACCGCCTTGTAGTACTTGAAGTGGATGGCGCCCGAGGGGTTCACCGGGATGTCGAAGCGGCGCGCCATCGCAAAGGTCAGGATCTGGTGGTGCAGCGGCAGGTAGACCAGGTCCTTCTGCACCTGCGTCCAGATGGCTTTGATGGTCGCGTCGCGGGCCTTGGTGTCCCCCTCGGACGCGAGCGAGAGGATCTTCGCGTCCAGATCGGGGTTGCTGTAGCGCGTGGCATTGGTGGCGCCGCGCGAGGCCTTGCCCCGGGTGTGCACCAGGTAGTCGAAGATGTAGGCCGCGTCGTAGGTGGGCACGCCCCAGCCGTAGAGATAGAAATCCGTGTCCTGGTTGTTGATGGCCGCCGACTGGATGGCCAGCGGCCGCGCCACCACCGAGACCTTGACCCCCGCGCGGCCCAGAAAGCCCGCCACGGCCTGGCAGATGGCCTCGTCGTTGATGTAGCGGTCGTTCGTGCAGTGCAGGGTGATGCTGAAGCCGTTCGGGTAACCGGCATCGGCCAGCAGCTTCTTCGCCTGCGCTGCGTCGGCCTTGCCCACCACGTCGAAGGCCTTGTCGTAGCCGTGCACGAAAGGCGGCGAGATGATGTTGGCCGGCACCGAGAGGCCGCGCATCACGGCCTTTTGCAGCGCAGCCCGGTCGATGGCCAGCTGAAACGCCTGGCGCACGCGCAGGTCGGCCAGCGGGTTCCTGTCCTTGACGTCCGCGTACTTGAGCGGCTCGGCGCCCACGTTCAGACCCAGGAAGATGGTGCGGTTCTCGGCCGCCTGGGTCACGCGCAGCTGGCTGTCGGCCTGCAGGCGCGCGATGTCCTGGATCGGCAGGTCCTGCACGAAGTCCACCTCGCCCGAGAGCAGTGCCGCCACGCGCGTGGCCGGCGCCTTGATGGGCAGGTACACCAGCTCATCGATCCCCAGCGGGAACTGCCCGCGCCCCCAGTAGCCCGGGAACTTGCGCAGCACCGTGCGCGCGTCGGGTTCGCGCGAGACCAGGGTATACGGTCCCGTGCCGTTGACGTTGCGCGTGGCGTAGGTCTCCTCCTTGGCCGAGGCATTCTGCGGTTGCTCCACCCCGTTGGCACGGGCCCAGGCCTGGCTCAGGATCTGGATGTTGGTGAGGCTGCTGGGCAACAGCGGGTTGGGCCCGCCACCGGTGGTGATGTGCACCGTGAAGGGGTCGGCCTTGGCCACCCCGGTGATGGACACCAACAGCGACTTCATGTCCGAGGTGGGCGCGCGCGCACGCTGCAGCGAGAACACCACGTCGTCGGCCGTGAGCACGCTGCCGTCGTGGAACTTCACGCCCTTGCGCAACCTGAACTCCCACACCTTGGGGTCGGCCGTGGGCTTCCACGATTCGGCCAGCGTGGGCTGTAGCGAGCCATCGGGCGCGCGGATCAGCAAGGGCTCGTAGACCTGGTGCAGCAGCGCATGGTTGGGGCCGTTGTTGAGCGCATGGGGATCGAGCGTGGAAGCATCGACCGAACGCGCCCAGCGCAGGGTTTCGGCATGCAGCAGTGCGGGCACGGCCAGGGCGGCGGTAGCCAGGGCAATGGCCAGGGCCAGGGGGCGGATCATGGGGAAGGTCCTCTCGACGATGCAGAGGCACACGGGTGTTCTCGCGCTAAAAGCGCCGAGGATCGGTGCGGCAATGGCAGCTGACCACCGCGTGCAGGGCGCACGGCAACCAGCCACAGTGCCTGCATTGTTTCGGGGCGCACACGCCCTGGCAACGCAGAAAACCGGCTAAGCAAACACGAACTTCATGCTTGGCCGGTGGCGCTCATCCCTGCGCCGCAAAGCGTTGCTGCAGCAGCGCGAACACCGCACGCAGCGCCTGGGCCTCGCCGCCCTTGGGGCGGCCGGGGCGCTCCTCCTGGTTCCAGGCGAACAGGTCCAAATGCAGCCAGGGCGTGCCCGCGGGCACGAAGCTCTCCAGGAACAGCGCCGCCGTGATGGCTCCGGCCAGCGGCGCGCTGGCGGCATTGGCCAGGTCGGCACTGCCGGACTTGAGCATGGAGCGGTAGGGCTGCCACAGCGGCAGGCGCCACACCGGGTCGGCCACCTGCTGGGCGCTGGCGGCCAGGTCGCGGGCCAGGCCTTCGTGGTTGCTGAAATAGGCCGGCAGGTCGGGGCCCAGCGCCACGCGCGCGGCGCCGGTCAGCGTGGCCAGGTCGATCACCAGGGCTGCGGTGGGGCCCGCCTCGGGCCGCAGCGCATGGTGCAATGCGTCGGCCAGGACCAGGCGGCCCTCGGCATCGGTGTTCTCGATCTCCACCGTGGTGCCGTTGCCGGCACGCACCACGTCGCCCGGCCGCAGCGCGCCGGCGCCCACGGCGTTTTCCACGGCGGGCACCACCAGGGTCAGGTGCACGGGCAGGCGCGCGCCGATCACCAGTTCGGCCAGCGCCAGCGCGTGGGCCGCGCCGCCCATGTCCTTCTTCATCCAGCGCATGCCGGCAGGCTGCTTGAGGTCGAGCCCGCCCGAATCGAAGCACACGCCCTTGCCCACGATGACCAGGCGCGGCGCTGCCGGGTCGCCCCATTGCAGCTCGGCCACGCGCGGTGCATCGGCCGCGGCGCGGCCCACGGCATGCACCAGGGCGAAGCCGGCCTCGGGCAGTTCGTCGCCCACCCACTGGCGGTACTGCGCGCCATGGCGCCCGGCCAGGGCCTGCACCTCGCCCGCCAGCTCTGTGGGGCCGAGCACATTGGGTGGCGCGTTGACGAGGCGGCGCACCAGCTCCACCGCCCGAACCAGGGGCTGTACCACCGCGCGAACAGCGGCTGGCACAGCCAGGCTGGCCACCTGGGCGCCTTCCTTGTCAGCGGCCAAGGCACCCAGGGCCCAGCCCAGGGCGCGCAGTGCCTGGGCATCGGCGGTTGCACCGTCCGCGCCGGATGCCACGGCGTAGCGCCCGGCCGGCAGGCTGGCCGGCAGTGCCGCCAGCTGCCACAGGGGCGCAGCGGCCTCCACACCCACCAGCACGGCGGCCAGGCGGCCATCGGTGCCGGGCAGCCAGAGGGCGCGGCCGGGCTGGGCTTGGAAGCCGTGGGCCTGGGCCCAGGCCGCATGGGCGGGCGGCTGCGTGGCCCAGAAATCGGCCAGCCCGGTGGGCTCCAGAAGGTGCAAAGGCACGGGTGCATCGGCACCCGCGTCGGAGGAAACAGCGTCGAAGAAAGCAGGGATGTCGGACATGTCGGAGGGGCTGAAAGGTAAGAACCGGCTGCCGATGGCCCTGACCGGCCGACTCAGAAGAACGCCAGGTTGGGTGGCAGCGTACCGTTGAGATGGTAGTCGCCCAGCACACGGGCCTTGAAGATGGACGGGTTGTGCGATGCCAGGGTGCGCGCATTGCGCCAGTGGCGGTCCAGGTTCTCGCTGCGCCTGGCGCTGGAGGCGCCACCCACCTCGAACAGCTGCGATGTGGACCGGAGCACCAGATCGTCGACCACCAGCTTGGCCTTGGCCGCCTGAAGCGATGCGCGCAGCGAGGCCTCCCTGGCGCGCTCAGGGCCCAGCTCGGCCTGCGCCAGCAAGTCGTCCAGCGCCTGGGCGGCCGCCAGCACGATGGCCTCGCCCGCAAAAGCGCGTGCCGCCAGCTCGCCCACTACCTGCTGGACCAGGGGGTCCTGCGCCGCCACCTCGGCCACCGCATGGTAGAAGCTGCGCGGGCGCCGGTGCACCAGGGCTCCCGCATCGTGCACCACCGCCTGCAGGATGCCGGCATTGATGGCCGTGACGTACAGCTGCGGGATGGTGGCGAAGTAGTGGAAGCGGTGGTTGTCCGCATCGCCTGCGCGGATGAGTTCATCGGCCTCGATGCGCACGTCCACCAGGCGGGTGGTGCCCGTGCCGGTGAGCCGCTGGCCAAAGCCGTCCCAGTCGTCCACGCGGTCCACCCCTTCGCGCGTGGACGGCACCAGCACGCTGGCCGCCTCGCCCTCGGGCGTGAGCACCGGGATGGACAGGTAGTCCGCATAGAGCGCACCGGTGCTGTAGAACTTCTCTCCGTTCAGGCGGTAGCCGCCATCGCCCCCACGCACCAACTGGGTATTGGCCACTTCCAGAGAACCCGAGCGCTTTGCCGTGAGTTCCGTGCCGGCCAGGCCCAGGATGGCGCCGTCGGCCACGGCGGCGATCCAGCGGCGGTTGCGCTCGCTGCGTGGGGAGGCGAGGATGCGCTCCAGCGTCACGTAGTGGTTGCGCAGGATATGGGCCACGTTGGAGTCGGCTGCCGCAATGCGTACGACCACCGAGAACAGCGTGCGCAGCGACACGCCGCTGCCGCCTTCGGCCTCGGGCACGCGCAGTGCGGCCAGGCCCGAGCGGCGAACCTGATCGATCACGCCGAAGGGCAGCTCGCGCTCCCGATCGCGCTCGCTGGCGCCATTGGCAATCCAGTCGATCAGTTGCTGCAGCGCCGGAGCATCGGCGCGCAGCGGGCGTTCGAAGGCGATGTCGGGCCCGAGTTCGCGGGCGGTGATGGCATTCATGGCGTGGTGACCTCTGCATCGGGTTGGATCTGGCGGTGGGCGGCGTAGCGGCTTGCGGGCCGTAGCAGGCCATAGTGCTCGCGCAGGGTGCGGCCCTCGTAGGCATTGCGGAAGATGCCGCGCCGGCGCAGCAGCGGCACCACCTGCTCGACAAAGGACTCCAGACCCGAAGAAATCACGTCGGGCACCACATTGAAGCCGTCGACATGGCCCGAGCGGAACCAGTGCTCGATGGAGTCGGCCACCTGCTCGGGCGTGCCCACCAGCACGCGGTGGATGGTGGCACCGCCGCCCTGGGCCTTGATCAGCTCGCGCACCGTGAGGTCACCGTCGCGCGCCAGGCGCACAGCGCGCTCGAAGGCGGTGTGCGAGCCATTATTCGGCAGGGGCAGCTTGTCGGGCAGCGGCTGGTCCAGGTGCAGGGTGGAGGCATCCACCCCCAGCACCAGGGCCAGGCGGTTCAGGCCGTACTGGATGGGTGCCAGGTCCCACAGGGCCTCGGCGCGGCGTTGCGCCTCGGCCTCGGTGTCGCCGATCACGGTGACCAGGCCGGGCAGGATGGCGATGGAGTCCGGCGCGCGGCCATGCGCCTGGGCGCGCCGGCGCACGTCGGTGGCGTACTCGGCCGCATCTTCGAGCCGGTGGGCCGAGGTGAACACGATCTCGGCGTAGCGAGCAGCCACCTCGCGCCCATCGGCCGAGCCACCGGCCTGCACCAGCACCGGCCGCCCCTGGGGCGAGCGCGGAACGTTGAGCGGCCCCTTCACCGAGAAGAAGGCACCCTCGTGGTCGATCGCGTGCAGCCGGGCCGGGTCGATCAACTGGCCGCTGGCCTGGTCACCCACGAAGGCATCGTCTTCCCAGCTGTCCCAGAGCTTGTTCAGCACCTCGATGAACTCGGCGCCGCGCGCATAGCGCTCACCATGGCCGATCACGTCGGCATGGCCGAAGTTGCGCGCCGCGGCCGCATCGGCCGTGGTCACGATGTTGACGCCAGCACGCCCGCCGCTGGCATGGTCCAGCGAGGCAAAGCGCCGCGCGATATTGAACGGGTCGTTGTACGAGCTCGAGATGGTGGCGATGAGCCCGATGTGCTTCGTGACGGCCGCGATGCTGGCCAGCAGGATCGAAGGCTCCAGCGACTGGAAGGGTCGGTGCTCGGGCGTGTCGTTCAGGGCCAGGCTGTCGGAAAAGAAGATCGCGTCGAAGGTGCCCTTCTCCACCAGCTGGACCGTGCGCTGGTAGTAGCCGATGTCGAAGAAGGCGCCAGGGTCGCTGTCGGGCCAGCGCCAGGCCGAGCTGTAGTTGCCTGCGTTGTTGAACAGCAGGTTCAGGTGCAGTTGCCGCGAAGTGTGGGACATGGCGATTCCTTGAAGGGGTTTCAAGCCGGGCTTCTGGCGCCCACGGTCGCCAGGTTGTACCTGGCGCTCAGCTCCGAGGCGACGTCGATCTTGCGCGGGATGGCCGCGAATTCGTGGAACAGGTCGGCCAGCTTTTGCAGCTTGCGCTGCAGCTCGGCATCGATGCTGGCGAACTGCGCGTAGTTGTGGCGCGCCGAGAACTGTGCGCGCTCGGGTGTCTGCTGCAGCTTCTTCACGTAGATCTCCTCGACCTGCGGGATGTTCTTGCCATACCAGACCCAGTGCTGGCGCACGCGGGCCAGGAAGTCCGAGAGCGCGGCGCTCTTGCCCGCATCGGCCAGCACCTCCTGGCGGGCGATGAAGATGGTCAGGCCCGGCACTTCCAGCGTGCGGTTGTCCACCAGGATCTGCGCGTCGCCGCTGCGCAGCGAATCCTGGATCGCGGGCGGGTTGCCCGACCACACGTCCAGTTGGCCGCGGTTGAAGGCCGTGCCCGAGGCAAAGGCATCGGCGAAGCGCGAGGCCTGGACCTCCTTCTCGGACAGGCCGGCCTTCACCAAGGTGGCGATGTACTGGCCGTAGTTGTAGCCGCCGTAGTTGTAGCCCCAGCGCTTGCCCTTGAGGTCCTTGAGGCTGGTGATGCCCGAGCCCTTGCGCACGGCGGTGACCACGGGCGGGTACTTGGGGTCCGGATTCTCCCAGGCGGCCACGATCTGCAGCGGCGGGTTCTTCTCGTCCCACTTGTCGGTCTTGGACTGCTCGAAGATCAGCGAGGTGGAGCCCGCCAGCCCGATGTCCAGTGATTTGGCATACAGGCCCGAGAGCTGGGCCGCGGGGCCCGGCAAATGCGCCCATTCGATGTCGTAAGGGGCGCCATCGAGCACTTTGGAGGCAATCACGGTCTCGCGCAGGTCCACGGTCTGCAGGCCCACGACCAGCTTGGGTCGGCTTTGGCCCCAGAGGGGGGTGGATGGCAGGGCCAGGCCGGCAGTACCAGCGGTGGCGGCGATGAAATGGCGACGGGTGGTGGTCATGGGGTTTCAGTCAAGATCAGGTCGGAAGAATCAGGCCGCAAGGGCGACCGCCGCAGGGCCGTAGTGGCCCGATACCTGGGGCGCTGGTGGCACAACCACGCCCAATTCGGCCAGCAGCCGGGTGCGCAACGCGTCGAACCCGGCGCCCGCGCGGTGCCGGGGCTTGGGCAGCGCCACCTGCACGTCCAGGCTCACCCGGCCCTGCGAAAGCACCAGGATGCGGTCGGACAGCAGGATGGCCTCGTCCACGTCGTGCGTGACCAGCACCACGGCGGGCCGGTGGCGCTGCCACAGCTGGTCCACCAGCTCGTGCATGCGGATGCGGGTGAGCGCATCCAGGCTGGCAAAGGGCTCGTCCAGCAGCAAGAGGCGCGGCTCGCGCACCAGCGCGCGGGCCAGGGCCACGCGCTGCGCCTCGCCGCCCGAGAGCGTCTTGGGCCAGGCGTCGTAGTGCAGGTCCAGGCCCACCTCGGCCAGTGCCCGCGAGGCGGCCAGCCTGGCCGCAGCGCTGCGGTCGCCCAGCACCACGTTCTCCCAAACCTTGCGGGCGGGCACCAGGCGCGGCTCCTGGAAGACCACCGAGCGCGCGCCATCGACCTGCACGCTGCCGCCATCGGCCCGGTCCAGCCCGGCCAGGAGGCGCAGCAAGGTGGTCTTGCCGGTGCCCGAGGGGCCGAGCACGGCCACGAACTCCGAGGCGCGCAGCGTGAGGTCGATGCCGTCGAGCACGGAGCGAGCGCCGAAGCGGCGCACCACGCCCCTCAGTTCCACCGCGTTGGCGGCAGAGCGTTCGGGTGTTGGGGTGGCGTCAGACGATGGCATGCTGGGGCTTCCATGGCAGGGCGGCCGCTTCCACGCGCCGCATGATGATGTCGGTGGCAATGCCCAGCAGGGCATAGACGATGATGCCGGCGATGATGATGTCGCTGCGCTGGTTGGCGTTGGCATTGGTGAGGATGTAGCCGATGCCGGCGCGCGCATTGATCTGCTCGGATACCACCAGCGCCAGCAGCGATACGCCCGCCGCATAGCGGATGCCGACCAGGATGGAGGGCATGGCCGTGGGCAGGATCACGTGGCGGATGATTTGGAGGTGCGACAGCCCGAAGATGCCCGCCGCCTCGATGAGCTTGGGGTCAACCCCGCGCACGCCCGCATAGGTATTGAGGTACACCGGGAAGATGGTGGCCACCAGGATGACGATGACCTTGACCGACTCGTCGATGCCGAACCAGATGATGAACAGCGGCACCGCGGCGATGAAGGGGATGGTGCGCAGCATCTGCAGCGGCGCGTCGAAGATCTCCTCGCCCACGCGCCACAGGCCGGCGAACAGCCCGATCACCAGGCCGATGCTGCCGCCGATGAGGAGGCCCAGCAACGAGCGCGAGATCGATGCCGGCAAGGCGCGCTGCAGCTCGCCAGCCGCCCACAACTCGCCAAAGGCCGCCAGCACCTGGGT
Organism: Pseudomonadota bacterium; assembly: GCA_040387235.1. Lineage (GTDB taxonomy): Bacteria > Pseudomonadota > Gammaproteobacteria > Burkholderiales > Burkholderiaceae_C > Acidovorax. Next base: position 56,924 of record JAZKEE010000058.1, read on the forward strand.
GGGCGGCGGCAGCACGTCGCGCGAGACCACCCCGAACTCGGACACCAGCTGCCAGGCCAGCAGCAGCGCCAGGGGCGAGCCCAGGCGGCGCAGCTGGTTGACGCCTTGCAGCAGATGGCGCAGCAGGCGCACCGCCCCGCCCTGGATGGGCCCCACGCCCGTGGGCGCAGGGATTTCTGACATGGACTGACCCATTGCGTGAACGCCTCCTGGAGTGTGGCCTGCCAAGGGATGCCAGCAGGGCAATCAGTCCATGGTAGGCAGGCCTTTGCAGTCCGCAAACGAAGCATTCGGCCGATGCATGGCCGAAAATTGCACCCGCCTGAACTTATGCGGCGGCCACATAAGCAGGTTGCGCCGCACCGTGGCGGAACTGCGCCGCGGGGTGCCGTGCAGGCAGGCGCGCACCATGGCCAAAACCCAGCTTTTCGCGCAGCGTGCCCTCGGCGTACGCCCGCTTGTAGCGGCCCCGGGCCTGCAGCTCGGGCACCACCAGGTCGGCGAAGTCGATGTAGGCGCCCGGCGTGATGGCATAGCTCAGGTTGAAGCCATCGATGTCGGTGGCATCCATCCAGGCCTCCATCTCGTCGGCCACCTGCACCGGGGTGCCCACGAACACAGGGCCGCGCCCGCCGATGGCGTTGTGTTCAGCGAGTTCGCGCACGGTCCATGTGCGGTCGGGATCGGAGATGGTGAAGTTCTCCAGCGCCGAGCGGATGCCGTCCTCGATCTGCAGGTGGCGGATGGGCTCGTCCGGGTCGAGCCGCGAGAAGTCGATGCCCGTCCAGCCCGAGAAGACCACCAACGCGGCTTCGCTGCTGGCATAGCGCTGGTAGTCGCGCAGCTTGTCCTTCGCCTCCTGCTCGGTGCGGCCGACGATGATGGTGGCCATGGCAAAGAACAGGATGTCCTGCGCCAGGCGCCCGGCGCGCACCGCTTCGCGCCGCGTGGCGGCCACGGTGGGGGCGATCACCTGCTGGCTCGGGCCGCTCAGGTAGACGCATTCGGCGTGCCTGCCGGCGAATTGCTTGCCCCGTGCGGACGATCCCGCCTGGAACAGCAGCGGCGTGCGCTGCGGCGATGGCTCCGTGAGGTGCACGGCGTCGAGCTGGAAATGCCGGCCCGCATGGCGGATGCGGTGCACCCGGGCCGGGTCGGCGAACACGCCGGTCTGCACGTTGCGCTGCACCGCGCCGTCCTCCCAGCTGCCTTCCCACAGTTTGTAGACCAGTTCCATGTACTCGTCGGCAATGTCGTAGCGGTCGTCGTGCCGGGTCACGTCCTTGCGGCCCTGGGCCTGCGCCCCGCTCTTGCTGTAGCCGGTGACGATGTTCCAGCCGATGCGCCCGCGCGTCAGGTGGTCGAGCGTGGACATGCGCCTCGCGAACGCGTACGGTGGCTCGTGGTTGGCATTGCTGGTCACGCCGAAGCCCAGGTGCTTCGTGGCGTAGGCCATGGCGGACACCGACAGCAGCGGGTCGTGCTTGGGCACCTGCGCCGCGTGGCGCAGGGCGGCGTCGGTGTTGCCGCCATAGACGCTGTTGAACTCCAGGCTGTCGGCCATGAAGATGGCGTCCACCAGGCCGCGCTCCAGCGTGCGGGCCAGCTCCACCCAGTAGTCGAGCTGGTTGTAGGCCAGCGACTGGTCCTCGGGGTGGCGCCACAGGCCCGGCGACTGGTGCACGGGCGTGTGCATGGCAAACGCGTTGATGCGTATTTCCTTGGGCATGCGGGGGCCCTGGCTCAGCTGGCCGACCAGATCTTGATGTCCTGGGTGCTGACCTTCTTGGGGATCAGCCCGGCCTCGAAGAAGGTGTCGGCAATGCGCTGCTGCTCGGCCAGCTCGTTGCGCCGCACGGGAATGATGTCGTAGCTGCGCCGCTGGTTGGCCAGCTCGACGATGGCGGTGTCCACATTGCCCCAGGCGGGCCCGAGGATCTCGGCCGCGGCCTTGGGGTTGGCCTTGACCCACTGGCCCGCATCACGCAGCTCCTTGAACACCAGCGCCAGCACCTGCGGGTGCTTGTCGGCAAAGGCGGTGTTGGCCATGAAGAAGCGGTAGTAGGGTGCATTGCCGTCTTCGCCGCTGGCGATGGCGCGCACCTTGCTTTGGCGCTGCACGGTGGCGAGCACCGGGTCCCAGATCACCCAGGCATCCACGCTGCCACCGGCGAAGGCCGACTGCGCATCGGGCGCTTCGAGGTAGCGGATGTCGATGTCCTTGGTGGTCAGGCCCACCTTCCTGAGCGCGTTGATCAGCAGGAAGTTGCTGCCGGTGCCCTTCATCACCGCCACCTTGCGGCCCTTGAGGTCGGCCACGGTCTTGATGGACGAGCCCTCGGGCACGACGATGGCCTGCGCCGTGGGGGCCGCGTTCTCCTTGGCGTAGTAGGTCAGCGGTGCGCCCGCGGCCTGGGTGAAGAGCGCAAAGGCGTCGGCCACGTCGGCATGGATGTCCACCCCGCCGGTGTTGAGGGTGGTGAGCAGGCCGCTGGACAGCTCGTGCCAGCTGACCTCGAAGCCCAGGTCGTTGAGCTTCTTCTCCAGCGTGCCATTGCGCCGCAGCAGGATCAGCAGCGTGGAGGACTTCTGGTAGCCGATGCGCAGCTTTTCGGCCGCCAGCGCGGGGCGCGCCATGGAGAGGATGCCGGCAGAGGCCAGGGCCGCCGTGATGGCCTTGAGGGCGGCGCGCTTGGATTGGGATGCAGTCATGGTGTGTGTTGGTAGAAGGTGGTGTTGAAAGGCTTGCTCAGGCCGCGGCGGGCACCAGGCGGATGCCTATGTCGCCTTCGCGTCCGAGCTGCTCGACCAGGCCCAGCTCCCACGCCAGGTAGGCGCGAAAGCCCGCGTCGCGCGCGGCCAGGTCACGGTGGTGGTAGGGGCTGAACCAATAGTCGTCCTCGCCCGTCAGCACGCCCTGCGGCCCACGCCCGACAGGCAGGCCGGCAGCCACCCAGGCCTGCGTGCCGCCCGTGATGGAGCGCACGTCGCGCCCCGTGCGGGCCTGGAGTTCGGCTGCCACGCTCTGGGCCAGCACGCCGTCGGATGAGGTGAGCAGCACCGTGCGCCCGTCGGGTTCGCTGGCCAGGAATTCCTGCAACCGGTCGGGCACGGCAAAGCGCGCCGCCTCGATGTGCTGGCGCTCGAACGCCGCGCGGCGCTCCACGTCGAACACCAGCGCTCCCTCCTGTACCCGCTGGGCGGCCTGGCGGGCCGACACGGCAGGCGCCGCGTGCTGCGAGCGCAGCACACGCACGGGCTCGGCGCCGGTGATGACCGTGGTGTCTGCAGGCGGGCTGTAGACCAGCACCTCCAGGCCACCCAGTTGCGCCAGCCAGGCGCCGGTGGTCAGGGCGCGCACGCCGTCCCAGTCGGCCAGCACCACGCGGGCGCGGCGCGTGCCCAGGTATTCGTCGGTGGCCTGCACCAGTTGGCCACCGGGCGCCCAGCGCCAGCCCTCCAGGTGGCCGGCGGCATATTCCTCGCGGGTACGCACGTCGAAGCGGTACAGGGTGCGTTCGTTCGCCGTGGCCTCGAACAGCGCCAGGTCGAGCGCGTCGATGCGGCGCACCCCTGCCCGCTCGGCCACCTGGGCGGCGCGTGTGCGGGCATCGGCCAGGCCATCCGGCCCCGGCTCCGGCAGGGGCGAGGCCCGGCCGTGCGACAGCGTGCGGCCCGAGAGCAGCCAGGCCATGGTGCCGTCGCGCAGAGACACCACGGGATTGGGGATGCCCGCATCGATCAGCGTTTGCGCGCCCACGATGCTGCGCGTGCGTCCGGCGCAGTTGACCACCACAAGCGTCTCGGGCCGTGGGGCCAGCTCGCCGATGCGGTAGACCAGCTCGGCACCCGGCAGGCTGTGAGCGAAGGGCAGGCTGAAGTCGGCGAACTCCTCGGGTGTGCGGCTGTCCACCACCACCAGGTCGTCGCCGCGGTCGATGCGTTGCTGCAGATCGTCGGCGTCGATGCTGGGTGTGTGCTTGTGCACCTCGATCACCTCGCCGAAGGCCTTGCTGGCCACGTTGCTGCCACTGAAGACCTCGTAACCCGCGGCCTCCCAGCCATCGGTGCCGCCTTGGAGCACCGAGACATTGGCCCAGCCCAGGCGCAGCAGCTTGAGCGCAGCCTGGTGGGCCAGGCTTTCGTCGGCATCGACCAGCACGGTGCGCGTGCCGCGCCGGGGCACCAGGCGGTCGATCAGTCCCTCCAGCCGCCACAGCGGTGCGGGTGCGGCCCAGAGGATGTGGCGGCGCACGAAGACCCCGGCCTCGCGCACATCCAGCACGGCGATCTCCTCCCCGTCGGCCAGTGCGGCCTTGAGCGCGGCGGGCGTGATCGCCGCGTGGCGGATCGATGCCGGCGGCGGGAAGGTGCGGTAGCTGCCGCCCGTGATCCCCTCGAACACCACGCGGCCATGCAGGCGGTCCAGCCCCAGGCCGTAGAAGTGCAGGTGCAGGCCCGGCTCGTCGCCCACGAGCTCGATGGTGTGCACGTCGGTGGGCGAGAGCGTGACGGACACGCCGGGCACCACGTCCACCGTGCGCTCGGCGGCCAGCTCGTCGCGTGCCGGGTCGCCGGTGCGCGAGCGGCGGTAGAACACGTTGCGCTCGTTGCCCTTGACCCCGGCGATCAGCGCCCAGGTGGTGTGGTCGTGCGGCGGCTGGAACTTGCCCGGCAGCGCAGCCGAGGCATAGAGCGCAAAGCGGCCATCCAGGTCTTCGAACAGCCGGTAGACCTGCGCAGGGCGGTCGGCCGACACCGGAAAGTGGTCCGCAGGGAAAAGGCCTTTTTGCAGGCCCAGTTCCTGCAAGGCGACGGCCACGGCGCGCAACTGCTCTGCCGTGGGGCGAACGGGATCGGGCAGCAAGCGGCGGGCGGTGCGGATGAAGCCCGCGACGGCATGGCCCCGCTGGCTGGCCAGGTCGCTGCCACTGAAGTCGAGGCGCAGGTCGGTCTGTGTCATGGCATTTGGCACGCGGGGGGCGCGGCATGGTCGGTTGGAGAAGATGGCAGCACCTTAGGACCCGCTCCGGTGGCATGCAACGAAGCAAACCGCCTATGCATATGCAGCCTGGCCTGCGCTGCCGCCCAGCCCCTGCGGACAACTATCGATATTCGGAAAGCTTCGTTCACAGCCGGTGACCGGGCTTCTACGCTCGCCCCATTCCATCTGCCCCCGTGGCGGAGCCTTCTCGCAGCACCGTTGCCGGCGCTCGCTGGCGCACGCCACCCCACCCTGCATTGCCATGAACAAACGCCACCTCCTGCGCGCCCTGGGCGCCACCGCTGCCACCGTTGCAGCCTTCGCCAGCCTGCATGCGCCGCTGGTCCATGCGGCCGACGTGAAGAACTTCCCCTCCAAGACGGTGCGCATCGTGGTGCCCGTGGCCCCCGGCGGCAGTGCCGACAAGCTCACGCGCACCCTGGCGGAAAAGCTCAGCGTGCTGTGGGGCCAGAGCGTGGTGGTGGAGAACGTGGCCGGCGCCAGCGGCACCATCGGCGCGGCCCGTGTGGCCAAGGCCGCACCCGACGGCTACACCCTGCTGCAACAGGGCGAAGGCATCACCCTGAACGGCATCCTGTTCAAGGAACTGCCCTACGACACGCAAAAGGCCTTCACCCCCGTGATCAAGGCCGTGGTCAACCCGCAGATCCTGGTGGTGAACCCCGGCACCGGCCTGAACACCTTCGCCGAGTACCTGGCACGCGCCAGGTCGCAGCCCGAGAGCATCAGCCTGGGCCTGCCCGGCAACGGTGGCATTGCCCACGTGGCACACGAGATACTGGCGCAGGAGACCGGTGCCAAGGTCAACTACATCCCCTACCCCGGCGGCGGCCCGGCCACCCAGGACGTGCTGGCCGGGCACACCAATGCCACGCTGATCACGCTGGCCGCCGTGACCGAGTTCGTGCGCGCCGGGCGCCTGCGCGCGCTGGCCGTCACCACCAGCTACCGCTCCGCCGCGCTGCCCGACGTGCCTACCGTGGCCGAGGCCGGCGGCCCGGCGGGCTTCTCGGTGGAAAGCTGGCAGGGCTACTTCGCCCCGGCCGGCACGCCGCCCGAGATCGTGGCCAAGATCAACCAGGACATCCAGACGGTGCTGAAGGCGCCCGACGTGCGCGCCAAGCTCGAAGACCTGGGCTTCAAGATCGCCGGTGGCTCGCCCGCCGAGCTGGCGGCCAGCCTGCAGGCCGAGCAGCCCCGCTACTCGCGCGCCATCAAGACCGCCGGCCTGACCCTGCGCTGAGCCGCCTGTGCCCGACGGACCCATCCCGTGACCGACCTTTCCAGCACCCCCGCCACCACCGCCCCCTGGATCGCCGAGCTGGAACAGCTTGTCGACACGCTGGCATCCACCGCCGTGGAGCGCGACCTTGCCGGAGGCTCCGCGCTCCATGAACGCGAGCTGCTGCGCGCGAGCGGCCTGCTCACGCTGGCCATTCCGCGCTGCTTCGGCGGCCAGGAGCTGCCGTGGCCCGAGATCCACCGCATGGTGCGCGGCATCGCGGCGGTAGACAGCTCCCTGGCCCACCTGTTCGGCTTCCAGCACCTGCAGGTGGCCTCGGTGCTGCTGTTCGGATCCGAGGTGCAGCAGGAGCGCTACCTGCGCACGGCCGTGCGCGAGCGCTGGTTCTGGGGCAATGCCGTCAATGCGCGCGATACGCGCCTGACCGTGGCGCCACATGCCGACGGCTATGTGCTCAACGGCATCAAGGCCTTCTGCTCGGGTGCGCGCGATTCGGACGTGCTCAACGTGTCCGTCACCCTGGGCCAACACCCCACCGACCGGATCTTCGCCGTCATCCCCACCGACCGCGCCGGCATCAGGGTCAACGACGACTGGGACAACATGGGCCAGCGCCAGACCGACAGCGGCTCTGTGCACTTCGACAAGGTGGTCGTGCGCCGGGACGAAATCCTGGGCCCGCCCGGCGTGGCCTCTTCGGCCCGCGCCACCCTGCGCAACCTGATCGGCCAACTCGTGCTGACCGAGATCTACCTGGGCAACGCCCAGGGCGCGCTGCGCAGCGCGGTGGAGTACGTCGCCAGCCACGTGCAGCCCTGGGCCATGGCGGGCGTCGACTCCGCGGCGGATGACCCGGTGCTGCAGCTCAATGCCGGCGACCTCTGGATCCAGCTGCGCGCGGCCACCACCCTGGCCGACGTGGCGCTGGACCGCTTCCAGGCGGCCTGGGACGCGGGCGAGCAGTTCACCCAGGCGCAGCGCGGTGAACTCGCCATCGACATCGCCGCGGCGCGGGTGCAGGCAGGCCGCACGGCGCTGGCCGTGACCTCGCAGATCTTCGAGCTCGTCGGTGCCCGGGCCACGGCGCGCAAATACGGTTTCGACCGCTACTGGCGCAACGTGCGCGTGCACACACTGCACGACCCGCTCGACTACCGCCAAAAGGCGGTCGGGCGCTGGCTGCTCACGGGCCAGGTGCCCGACCCCTACGGCTACGGCTGAAACCCGCGCATGCCACGCATGTCCTGTCCCGCCTTCCCTTCACGCATAAGCATGCACACAAATCTTCGTTGGCCAGACCGCCTGGCCACCGTAGATTGGCAGTACCCATCCACTACCCGTTTGCGGAGTTGTCCCCCATGCCTTCTTCCTCCCGCACGCCCAGTGCGCGCACCCTCATTCGCCTGAGCGGTCTTGCGGCTACGCTGCTGCTCACCGGCCTGGCCAGCGCTGCCGACCTGAGCATCGGCTTCATGCCAGGCCCCTACCGCGATGCGTTCACCAAGGGCATCGAGCCGCTGCTCAAGAAGCAGGGCTACACCATCAAGTACGTGGAGTTCAGCCAGGGCGTGCAGCCCAACGATGCGGTCGAGCGCGGGCAGATCGATGCCAACATCTTCCAGCATTCGCTGTACCTGAACGCCACCAACAAGCAGCAGGGCTTCGACCTGGTACCGGTGATCCATGTGCCCACCCCGCCCATGGGCCTGTATTCGCAACGCCACAAGACCCTGGACACGGTTCCCGACGGCGCCACCGTGACCCTGCCCGCCGACCCGGTGAACGCCGCGCGCGCGCTGAACATTCTGGCCGCCATCGGCTGGATCGAGCTCAAGCCCGACGTGAACCCGATCACGGTGTCTGAGCGAGATATCGCCAGCAACCGCAAGAAGCTGCGCCTGGTGCCCCTGGATGCCGCCCAGGCCCCGCGCTCGCTGGCCGATGCGGACCTGGCCGCCGTGCAGGGCAACTTCGCCGTGGCGTCCGGGCTCAAGCTGACCGATGCACTCAAGCAGGAGAACATGACCCTGCCCTACGTGAACGTGGTGGCCGTCAAGCGCGGCAACGAGAACGCCAGGTTTGCCAAGGACATCGCCCAGGCCTACCAGTCGGCGGAATTCCAGCAGGTCTTCAAGGCCAACCCCACCTGGGCGGGCTACCGGTTGCCGGACTATTTCGCGAAGTAAGGGAAGGAATGCTGCCGGGCGCCCTGTGCCCGGCAAGGGTGGAATAGCCATCGGCCCTCATCGGCCCGAGAGCCTCTTCCTCGCGTCCCCCATGCAAGCCGCGTAGTGCCAGGCGGCAATATTGCTGTTGGAGCGTCGGGCCTTCTGCTCGTAGACGATTTCCACCATCGGCAGGATGTCCGGCTGGGCGGCCAGCAGTCTTTTCATCTGCCGTTCACTGACCCCGGCATCGGCCTTCTGGGCGATGGTCAACACCAGATCCCGATAGCCTTCGCAAGCCTCCTGGTCGCCCTTTGGAATCGCGTGGACAGGCAGCGCCAGAAGGGCCAGAGCCGCTCCACACAAGCCCAGGAAGCCCAGCGCACCGCAGTCAGTCTTCAGCCGCATAGCCCGTGAGCTCCAGCAGGGCGGCGACAAACGCATCGTGGGATGGGAGTGCCTTGCGGCGCGCGGCCATCGCATGCGCCTGTATCGACCGGCGGGCCGTTGCAGCAGGCAACACGCGCAGTTCGAGCGCTGGTGCCTCCCCCGCGTCCAATTTGAAGGGCAGACCAGCGGGCAGTGCCAGCCATTCCCCGGCTTCGCAGAACACGGCGCTGTGGCCCTGCTCCGACTCCAGGTAGACCAGCAGGCTGCCTTCGACCACCCGGAGCACGAGCACGCCATTGCCATCTGCCTGGTGGCAGCCCCATTCGCCCCACCGGGCGTGCCAGGAGCCCGCCTGCAGCGGCAGGCGGATGCACTCTGCGGAGTCCGTCCCCCGCGCGCCTTCGGGCAGCGGCAGGTTGATGTCGTCCTGGCGGCCGAAATCGGCACCCAGGACACGCAGGTGCAGCTTCAGCAGGCTGTCGCAGACATGGGTTGTCCCCCAGGTGCCGTGCACGTCGAATGCGACCAGCGCGCCCATCGCCTACTTGCCTTTACTGCAGGAACGCCGGCTTGGCGTAGCCGCGGAACTTGCTGTCCACCACGGCCTGGAAGTCCTTGGAGCGGTAGGCCTCCACCAGGTCCTTGGCCCAGGGTGCCTCCTTGTCAGTGCGCTTGACGGCCACGACGTTGAGGTAGTGGTCGGGCGTCTTCTCCAGCGCCACGGCCTCGGTCAGCTTCAGGCCCGAGGAGATGGCGAAGTTGCCGTTGATGATGGCGTACTCGGTATCGCCGAGCGAACGCGGCAGCTGGGCGGCTTCGAGCGGAATGAACTTGAACTTGTGCGGGTTTTGCTCGATGTCCTTCTCGGACGCTCGGATCGGGTCGATCCCGGACTTGAGCGTGATCAGCTTGTTCTGCTCCAGCAGCACCAGGGCCCGCGCCAGGTTGCTCGGGTCGTTGGGCAGGGTGAAGCGGTCGCCGTCCCTGGCCTCGGCCAGGGTCTTGCGCTGGGTGGAGTAGACGCCCAGCGGTGCGATGGGGCCTTGCACCAGCTCAACGATGTCGAGCTTCTGGTCGGCCGCGAACTTCTTCAAGTACACCAGGTGCTGGAAGAAGTTGGCATCGAGCGAGCCCTGCGCCAGCGCCAGGTTGGGCTGCACGTAGTCGTTGAACTCGACCAGCTTCACCTTGTAGCCCTTTTTCTCCAGAAGCGGAACGATGCCCTGCTTGAGCTGGTCGATGTTGGAGCCGGCGGTACCGCCGATGGTGAGCTCCTTCTTGGTGGCCTGGGCACCGGCCTGCAGCGGCACCAGCACGCCGATGGACAGGGCCAGCAGCGACAAGGAGAGGAGGGAACGGCGAAGCAATGCGTTTTTCATGGGATGGCGGAGATAAAGGAGGAAGAAGGGTTCAGCGCTTGTCGAGCCGGCGTGCGGCCGTGGTGCCCACGAACTGCAGGATCTGCACCAGCACCACGAGCAGGGCCACGGTGAGCACCATCACGTCGGTCTGGAAGCGGTAGTAGCCGTAGCGGATGGCCAGGTCGCCGATACCGCCGCCGCCCACGACGCCGGCAATCGCCGAGTAGGAGAGAAAGCTCACCGACAGCACCGTGAAGGCCAGCACCAGGCCGGAGCGGGCCTCGACGATCAGCACGCGCCAGATGATCTGCAGTTCGCTCGCGCCCATGGCGTGCGCGGCCTCGATCACGCCGCGCGGCACCTCACGCAGGCACTGGTCGACCAGGCGCGCCAGGTAAGGGATGGCGGCCACCGACAACGGCACGGCGGCGGCCAGCGGGCCGATGGACGTGCCTGCGATGAGGCGCGTGAACGGCACCAGCGCCACCAGCAGGATGATGAACGGGAACGAGCGGACCGTGTTCACAAACCAGTTGAGCACCAGGAACACCGGCCGGTTGGCCAGCGACTGGCCCGGGCTGAGCAGGAACAGCAGGATGCCCAGCGGCCCGCCGATCAGCAGCGCCGCACTCAGGCCGATGGCCAGCATCAAGAAGGTCTGGCCGATGGCCACGCCCAGCTCGGGCAGGATGGCGATGATGTTCTCAGGCATAAGCCACTCCCTGCGTTCCGTTGGCGCGCGGCGCATAGCCGGCGGCGGCATCCTCTTGCGCATCGCGCGCGCGGCGTCGCACCAGGGCGTCGATCTCGCGGCCCAGCGCGGTCAGGCGCTGCGCGGGCAGTGCATCCACGGCGAACTGCTCGATCAGCTCGCCCTGCTCCAGGATGGCGACCTGGCGGCACAGCAGCTCCACCACGGGCAGCTCGTGCGTGACGATGACGATGGTCACGCCGATCTTCTGGTTGATGTCGCGCAGCGTGGCCAGCAACTCCTGCGTGGTCTCGCTGTCCAGGGCCGAGGTTGGCTCGTCGCACAGCAGCACCTTGGGCCGCGGGGCAAGCGCGCGGGCAATCGCCACGCGCTGCTTCTGGCCGCCCGAGAGCTGGGCCGGGTAGCTGTCGATCTTCTCTTCCAGGCCCACCAGCTTCAGGCATTCGCGCACGCGCTCGCTGATTTCGGCGCGGGAGTGGTGGCCGTGGATCTTGAGCGGAAAGGCCACGTTGTCGGCCACCGTGGCGTTCTGGATGAGATTGAATTGCTGGAAGATCATCCCCAGGCTCTGGCGCGTGTCGCGCAGCTCGCTGCGCGAGAGCGTGGTCAGGTCGCGCCCGCCCACGATCACGCGGCCAGCGTCGGGGCGCTCCAGCAGGTTGATCAGGCGCAGCAGCGTGGACTTGCCCGCGCCACTCTTGCCGATCAGCCCGAAGATGTCGCCGGCATGGATGTCCAGCGACAGGGAACGCACGGCGTCGAAGCGCTCGCCGTTGGGCAGGGTGAACGACTTTTGGACGGATTCGAGCCGGATCACCGGCACCGAGCCAGGCGTTGGGGGATGCAGGGGGGTGACAGCAGTCATGGAAAGGAATGGTCTGCCGGCAGGCACACGGGTGGCATGCAGGCCGGGCAGACACTGAACATCGAAGCAGGCGAGTATGGGAACGCGCGGCGCAGGAGGGAACGACGCATTCAGCGCGTGCATATGCGGATTTCAAGTAAGAGCGACTGCACAGCGGCGCGCTTGTGTGGTGCCCGCATAAGGTTGCGCGCATTTCTTCGTTGGGGAATACGCCCTGTGCGGCCACAGTCGGCGGCTTCTTTCACACTTTCATGCCGACCACCATGCTGAACACTGTCCGCCGCCGCGCCGCGATGATCACCGCGATCTCGCTGGCCTGCACCGCCCTCCTCGCCTCCCATGGTGCCCTGCATGCGCAGGAGAAGAAGACGCTCAAGGTGGGTGTCTCCGTGGGCAACGGCGACCAGATCTTCGAGGTCGTCAAGAAGGTCGCGGCACGCGACGGCCTGGCCATCGAGGTCGTGGTCTTCAACGACTACCAGTTGCCCAATGCCGCGCTGGCAGCCGGCGACCTGGATGCCAACGCCTTCCAGCACCAGCCCTTCCTGGACAACCAGAACAAGGCGCGCGGTTTCGACATCGTTCCCGTGGGCCTGACCATCACCGCGCCGCTGGGTTTTTACTCGCGCAAGATCAAGAGCATCGACGCGCTGCCCGAAGGCGCCACGGTGGGCATCCAGAACGACCCCTCCAACGGCAATCGCGCGCTGTTGCTGCTGCAGGAGGCCAAGCTGATCACCTTGAAGCCCGAGGCCGTGAAGAACAACAATGCCACGCCGCTGGACGTGGTCTCCAACCCCAGGAAGCTCAAGCTGGTGCCGCTCGACGCGGCCCAACTGCCCCGCTCGCTCGATGACCTGACGATCGCCTCGATCAACAACGACTACGCAGAAAAGGCCGGTCTCACGCTGGCGAAGGACGCCGTGATCAAGGAATCCCCCAAGGGCCCCTACGCGAACCTGATCGCCGTGCGCCGCGCCGACCAGGACAAGCCCTGGGCCAGGCAGCTGGTCAAGGCCTACCAGTCGCCCGAGGTGAAGAGCTTCATCGAGACCAAGTTCAACGGCTCGCTCGTTCCAGCCTTCTGAAACGCGTCCACACGTGGCCAGGCCCTGCCGTCACGAGGCGGGGCCTGCCGTGCCTTCTCCCATCCTTGCCCTGCTGGAGCCTGTCCATGAAACGCCGTTCCGTCCTTCACGCTGCCGCCGCTGGCGCCACCACCCTTGCCCTGCCTGCCGTGGTACGGGCAGCCGATGCGCTCAAGGAAGTGCGCCTGGACTACGCCTACTACTCGCCCACCAGCCTGGTGCTGCGCCGCTTCGGCTGGCTGGAGCAGGAGTTCAAGAAGGACGGCATCGACGTCAAATGGGTGCTGAGCGCCGGCAGCAACCGGGCGCTCGAATACCTCAACGCCAACAGCATCGACATCGGCTCGAGCGCCGGCCTGGCCGCCGTGCTCGCGCGCGCCAACGGCAACCCGATCCGCGCACCCTACATCTTCTCCCGGCCCGAGTGGACGGCGCTGGTGGTGCGCAAGGATTCGCCCATCCGCTCCCTTGCTGACCTCAAGGGCAAAAAGGTCGCCGCCACCAAGGGCACTGACCCTTATCTCTTCCTGTTGCGCGCGCTGCAGACCGTGAAGCTGCGCCGCAGCGACATCGAGCACGTGGGCCTGCAGCACGCCGATGGCCGCGTGGCCCTGGAGCAGGGGCGCGTGGAAGCCTGGGCCGGCCTCGACCCGCTGATGGCAGCCAGCGAGCTCGACGCAGGCTCGCGCCTCATCTACCGCAACGTGGCCTTCAACACCTACGGCTTTCTCAACGTGCGCGAAGACTTCCAGGCGCGCCACCCGGCCGCGCTGCTGCGCGTGATCAGCGCCTACGAACGCGCACGCAAGTGGACGCAGGCCAATACCGTGGAAGCCGCGCGCATCCTGTCGGAGGAGGCCAAGGTCAGCCTGGAGGTGGCGCTGCTGCAGCTCAAGCTGCGCACCGACCTCGGCAACCCGCTGCCATCTTCCGAACACGTCAAGGCCCTGCAGGCGGCCTCGCCGATCCTGCTGGAGGAGCAATTGGTCAAGCCCGGCACCAACCTGAACAAGGTCATCACCGACCTGGTGGACACGCAGTTCGCGCGCGCCCACCTGGCAGGCGCTGCGGCCTGATACGCACATGAGCGCCGTACCGCCGCTGCAGGCCCGTCCCGCAGTCTCCGTGCCTGGCCCGCGGGGGCAGGCGGCGGATGGCCATCGGCCCGACCGCAGGGCCTCCTCGCGCTGGTGGGGTGCCGCGCTGCCCCTGGCCTTCCTTGCCGGCCTGGAACTGGCGGTGCGCCTTGGCTGGGTGGCCCCCCATCTGCTGCCCCCACCGAGCGAGATCGCACGCACGCTGCTTGCGCTGGCCGAGCAGGGCCTGGCCGGCCATGTGCTGGTGAGCACTGCGCGCGTGCTGGCCGGCTTTGCCTTGGGCGCCGGCCTGGCCATCGCGCTCGGCGTGTGGGTAGGCCTGAGCCGCCGCGCCGAGGCGCTGCTGGACCCGAGCTTCCAGGCCCTGCGCGCGATTCCTTCGCTGGCCTGGGTGCCGCTGCTGCTGCTGTGGCTGGGCATCGATGAGGGGGCCAAGCTGGCGCTGATTGCCATCGGCGCCTTCTTCCCGGTCTACATGGGCGTGGCCTCGGGCCTGCGCGATGTGGACCGCAAGCTGGTCGAGGTGGCCGAGATGGCAGGCCTTGGGCCCATCGCCCTGGCCCGCCGCGTGCTGCTGCCGGCCGCGCTGCCCGCGGTCTGGACGGGCCTGCGCAATGGCCTGTCTCTGGCGTGGATGTTCATGGTGGCGGCAGAACTGATCGCCGCCACGCGCGGCCTGGGGTACCTGCTCACCGACGGGCGCGAAACCGGGCGTGCCGACATCGTTCTGGCCGCCATCGTGCTGCTGGCGCTCATGGGCAAGCTCACGGACAGCGGCATGCAGGCGCTGGAGAACCGCTGGCTGTCCTGGCGCGACACGGTGGCCACGCGATGACAGCCCCTGCCCACCACCCCTCGCACCCCTTGCTCGACGTGCGCGTGCGGCGCAAGCATTTTTCCGGCACCGAGGTGCTGCGCGACGTGCACCTGCAATTGCACGAGGGCGAGTGCGTCACCCTGGTCGGAGCCAGTGGCTGCGGCAAGAGCACGCTGCTGCGCATAGCCGCCGGGTTGGAGCGCGACTATGAAGGCCAGGTGCGCCTGGACGGCCAGCCCACGGCGGGGCCCACACGGGACATCCGCTTCGTCTTCCAGGAGCCACGCCTTTTTCCTTGGCTGACGGTTGCCGGCAACGTCGCCTTCGACGGCCAGGGGGCGGCCGACGCTGCGCGCGTGCAGGCCCTGCTGGACGAGGTGGGCCTGGCCGGCTTCGGCCAGCGCCTGCCCAAGGAACTCTCCGGCGGGCAGGCGCAGCGGGTGGCCATCGCACGCGGCCTGTTCGTGCAGCCGCGCGTGCTGCTGCTGGACGAGCCCTTTTCCGCGGTGGACGCCTTCACGCGCCTGAAGCTGCAGGAGCTGCTGCTGCGCGTGGCCCGCGCCCATCGCATCGCCGTGCTGATGGTCACGCACGACATCGACGAGGCCGTCTACCTGGGCGACCGCGTGCTGGTGTTCGAGGCCGCGCCCGGGCGCATCGGCGCATCGGTCGCCGTGGATGCGGCGCAGCCGCGCGACCGCGACGGAACCGCGGTGGGCGCGGCCATTGCCAGCGTGCGCCACGCCCTGCAGCGGGCCCATGCGCTCTGACCGCTGAACTGCCCTGGCACGCCTGCCCTGCAGTGCTGCAGGCAGCTCATTGCATGGCCCCGGTGGGCCCGTGCCTGCGGGCATTGGCATCACCCTGCAGGCTGATGCGGTCGGCGCCGCTGCTGCTCTCCCGGACGCGCGCCGCCAGCATGCGGCTGCGGGCCGCCCCCGTGGCCCCATCGGCCTGCCGGGCGGCCATGTAGGCCAGGTGGTTGGTCTCGGCCTCGTCATGCGTCTTGCGCCAGATGCCATCGGCGTAGGCCAGGGCCTGCGCCGCCTGTTGGAGTTCCAGCGGCGCATGCAGCGCCACGGCCGGGTTGGCACTGGCGGTGACCACGGCGGCACGTGCGCGCTCCAGTGCCATCGGCGGGGCCGCGGCGCAGGCGGACAGAAACCCGGCAGCGGCTGCGCCCGCAGCGAGAACGGCTGCGGCGCGGCGCAGCACGGAAAGCACTCGGGGTGCCAGGATTTCAGGGGGGCGAAGCGGCATCAGTCAGGACCATCCAGGGGTTCGGAGCGTGGGTCGTGCACTGCGGGCGGCAGTGCGGCAAAAGCTCATTCTGGCCACGCGCCTCCCCCCATCCAACGAAGGAATGCGAGTTTGCAGATGCGATTTCCGTCACCGCCGACAGGGCTGCAGGCGAGGCAGCAAGTCCATTGCCCTGTTGCCAGCAACGTTGTTCGGTCTCACGTACAAAGAAGCCATGCCTACCCACCGCCAACTCAAGCTGGGCGCCTTCATGCGCCCCGTCAGCATCCACACCGGCGCCTGGCGCTACCCCGGTGCGTATGCCGATGCCAACTTCAACTTCGCACACCTGAAGCGCTTTGCGCAGACGCTGGAGCGGGCGCGCTTCGATGCCTTCTTCATGGCCGACCACCTGGCGGTGCTCAACATGCCGATGGAGGCGCTTCAGCGCAGCCACACCGTCACCTCGTTCGAGCCGTTCACGCTGCTGTCGGCACTGAGCCAGGCGACCGGGCACATCGGCCTCGTGGCCACGGCCTCCACCACCTTCGACGAGCCTTTCCACATCGCGCGGCGCTTTGCCTCGTTGGACCATCTGAGCAATGGGCGGGCGGGCTGGAACATCGTCACCACATCCAATCCCGACGCGGCGCTGAACTTCGGCCGCGATGACCACATGCCGCACGACGAGCGCTATGCCCGCGCGCGCGAGTTCTACGACGTGGTGACCGGACTGTGGGACAGCTGGGCCGACGACGCCTTCGTGCGCGACCAGGCCAGCGGCCTGTTCTTCGACCCCGCGCGCCTGCACACGCTGGACCACCGGGGCCAGTATCTTTCCGTGCGCGGGCCGCTGCACATCGCGCGGCCGGTGCAGGGCTGGCCGGTGATCGTGCAGGCTGGCGCCTCCGAACCCGGCCGGCAGCTCGCTGCCGAGACGGCCGAGGTGATCTTTGCCGCGCACGGCACCCTGGCCGAGGGCCGCAGCTTCTACGCCGATGTGAAGGGCCGCCTGGCGGCGCTGGGGCGCGGGCGCGACGATCTCAAGATCCTGCCCGCCGCCTTCGTGGTGGTGGGCGACACGGTGGCCGAGGCCCAGGCCATCCGCGCCCGTCTCGACGGCCTGGTGCACTACGAGAGTGCGATCGCATCGCTGTCCATCGCCCTGGGGGTGGATGCGTCGCAGTTCGACCCCGACGCGCCGCTGCCGCCGGTACCCGAGACCAACGCCAGCAAGAGCAGCCAGCAGCGCGTGGTCGCCCTGGCGGAGCGCGAGGGCTTCACGGTGCGCCAGCTCGCACAGCGCCTGGGCGGCTACGGCGGCCTGGCCTTTGTCGGCACGGCCGAGACCATTGCCGACGAGATGCAGGAATGGCTGGAGTCCGAGGGCAGCGATGGCTTCAACATCATGTTCCCGTGGTTGCCCGGCGGGCTCGACGCCTTCGTGGAGAAGGTCGTTCCCGAGCTGCAGCGCCGGGGCATCTTCCGCACGGAGTACGAAGGCACGACCCTGCGCGAAAACCTGGGCCTGGCGCGCCCGGCGAACCGGTTCTTCCCGCCACGGTGAGGCAGGCTGCGGCTACAGCCAGGGCAACTGGTGCGCCGCGTAGCGGAAGGTCTGGAACACGCTGTTGAGCTGGCCCGACCCCGTCTTGCGCGCCGCCCCATCGGGGTACTCGGCGAACCAGGGAATGACGTACTCCCAGACCACGTCCCCATCTGGCGTTACTTCGAACAGCCGGCCGGTGGACGACTCGGTGATGTGGGTGTTGCCATTGGGCAGCCGCTGGGCATTGCCCATGAAGGGCGAGTAAAACAGGTGGGCCGTCTCGTCCTGGTACTGCCAGGCGATGCGGTTGCCATCCTTCGGATCGATCTCCAGAACCCGCGAGAAGGCCACGTGCGCACCGGTGCGGAAATTGCCGTTGTCGAAGACCAGGATGTTTCCGTTTTCGAGTGCCACCGGCGCATGCTGGTGCGACACGACCTCGGGCGGGATGTGCAGGCGCACCTCGCCCGTCGCCCGGTCCACCCCGATCACGCCCGAGGTGGTGCGCAGGCTCATCAGCACCAGGCCGTCGGCCGTGACACCCAGGCCGTTGACCAGTGGCCAGTGGTAGCGGCCAAAGCCCGGGTGGATGGGAAAGCGGGCCGGGTCCAGGTGCTCTGCCGCACGCCATTCCCACACCAGACGGCCCGAGCGGTCGACCTCGCGAATCACGTCGGCATACAAGGGTGTTGCCGGGTCGCCCGTCCCGCCAGGCACCCGCTGTGCAAAGCCAACGTCCACCCGCTCGCAGGCGGCATACAGCAGATGGCCGTTGGGCAGCCACTGCGCATCATGGTGGTGGGCCGGGTCCTGGTAGCGCCAGACCACCTCGCCCGCGGGGGTGACTTCGTAGAAATCGCCGCCATGCCACATGGACCACGGCGCATACAGGTCGGGCGAGTCGGCATGGTTTCCGTTGTAGCCCAGGTTGCCGCCCGGCAGGATGACGGCATGCCGGCCCGGGCGCACCGGCAGCTGCCATTCGTGCGCCACTTCGCCCAAGGCATCGATCAGCACGACGCGGCCGCCGGCCGTCTGCGGAGCGATCAGCGTGTAGCCACCAAAGCTCTGCGCCGGGTCATGCGCGATGAGGCCCACCCCGCGCCGGCGCTGGGTCGCCTGGTCGACGCGCCCGCTCATGGCGCGGGAGGGCCGCGCCAGACGATGTCGCGCACGTTGATCTTGCGCGGGATGATGCCCAGCGACTGGAAGGTATCGGCCAGTTGCTGCTGCTGCGCCACGTGGGCGTCGGTCACCGGGCCCAGCGAGAACTCGGCGCGCTTGAACGCGGCCGACCACGACTTCACGTCGATGCCCGTGGCTTCCGCGGCCAGCGCGGCCAGCTCGTCGCGGTTCTCGCCCGACCAGAGGGTGAGCTTGCGCAGTTCGTCGAGCACGGCGCTCAGCACCAGGGGGTGGCGCGAGGCAAAGTCCTTGCCGGCCATGTAGTAGGACGAGCTGGTCAGGCGCCTGTCGGTGGTGTCGGCGACCACGCGCGCGCCGTATTTCTCCTCTGCGATGGCGTAGTAGGGGTCCCACACCACCCAGGCGTCGATGTTGCCGCCATTGAACGCCGCCGTGGCATCGGCCGGTGAGAGGTAGGTGGGAACGATGTCAGCGAAGGTCAACCCGGCGGTTGCCAGCGCCTTGACGGTCACATTGTGGGCGCTCGATCCCTTGCCGAAGGCGACCCGCTTGCCCTTGAGGTCGGCCAGGGTCTTGATGGGGGAATTTTTGGGCACCAGCACCGCATGCTGCGCCGAGGGCGTGGCTGCCGCGTAGACCAGGTTGGAGCCGCCGGCCTGCGCGAACACGGGCGGTGTGTCGCCCACCGATCCCAGATCGACCGCTCCGGCCCCCAGCGCCTCCAGCAAGGGAGGTCCGAACTGGAACTCGACCCACTTCACGCTGGGCACGCCCAGTGCCTTCAGTCGGGCTTCGATGACCTGCTGCTTGCGCGCCAGCACCAGGATGGCCGAGCCTTTCTGGAAGCCTATCCTCACCTCCTTGGGCAGGGCATTTGTCTGAGCCCAGGCAGGAAGCCCCGATACGGAGGCAGTCAGCGCCAGCAGCGCGGGCACAAGCAATCGGCGGCTCAGCCGCAGCGGGGAAACGGTGGACACAGCGTGCTCTTTCAACTCGGTGAGAAATGGAACTCCGAGCTTAGGTGGCACGGTGCCCTGCGGTCCAATGCGTTTAGCGCACTTGCATATGCGCTTTCGGCCCCAGCCCCTCACCCGGCTGCAGCGGCCGCCAGCCCCTGGGCTTGTGCCTGCAGAGTTCCGGCGCGCCGGAAATCGGCGCCCGCATGGCGCGCCGGCAGGTGGTCCGCCTCGCCGAACAGCTTCTTGCGCAGGCTGCCCTGCGCGTACTCCGTCTTGTAGACGCCGCGCGACTGCAGCTCGGGCACGATGAAGTCCACGAAATCCTCGTAGCTTTCGGGCACCACGGTGCGGCTCACGTTGAAGCCGTCCACTCCGGTCTCGTCGATCCAGGACTGCAGCTCGTCGGCCACCTGGCCCGCATCGCCCACGATGGCCGGGTAGCGCCCACCCAGCTCGAACAGTTCGAGGAGCTGCCGGCGCGTCCAGCCGTGCTGCGCGGCGGTGCGGGCGGCCGACTCGATGGCATTGGTGGCGCCGTAGACGATGGGCTCGTCCAGGTCGTAGCGCGAATAGTCCACCCCCGTGCTGGCCGCGAAGTGCGCCAACCCGGCCTCGCGGCTGGCGTAGCGCTTGTAGTCCTCGTACTTCTCGCGCGCCTCCTTGTGCGTGGCGCCGGTCACCACGGCGGTGCCGACGAAGACCTTCACGTCATCCGGCCGCCGCCCGGCGCGCACCAGCTGCTCACGCAGCGCATCGACGCTCTTGCGCGCGGCCGCCTTGTTGGGTGGGGAGATGAAGACACACTCGGCATGCCGGCCGGCAAAGCGCTGGCCCCTGCCCGAGGCGCCGGCCTGGAACAGCACCGGTGTGCGCTGGGGCGAGGGCTCGGCCAGGTGGTAGCCATCCACCTGGTAGTAGCGGCCCTGGTGCTGCACCTTGTGCACCTTGGCCGGGTCGGCGTAGACACGCCCGGCGCGGTCGCGCCGCACGGCGCCCTCCTCCCAGCTGCCTTCCCAGAGCTTGTAGAGCACCTCGAGGAATTCATCGGCCCGGTCGTAGCGTTCGTCGTGCGGCAGCTGCTCCGACAGGCCCATGGCCCGCGCCGCGCTGTCGAGGTAGCCGGTGACGATGTTCCAGCCGATGCGCCCGCGCGTGAGGTGGTCCAGCGTCGAGAAGCGGCGCGCCAGCAGGTAGGGCAGCTCGTAGCCGAGGTTGACCGTGACGCCGAAGCCCAGGTTCTGCGTGACCGCCGCCATGGCAGAGATCAGCATCATCGGGTCGTTCACCGGCAGCTGGATCGATTCGCGCAGGGTCACGTCGACATTGGCCTGGTAGACGTCGTACACGCCCACGATGTCGGCGATGAACAGGCCGTCGAACAGCCCGCGCTCCAGCGTGCGGGCGATGCCGGTCCAGTGCTCGATGGTGTTGTAGGCCGCCGACTCGTCGCGCGGGTGCGTCCACAGGCCGTGGTTGATGTGGCCCACGCAGTTCATGTTGAACGCGTTGAGCAGGATCTGTTTCTTCGGGGTGGCCATGGGGTCAGAACGCCGGGATCACGCCGCCGCCGAAGGCTTTCACGATGAAATCGCGCACCTCCTCGGTCTGGTAGGCCTTGACCAGTTGCTGCACCCAGGGCTGGGCCTGGTCCTGCTCGCGCACCGCGATCAGGCAGGCATAGGGGCCATCCTTGTCCTCGACCAGGATGCCGTCCTTGGCCGGGTTGAGGCCGGCCTTGATCGCATAGTCGGCATTCACGGCAGAGGCATCGGTATCGTCCAGCGTGCGCGGCAGCTGGGCAGCCTCGATCTCCACGAAGCGCAGCTTCTTGGGGTTCTCGATCACGTCGCGCGGCGTCGCGTTGATGCCTGCTATCGGGTCGATGCCAGTGCGCAGCTTGACGTGGCCGGCCTTTTGCAACAGCAGCAGGGTGCGGCTCTCGTTGGCCGGATCGTTCGGTATGGCGACCCGGGCGCCTTCGGGCAGCTCGGCGATGGACTTGAATTTCTTCGAGTAGATCGCGATCGGCCCGATCCAGGTGCGCCCGAAGCCCACGATCCTGTAGCTGCGCGAACGCACCTGCGCGGCCAGGAAGGGGCGGTGCTGGAAGCTGTTGGCATCCAGGTCGCCGGCATCGAGTGCGGCATTGGGCCGGCTGTAGTCGGTGAAGGGCACGATCTGGATCTTGAGCCCGTAGTCGCGCTCGGCCACGCGCTTGACCACCTCGAAGGTCTGCTCGTGCGGCCCGGTGGTCACGCCGACCTTGAGCAGCTTGCTGGTGCCCGGCGGCTCCTTCAGCGCTGCAACGGCTGGCAGCCCGAGGCCGGCCAGGGCCAGGGCGGATCCCGCCTGCAGCAGGCGGCGGCGCGAAGCCGCAGGGTCAAGGGAAACGGGGCGGGAAGGGATCACAGCGCAGCTCCTGAAGGCATGAAGATAAAGGACACAGCCAACCATCGCCTACAGCGCACCGTGGCGCGGGGGCAGTTGGCCGTTGAGGTAGTAATTGCCGATGGCGTGGTACTTCCAGCGCACCGGGTCGTGCAAGGTGTGGGTACGGGCGTTGCGCCAGAAGCGGTCCAGCCCCAGGCCGTCGAGCGTGGCGCCGGTGCCGGCCAGCTCGAACAGGCGGTTGCCAGCGTCCAGCGACGCGGTGGTGGTCAGCACACGGGCCTCGGCCACGGCGATGGAGGCGACGGCCACACTGGCCTCGTCGGGCGCAGCCTGCGCTTGGTCGACGAAGCGGCCAGCGCGACGCAACAGCGCCTGGGCGGCGCGCAGCCGCACCGCCACGTCGCCCACCTGGCGGATGGTGAGCGGGTCGTCGCTGGCGCGCTCCACGCCGGCATCGATCCAGGGGCGGGACTGCTCGCGCACGAAGGGCAACATGGCCTGCAGCGCACCCTGGCCCAGCCCCAGATCGATGGCCGCGTGCAGCAACTGCGCAAACGGACCGATGGTGGTGGGCCGCTCGAACGAGGCCAGGAAGGGCACGACCCAGGCCGGGTCGACCGCCACCGCATCGAACGACACGGACCCGCTGCCGGTGACGCGCTGGCCAAAGCCGTCCCAGTCATCGACGATGGCCACGCCCTCGGCCTGCCGCGGGATGAAGGCCAGCAGCGTGACCTCCCGCCCACCCTGCTCCGCACTGACCAGCGTGGGGATCCAGTGCGCGAACAGCGCGCCGGTGCAGTAGAACTTCTGTCCGTCCACGCGCCAGCCGTCGGGGTGGTCGGTGGCGAGGCGCGTGCGGCGCTTGAAATCCTTGTGGCCGATCTCGGCCAGGGCGTTGCCAAAGCGCTCGCCGTCGAGCGCGCGGCGGTAGAAGAAGGCCTTCTGCGCATCGCTGCCGCCCACGCGCAGCACTTCGAGCGCGTAGTAGTGGTTCTGCGGAATCTGGCCCAGCGAGCCATCGGCCGCCGAAATGGTGGCAATGACCTCGGCCAGGGTGACGTTGGACACCCCGGCCCCGCCATAGGCGCGCGGCACCGTGATGCCCCACAGGCCGCTGGCCGTGAAACGGTCCAGTTCGTCCCAGGGCAGGATGCGGTCACGGTCGCGCGCCACCGCACCGCGCGAGAAGTCGGCGGCCAGGGCACGGGCGACTTCGAGGGCATGGGCATCGTCGCGGATGCGCTGCACGGGCTGCGTGGACGGCGGCGCTGGCTCCTCTGCAGCGCCCTGCGGCCCCAGAGCCGGGTTCGCCGGGTTCAACAGTTCGAGGGCCATGTCAGTTCCAGGAGTGCCGCCGAGGGGCGACACCGTTGAGCAGGTAGTTGCCGATCAGGTGCGCCTTCCAGCGCACGGGGTCGTGCAGGGTGTGGGTGCGGGCATTGCGCCAGTGGCGCCCGAGGTTGTGCGCCGCGCGCGTGGCGGACGAGCCCGCCAGCTCCAGCAGCTTCTCGGAGGCATCGAGCGCGATCTGCGTGGTGAGGATCTTGGCTTCGGCCACGGCGACCGAAGCGTGGGCACTGTCCTCGGCCGTCACCGTGCCGGCTGCGCGGATGCGGTCCAGCAACTGGCCGGCTTCGTGCAGCACCTCGTGCGCGGCGTGCAGGTCCACCTGCAGGCGGCCGACGTCCTGGAGGATGTAGGGGTCGTCGGTGGCCCGTTGCAGCCCGGAGTCGATCCAGGGCCGCGCACGCTCGCGCACGAAAGTCAGCGCATCGGCCAGCGCCGCCTGCGCAATGCCCTGGTCGATGGCGGCCTGCACCAGCTGCGAGGTCGGACCAAACAGCCCCGGTCGGTCGGCCAGCTGCCAGATGGGCAACACATCGGCCGCATCGATGGCCACGTTGTCGAAGCGCACGGTGCCGCTGGCCGTGGTGCGCTGGCCGAAGGACGACCAGTCGTCGACCACGGTGAGCCCGGGGGCATCGCGCGGTGCCCAGACCTGCACGGCACGGCCCTCGTCGTCCAGGGCGCGCGTGGGCACCCGGTGGGCGAACAGCGCGCCGGTGGAATAAAAGCGTTCTCCCGTCAGGCGCAGGCCCTGCGGCGTCTGCGCCAGGCGCGTCTGGCCGTGCAGGATGGTCCTGGAGCGTCGCTCGGGCCCCGCATTGCCCAGGCGGTGGCCCGACAGCACCTCGGCATAAAAGCGTTCCTTCTGGGCATCGGTGCCGACTTCGCGCAGCACGCCCAGCAGGCCGAAATGGTTCTGCGGAATCTGCCCCAGCGAGGGATCGGCCGCCGACAGAGTCACGAAGACCTCGGCCAGTGTGGCGAAGGACACGTCCGCCCCGCCGTAGGCACGCGGCACGGTGATGCCGCCCAGCCCGCTTTCGGACCAGAGATCGAGCTCGGCCCAGGGCAGGCGCCGCTCGCGGTCGCGCCCGGAGGCGCCCGGTGAAAACAGGGCAGCCAGCCGGTGTGCGGCATCCAGGGCCTCCTGGTCGCTGTGCAGGCGCTGCACACGCGATGCGTCCGGAGCACGGGGCCGCTGATCGGGCGTGGCCTGCGGTGAAGGGGAAAACGTGTCTGTCATGGCGGGACCACCGTCAAAGGGAAACCGGCTGGCGTGCGGCGCACGCCGGCGTTGCTGCGCGGTGGATTCAGGCCAGCGAGAGAACCGGGATTTCCACGAGCCCGTGCGCCCGCTGGCGCAATGCCGGCAGGGCCCGCTCGACCGCCAGGGCGATGCGTGCCCTGAGGGCATCGCTGCTCACCTGGTAGTTGTCGAACTCCTTGTCGGTCGCATACACGCCGATGGGCAGCGTGTGCGCCTGGAAGAAGCTGAACAGGGGCCGCAACTGGTGGTCGATGGCCAGCGCGTGCCGGTCGCTGCCGCCCGTGGCGGCCAGCAGCACGGGCACGTCGATCAGCGCCTCGTGGTGCACGAAGTCGAACAGGTGCTTGAACAGCCCGGTGTAGGAGCCGCGGTAGATCGGGCTGGCCACCAGCAGCAGGTCGGCGGATTCAATCTCGCGCAGCACGGCCTCGATAGCGGGCGGCAGGTGCGAGCGCTGGAGCACGCCACCGAACTGGGGCACGAGCTCGCCCAGTTCGATGAGCCGCGTGTCCACCGGCAAAGCATCCGACAGTCCTTCGAGCAGTTGCTGCACCAGCGCCAGGGTGCGGGAGGGGCGCTGCAGGCCGCCGGAGACGGCGACGATCTTGGGGGTTCTGGCCATGGCAAAGGGATTGAAGGGGAAAAAGGGGTGGTCGTCCGTTGAACGAGACCGAAGGTCCCAGACTGTGCGCCCGCCCGAGGCCTTGCGGGGCATGGCGGCTAGAAGCATTTCGGCTATCGATATGCGCAATGGCCGCAAGGCCTGCCAGCGCCTCCCGCAGCCCGGCCGCTTATGCGCGCGGCGCATTTGAAGTGGCGCATTCCTTCGTTCATGGCCAGCGCGGGGCGCCCTAGCATGGCTTGGCACCGGCCCCAGCAGGCGCCAGGCCCCTCCCCATCCGAGAAAGCCCCATCCCATGTCCCGCAATCCCCCCACGCATGACTTTCTCGTGCAGCGCTTTCACCCCGTCTTTGCGCGCATTGCCGAGCATGCCGCCCAGCGCGAGCACACGCGCGAGCTGGCGCACGAGGCCATCGGCTGGCTGCGCGAGGCCGGGTTCGGCGCACTGCGCGTGCCCATTGAGCACGGCGGCTTCGGCGCCACGCCCGAGCAGCTCTACGACCTGCTCATCGACCTGGCCGAGGCCGACTCCAACCTGCCCCAGGCCCTGCGCGCGCACTTCGGCTTTGTCGAGCGCGTGCTGGCCGAGTTCGAGCCCGATCAGCGTGCCCCGTGGCTGCGGCGCGTGGCCGATGGCGCCATCTTCGGCAACGCCACCACCGAACAGGGCGACGGTGCCCTGGGCCGGCTGCAGACCCGGCTGTTCCAGCAAGAAGACAGCACCTGGCTGCTGAGCGGCGAGAAGTACTACAGCACCGGCACCCTGTACGCCGACTGGGTGGCGGTCACCGCCGAGCGCGAGGGTGGCGACCCGGCCCAGTGGCGCACCATTGCCCTGGTGCGCACCGATGCGCCGGGCGTCGAGTGCGTGGACGACTGGCGCGGCTTCGGCCAGCGCCTCACGGCCTCGGGCACCACACGCTTTCACCGGGTGGTGGTGGCGGCCGGCGACATCATCGACTTCTCGCGCAGCGGCACGACGCTGATGACCGCCGTGTTCCAGCTGTTCCACATCGCCACGCTGGCCGGCATCGGGCGTGCCATCGAGCGCGACGCGGTCGCCTTCGTGCAGCCGCGCAAGCGCGTGTTCAGCCATGCCAGCGGCAACGTGCCGCGCGAAGACCCGCTGGTGCAGCAGGTCATAGGCCACCTGGCCAGCACCGCCTTCATCGCCACGCTGGCCACGCGCGAGGTGGCGCGCGGCCTGGGCGAGCTCGACCGCCGGCGCCTGCGCGGCGAGCCCTTGCCCGATGATTTGCTGGTCGACGTGGAGCTGCGCGCCGCCAAGGCCCAGGTCGCCGTGACCGAGGCGGTGCTGACCGCCGCCACGCGCCTGTTCGACGTGGGTGGGGCCAGCGCCCTGCAGGAGGACCGCCGCCTGGACCGCCACTGGCGCAATGCCCGCACGCTGGCCTCGCACAACCCGGTGATCTACAAGTCGCGCGTGATCGGGGAGCATGCGCTCAACGGCACGCGCCCCACGTTCTACTGGGCCGTGGGCACGCGCGAGGCATCGCCCCCGGCAGCCGGCTGACGCTGGCACACCTCCACAGTGTCAGAACACCCGCCCCTCTTCGAGGTGGGTGGTCACGCCATTGAGCTGGTAGTCGCCCAGCATCCGGGCCTTCTGCAGCAGCGGGTTGTGGTTGAAGATGGTGGCACCAGCACGTCGGTCTCAGCAGAACCGAGAGCCGGTCAAGCTCCTGCTTCCATCGCGCGCAGCATGGCAGCCCTCTCCGATGCGGCCTTGAGCAAGAATGCTTGGTCGCTCCCACCGGCAATCAGGCGCACACCCATCCGCATACAGGCGCGCGTCATCTCCTGGTCGTACAGCCCGCCCATGCCCATGAACTTGCCGTGCTGCTGGCAGGCCCGGATCACGGAGCGCACGGCGTCCTGAAAACGCGGCTGGCTGAACTGTGCGGGGATGCCCATGTCCAGCGACAAGTCCACCGCCCCGATGAAGATCGTGTTGATGCCGGGTACGCTGGCGATGGCGTCCGCGTTGCGCACGGCTTCTTCCGTCTCGACCATGGCGATGACGAGTGTTTCGCCACTCAGTGCCCGCTGTGCTTCGAGGATGCTGGCAGGCGGCTTGAAGCCGAACTGGGCCGATACGGTGCCCCAATTGCGCCGGCCCTGGGGCGCATAGCAAAAGGCATCAGCCACACGGCGGGCCTGTTCGGGTGTGTCAACGCGGGGAACGATGATGCCTTGCGCGCCGTTGTCCAGCGCGCGGGCGCCTTCGTCGAGCGCGTCGGCGCCGATGCGCACGATGGGCGTCACGCCAACGGGCAGCGCGGCAATGCAGAGCTGCCCTACCTCGGAAACGGACAGGGTGCCGTGCTCGGCGTCGATGGCCAGCCAGTCGAAGCCAGCGGACTTGGCGATCAGCGGCGTGGCGGCGGTGCGCAGTTGGCTGACCCCGAAGCCCAGGGCCACCTGCCCTGCGCGCAAGCGCGCCAGGGCGGCGTTGGGGAAGATCATGGTGCCGGCGGTCATGGACATACGCGCCTCAGTCCTGATGGGAGTAAAGCCGCTGGCCAGCCACGGGCATTTGCGCCGTGAGGATGGAACCGGTCGCCGATTCGGTGATGTACAGCGTCTTGCGGTCCGGCCCTCCGTAGACCACGTTGGAAATGGACAGCCCCGCACAGGACTGCACCCGCAGCAACGGCTCGCCCAGGGGCGAGAACAGCCACACGCAGCCCATCCCGGTGTGCGCCACGACGATGTTGCCCGCTTCATCCACGGCCATGCCGTCAGGGCCAGTGCCACCCGACATCTGGAGGAAGACGCCGGTGGTGCCCACGCGGGTCTGGGGGATGAGCCCGGGCGGCACCACCAGGGGCGCCTTCCAGATGGCGTTGGAGCGCGTGACGGCCAGGTACAGAAACTTCTCGTCCGGGCTCAGCACCAGCCCATTGGGGCTGGGGATGTTCTCCAGCAATACCTCCACCTCGCCCGTGGCGCGCGCGCGCACCACACGGCCCGTGCTGCGCACGATGTCGCTGTTTCCCTGGTCCGTGAAATAGATGTCGCCGTTGCCAGCGAACGTGAGGTCATTGGGGCCGCGCAGGCGTTCGTTGGCCACTCGTTCCACGATGGGTTCGATGCGGCGTGAGGCGGGGTCGATGGCCAGGATGCCACGTTGGTAGTCCGCCACGAAGATGCGGCCGTCCTTGTGGATCTTCATGCCGTTGGGTTCGCCGTCGTATTCGACGAAAAGCTCGATCTCGCCGCCCGGCACCAGGCGAAAGATGCGCCCGCCCGGGATGTCCGAGAAATACAGCGTGCCATCGCGCGCAAGGGCTGGTGCCTCCAGGTAGTAGGGCCGGCTTTCGTACCTGCCGGACACGCGCCCATGCACGTGAAAGTGCTCGGGCAGGCGGGCGATCTGCTGGGTTGGGATGACGGGTGGTGCACTGAACATGGTGGGTTGTGGCAGGTAGGTTGCAGAAGGAAATGAGCCGTCAGAAGATGTGGCGCACGCCCAGGTCCAACGCACGGGCTCCGCGGTTCGGCCCGGTGACGGCACCGCCCTGGCTCGAAGGCACGGCGGCGGCGCCATCGCTGTTGTGTGTGGCAGCACCTGTCACGTACAGCTGGGTGCGCTTGGACAAGGCATACGTGGCGCCCAGCATCAGCTTGGTGGTACTGCCAGCGGGTGCGCCGTTCGCGGCCTTGGCGGTGGATCGCGACAGCGACGTCTTGAACGTGGTGACTCCCACGCTGTAGGTGGCACCCAGCATGGCGGCCGTGACATCGGTGGAATTGCCGGTGTCGTTGCGCAGGTAAATGCCCAGCAGCTTGACCGGGCCCAACACGTAGGCCGCGCCCAGCACCCATTCGTCCATGTCGGCCACGGCAGCGCGCTGGTAGTGGCCGCCGGCCAGACTCAGGTCGAGCGGGCCGTCGACATAGTTCACGCGGGCACCGTGGTAGTAGCCATCCTTCTCGCTAGCGCTGCCGTCCTGGGCGTTCTCGCCCAGGCCCACCATGGCCTGGGCCGAGAAGCGGCCAATCTGCGGCGTGTAGTAGCTGATGCCGTTGGACGAGCGGGCTCCGTTGGGCGCGGCAAACACGGTGAGCGAACCCGTGCCCGTCTGCGACGTGCCTGCGCCGGTAAGAAAGGCCGGGTCGTAGTTGACGTGGCCGTTGAAGGTAGGGGCGTAGTCGCGCCCCAGCCGCAGCTCGCCCCAGGTTTTGCTGGCCAGCCCCAGGTAGGACACGCGGTTGAAAGTGAGGCCCCCGCCCGACGTCACGCCCGAGGCCTGGTTGTTGGTGCTGGTGGAAACGCCGACCCCGCTGTCGAGGTTGAGCCCCGCTTCCAGGTTGAAGGATGCCGATAGCCCGCCGCCCAGATCTTCCACGCCCTTGAAGCCCAGACGGCTCGCGCTGAGCTGCCCCGAGCCCACCAGCAGCTTGTGCCCCAGCGAACCGCTGGCGTAGGTCACACCCATATCGGCAATGCCGTACAGCGTGACGCCCGTCTGGGCCGACGCAGTGAATGAGGCGAGCAGCAGGGGCAGGCCGGCGATGAGGTTCTTGTTGCGGTTCATGTCGATGTCTCCGTGGTTGTCATGGCGGAATGCGGTGCTGCGGCGCCGCCATGCGCCCAGCGCTCCGCGAGGCCCGGCGCGGGCCTGAGGAAAAAATGGCGAGATGTCAGGGTCCGCTGATCGGACCGGAGGGCGGGCGCCCTCAGTCCATCGGCGAAAAGCCGACGGTGCGCACCACTTCCTGCCAGCGCGCGTGGTCACGGCGCAGCAGTGCAGTCAGTTCGGCGGGAGTGCTGGTCTCCACCTTCATGTCGTAGTCCGCCAGTCTCTGCGCCAGCGTGGGCTCGCTGGCCGCGGCCCGCAATGCTGCGGTGGCCCGCTCGACCAGCTCGGGCCGGGTGCCCTTGCGCATGAAGAAGGCGTAGGGCTCGGTGTTGGTGGCCTGGGGAAATCCCAGCTCGGTCATGGTGGGCACGGCGGGCAACAGGTCCCAGCGTGTGGGGCTGGTCACCGCCAGGATGCGTACGCCCTTGGCTGGTATGTACTGCTTGACGTTGCCCGGAGACACCACCACCGACGACACCTGCTGCGCCAGCAGGTCGTTGATGGCCACCGCCGTGCCCTTGTACGGCACGTGCAGCAGAGGCACCCCCGAGTAGCGCGCCAGCATGGCCCCCAGAAAATGGGGGCTGCTTCCCGCACCCGGTGAGCCGAACGACGCCGACCCGGGATTGGCACGGCACCAGTCAAGGTATTGCGCCAGGGTCTTGACCGAGGCGGGCACCAGAGGCCCCACGCACAGTGCAAACGTGGTGGTGGCTGCGCGGGTCACGGGCAGGAGATCGGCGAACGGGTCGTAGGCCAGGTTCTTGTAGATATGCGGGTAGAGCGTGAGCACCGAAGTCGGGGTCAACAACAGCGTGCCGCCGTTGGCCGGGGTGCCCATGAGGTCGGCAACTCCGATGCGTCCGGCTGCGCCGGCCTTGTTGTCCACAATCACGGCCCTGGCGTACCGGCCCTGCAGGGCCTGTGCAAACAGCCGGCAGGCCATGTCAGCAGCCGAGCCTGCCGGAAACCCGAGCACGATGCGCGCAGATGCCGGAATCTCCGGCGCTGCACCGTGCACTCCCAGGGGCAACGCCCCAGCCATCGAACTCGCCCATCCTGCCTTCAACCACAGCCGCCGCTGGCGGTGCGCCGATTCCATCATGTCCTTGTCTCCTGGTGTGCAGGTCTGGGAGCTACCAGAACCTGCCGTTGATCTTGTGGACCCGATTCTTGGGCCAAGCCACAATACGTTCCAATACTCTTTTCATGCTTTCTTGATAGCTATGAGAGATCAACAGCAACGGGACGGATGCTTGAAGGAGACGCGTTTTGGAACTACGACACCTGCGCTACTTTGTGGCTGTGGCAGAAGAACTGCACTTTCGCCGGGCAGCCGAGCGCTTGCACATCAGCCAGCCACCGCTGAGCCTGCAGATCAGCCAGCTGGAAGAGGAAGTGGGCGCCAAGCTGTTCGAGCGCACGCGCCAGCGGGTGCTGCTCACGGCGGCAGGTCGAACGTTTCTGGTCCACGCACAGCAGATCCTGCGTCACGCCGATACGGCCAAGCATGCAGCCTCGCTAGCGGCGCGCGGTGAGGCAGGAGAGCTGCGCATCGGCTTCACGCAGTCGGTGAAATTCATCCCGCGCTTTCTCAAAACGCTCAAGGAGTTCAGGCGGCGGTTCCCGGGTGTGGCGCTGTCGATGCAGGAGATGGACTCGGTCACCCAGATCAACGCTTTGGTCGGCCGCCGGATAGAACTGGGCCTGATGCCCCAGCCCCATGAACCCGTGGTGTCCACCGTGAAACTCAGCACCCTGATGGTCGACCCGATGGTGCTGGCCACCGCACAGGATGGCGAGCTGGGGCAGCGCACCTCGGTGGCGGTGCAAGACCTGAAGGCGCAGCCGCTCATATGCACCCCGCGCTTCAGTGGCTTCGGGCTTCACCAGCACCTGACGCGCATTTGTTGGGCGCGCGGCTTCGTACCGGACGTCATCCACGAATCGGATACCCTGGCGTCCATCGTGGTGCTGGTGGCCACCGGTCTGGGCAGTGCGGTACTGCCCCAGTCCATTGCCACCATCGGCGTACCCGGGGTGGCCTATGTACCTTTTGCGCAGGGAGAGGCTGTGGTGAACATTTGCGTAGCCAGGCATGCCGACCATGAGGACTCGCTGGCGCTGCAGTTGCACCGCATGCTGGACGATGCTGCTGACTAGCGCATGGGCAAAGCGCTCATTCCAACGGTTCGCACTCTCTTGCAGGCTCTTGAACCCCTTGCAGCAAGGCATGGCCGCGCTTGCGACACGCGTGGAACCCTTCTTACCGCTCCGCGGTCTCACGGTGGCGGGCCGCCGCGACCTATCAAGCCCTTGCCAATGCACTGTGCAGGTATTCGCCAAAGCTGGTCGTGCCCCGCACGGGTCTGCAGCCCGTGACAGTCACTCGACCATCAAGCAGACGCGCAGGTCACGCTGCCGCGCATTGCCCGATGCAATCAAGACCTTGCATCCTTCAACGTCGTTTCGAGCGGCTCGCTGCGCACTCGCGAAGCGACCACTCTGATCAGCAGGGTCGGCTACCGGGAAGGATAGTTCTTTCGCAGAAATTCGGCTGCCGTCATCGGCTTGCGACCGAGAAGCTTCTCCAGGTCGCCCGCCTCGCCATCCCATTCGCCTGCGGTGATGCCGTGCACCCATGCCAGTGCGAAGCCCGCCGCCGGCTCGGGCAGCCCGGCTGCCGCCAGGTGGCCAGTGAAATCCTGATCCGAGCCTGCAACAAAGGGCACACGCTTGCCACTGATCTCCGACAGGATTTGCGCAACATCCTCAAAGGAAACGGCCGGGCCGCCACGCAACGCGTAGGTCTTGTTCTCATGGCCGGCTTCACTGAGCACGACGGCATGGGCCTCTGCCAGGTCGTCGCGGCACGCGTATCCCGCCTTGCCACCACCAGGGGGAGCATGGACACCGGTTTCGAAGGCCTTGCCGCCGATGTAGAACTCAAGGCTCTCAAGAAAAGGCGGATGTTGGACCAGCGTGTAGCCCAACCCGGATGCCTTCAGAAGCTGCTCCACGAAGAGGTCCTGCTCGGTCACCTGCGGCAAGACAAAGGCAGAGCCCGCCTTGCGGATGATCGGCATGTACACGATGTGCTTGACGCCAGCCTGCCGCGCCGCATTGATGACGTTCTGGTGCTGGGCGTTGCGATCGGTGAATGCCGTGGCGGAGACAAGCATCACTTTTTCGATGTCTGCGAAGGCACGCAACAGTCCGTCGTAGTCGAAATAGTCGCCTTGCCGAATCTCGACTCCCTCGGCAGCCAGATCGGCTGCCTTGGCGGGGTCTCGGGCAAGGCCGACGAGATCGCCGGCCGGCTTGCGCCGGAGAAGGTGTTGGAGGGTCTTTCGGCCGATGTTGCCGGTTGCGCCAGTGACAAGAATTTTCGCCATGCAGTTTTCCTTTGAGTTGATGGCATGGGCGAATCAGGCCCCGCCATGAACCTCAATCTACAGGCTAACTTTCATCCAGGCTAGTATGCACCTTTTGGTAAGTGCCTAAATTATGGAGCGACGTCATGCAGGAAACCTCTTTCACGTGCGGGATCGAAGCAGCACTGTTCGTGCTCGGAGGCAAGTGGAAGCCAACGATGCTGTACCACCTGACAAAGGGAACGCTGCGGTATGCGGAGCTGAGGCGTGCCGTGGGGGGAATCAGTGACAAAGTCCTCATTCAGCAACTCAAGGAGCTGCAGCTGGACGGGATCGTCGAGCGTGTCGACCACGGCGAGATTCCCCCGAAAGTTGAATATTCACTGACGAAATTTGGCAGGAACTTGGCCAACACGCTGGCCCCTTTGTGCCAATGGGGATCGAAGCACATGAAGGATGTTGAAGAAATCGCAATGCGCCGCCGTCCCAAAGTGTGAGGGTCCGATGGATCGCGCAGCACTGGAGAGTCAACACTTTCTGATGTCGGGATGCGAATGACATGCAGTCGCTCGTAGACTGGTTTTGCATACCAAGGTTGCGGCTGCCTGTCGTGACATGGCGGAACCCCGTTCACGTCCAAACGTCCGCGACGTTCCATTGCTGCGCAGTGTCACAACTCCGGTTACCTCGTTGCCACCGTCTTGCCTGAGTTCATCGCCCGCGGCCCACAGGAGCGCGCGGGCTCCTCATCATCGAAGGCCCGACACCAAGGCTTGGGCAGCAGTTTGCTGTGCACGTTCACAATCCAAAGCGCCCGGTGGGCGTTTTTCGTACAAAAGACGCAGTTCGCCCTCGTTCAAGTAGGCGCCGTCTACTGAAGTGACCGGACTGGGAATCCGCCGGTATGTGGTCCACTGCAATTCGTGAGCGGTTGAGATCGGATTCAAACCGGATGAGAGCGTACGAAACGAAAACGGCCCTCAATGGGCCGTTGCGTAAGTCGTTGAATTCAATGGGGAATTCGCTCAAAATCCTGGAGGCGCGAACCAGAGTCGAACTGGTCTAACCGGATTTGCAATCCGGGGCATAACCGCTTTGCTATCGCGCCGTGAGCCTTAGATTCTAACCGAATTTGCAGCAAGTCTGAAAATGCGGCTATGCCAGCGCGAAGTCGACAGCCGCCCCGGCGTGCAGCGCCGTGGTGTCCAGCAGCGGCAGCGGGCTGTGTGCCTGCTGCACCAGCAGCGATATCTCGGTGCACCCCAGCACGACGGCGTCGCAGCCCTGCTCCTGCAGTTGCGCGATGGCACGCTGGTAGAAGACACGCGAGGCGTCGCGCACGATGCCCTGGCACAGCTCTTCGTAGATGACGCGGTGCACTTCGCCGCGGGTGGGGGCATCTGGCGTGGCGATTTCGAGGCCGTAGTCCTGCACGAGCTTGTCCTTCAGGAACGGCTGCTCCATGGTGAAGGCCGTGGCCAGCAGGCCCAGCTTGCGCAGGCCGCGCTGGCGCGCCGCCTCGCCGACGGGTGCCGCGATGTGCAAAAACGGCAATGGCGTGGCAGCTGCGATGGTACCGGCCAGCTTGTGCATGGTGTTGGTGCACAGCACGATCGCGTCCGCCCCTGCGGCATGCAGGCGGCGCGCGCTGTCTGCCAGCTGGGCGCCGGCATCGTCCCAGCGGCCTTCGTGCTGGGCCTGGGCGATGGTGCCGAAGTCCACGCTGTGGACCAGCAGTTGCGCCGAGCGCAGCGGCCCCAGGCGGGCGCGCACCTCCTGGTTCATGAGGCGGTAGTACTCGGCGGTGGATTCCCAGCTCATGCCACCGATCAGGCCTATGGTCTTCACAAGGCTCTCCTTCACAAAAAGTGCCATGATCCGGGCCGTGCAGTCCATCGTCTATCACGGAATTTCAGCCACCCCTGCCCCTGGTCTCACGGTGGAGCTGCTCGCGCGCGTGCCCTACAGTGCGCGCGACAACCCGCAGCGCGCCTCGTTGGGCATGGCATTGGAGCGGCAGGCGGGCGTGCATGCGATCGGTTCGGACCGCCGCATGGACTTCGACACCTGGATGGGCACCATGTCGTTCACCCCGCCGGGCATGGATGTGTTCTCGGAGTCGGCCACCGGTGGCGAATACCTGGTGGTGCGCTGGGACGCAGCCCATGGCGATGATGCCCAGGCACAACCCTCACGCCCCCAGCGCACGGCCCCACCCGCCCTGCTGCAACAAGCGCTGGCGCTGCGCGCGCTGCTGGCGCGCGGTGCGCCGGCAGCGCAGATCCAGGAACGGGTGCAACTGCTGCTGGTGGGGCTCGATGCCTTGCAGGCACCCGCACGCACGGCACAGGCCCTGGCGGACCTGCGCCCGCTCTACGCCCGGGTGCTGGAGCGCATCGACGACGAGATCGGCCACCCGGACGAGGACCTCTCGCTTGCTGCACTGAGCGCCTCTGTGCAGCACACGCCGCTGGCCTTTCTGCGCCACTTCAAGCAGCTGACCGGCATGACACCACACGCCTACGTGAACGAGCGCCGGCTGCAGCGTGCGCGGCATCTGCTGCACGCACCGCACGACACGCTGGCCGATGTGGCTTCCGCGGCGGGCTACGCCAGCCAGTCGCACATGGGTACGGCCGTGCAGCGCGCTTTCGGCCTCACGCCGGCACGCTACCGGGCAAGGTCCGGCTCGGACCACCACGCACCGACCTGAACCCAGGCACCAGGCCCACGCGAGGTCGCGCAGCTGCACATCCCACGGCCGGGGCCAAAGGCCGCACACCGCCCTGGCGGCTGTCCGCCGGACGCTGCTTCGTGGCGCGAGCCATAACTCCCCGTTAAGGCGGAGTTGCTCCGCAGGCTCTGCCGCCCGGGAAGGGCCGTACCTAGACTTTGCCCACCGCATTGGCGGCCCCCATTCAAACCCCAAGGGATACCGATGAAACTTTGCTTCAGCCTCCTTCGCATGCTGGCGCTCGTGGGCGTGGCCAGCTCCGCCCTGTCCGCGCTGGGACAAACCGATCCACGCCCGGCGCCTGCATCCCCTGCTCCGCAGGAGCGCTATCCCACCCGCCCGATCCGCATCTTCATCGGGCAGGCCCCCGGTGGCGCGGTGGACACCGTTGCACGCCTGGCGGCCGAGAGGCTGGCAACCCGGCTGGGCCAGCCAGTGGTGGTGGACAACCGGCCCGGAGCCGGCGGCATGCTGGCCGCGGAAGCCATTGCGCGCGCAGCACCCGACGGCTACAGCATCGGCTTGCTGGATGTCGGGCCGCTCGCGGTGAATCCGGTGCTGCAGCCCAAGGTGTCCTACGATGTCGCCAAGGACTTCCGCTACATCGGCACGGTCGCGAAGATCCCGCTGGTGATGGTTGCGAAATCCGATCTGGCCTCCTCGCGGCCTGCCGACCTGGTCGCCTATGCAAAAGCCAACCCGGCGAAACTGACGTACGGGTCCGCGGGCGTGGGCAGCCCTCCCCACCTGGCCTTCGAAACCTTCAAGGCGCGATCCGGGGTGTTCGTCACCCACATTCCTTACCGGGGTGGTGCACCGGCGTTGGCAGACGTGGTTGCCGGCCACGTGGACCTGACCTTCATCGACACGAACCTGGCAAGCCAATACCAAAAGAGCGGCAAGGTGAAGGCGATTGCCGTGGCAACGCTGGAGCGCAGCCCGCTGATGCCGGAGGTCCCGACGTTCAGCGAATCCGGGCTGAAAGGCTTTGAATTTGCCCCATGGGTCGGGGTCGTGGGCCCAGCGGCCATGCCCACGGAAGCATCCGCCCGCCTGGCCGCCGCGCTGGAAGCCGTCGTCGCCAGCCCTGAATTCATATCCCGCATGCAGTCGCTGGGGTTTGCGCCGTTCGCCAACAGCCCTGCGGCCTTCAGCGCACTGGTGCGCTCGGAGCTGCAGTCGTACCGCACGCTCATCCAGGAACGTGGCATCAAGCTGGAGAACTGACCCATGGAAAAGACACTCACACTGGATGCCGTCGCAGGAGGCGGCGCGCGGGACTCCAGCCCCCGGCAGGTATTCCTCGATGCCTGCCACATCCTCGCGCACCAGGGCCATGCCGCCGGCCTGGCAGGCCAGGTCACCGTGCGCGACGGCGACTCCCTGAGGTTGCTCACGCTGGCACTGGGCACGGGACTGGAGGAAGCCGACGATGCATCGATGCTGCTGGTCGACGAGAACCTCACAACGCTGCAGGGCACAGGCAAGGCCAACCCCGGGGTGCGCTTTCACAGCTGGATCTACCGCCACCACCCCGGGGTGCGCGCGATCATCCACACGCACCCACAGGCCCTATCAGCGCTGTCGATGCTCGGTATCAACATGCCGGTTGCCCACATGGATGCGGCAATGTTCCATGAAGACTGCGGATTTCTTGCGCACTGGCCGGGCGTTCCCACCGGGGACGACGAAGGCGCGCTGATATCGGGCGCGCTGGCAGGCAAGCGATCGGCATTCCTGGTCAACCATGGCATGGTCTGCACCGGGGCGACGCTGCAGGAAGCCGTCTACCTCAATGTGTTTGCCGAGCGCAATGCGCGCATGTGCCTGGACGCCCTGGCAATCGGGCCGCTGCAGCCCGTACAACCTGCAGCCGCCAAGGAAGCCCATGACTTCCTTCTTCAGCCCGCCATCGTCAATGGCACCTTCGCCTACTGGGCACGGCAGGCGGCGCGGGCCGCCGCAAACGCTTCGATCACCTGAAGCGTGGCGGCCAGCGCCTTGGCGGGCGTGGCCGCCACACGATGGATCGCCA
The DNA here is from genome assembly GCA_040387235.1 of Pseudomonadota bacterium. Lineage (GTDB taxonomy): Bacteria > Pseudomonadota > Gammaproteobacteria > Burkholderiales > Burkholderiaceae_C > Acidovorax. The sequence continues at coordinate 94,940 of JAZKEE010000058.1, forward strand.
CGACCTGCCGGCCCAGGTCGGCATCGGCGATGCCAAACCGGGCCAGGCCTCGCGCAGCCACGGCCAGGTCGGGGAGCGCGCTCGGCAGCAGGACCATGCCCACGCCTGCTGCCGCCAGGTCCAGCGACACGCTGACCGAGCTGCATTCGGCAGCGATCAACAAGGGCCCAGGCAATTCGCGCTCGATGACGCGGCGCAGGGCATAGGGTCGGGGTGGCACGACAAGCGTGCGCCGCGCCAGTTCTGCAACGGTCAGCGACTGGGACTGCGAACCCCCATCACCCTCCACGCCGCGCAAGCCATACGCGCTGACGTCCTCGTGGTACAGGCGCCGCACGTGGACGGCGTCGGTGTTCACCGCGAGGTCGTACACCAGGCCAATGTCCGCATGGCCACGCACGACCTGGTCCACGACGTCGGGCGAGCTGGCGTTGTCCAGCCGCACGACCAGCCCGGGGTGCGCCCGCCTGAGTTCAGCCACCACCGGGGGCAGCAGGTAGGCAGCCAGGGTGTTGACGCTGGCGATGCGCACGTAGCGCGCAGCATCTGCCGCGGAGCGCGCCGTGTCCAGGGCCACGTCGAGCATCGCGAAGTGCTCGGCCGCGCTCTGTGCCAGGCGCTGGCCCACGGGCGTCAACGCCATGCCACGCCCATGGCGCGTGAACAGCAGGCATTCCAGAAACGCTTCCAGCGCACTGATCTGCTTGCTCACCGCCGGCTGGCTGAGCCCGAGCCTGTCGGCAGCCTTCTGCAGCGATCCGCCCTGAGCGACGAGCAGGAAAGTTCTGAGCAGCCGATCTTTGTCATGCATGGGCTATTCTATGCACCGCCCTCCTGCGCGACAGCACTGATAGGGGCATGTGCGCTGCCGCGCAATCCAACCCGCTGAGCGATGCCCACGGCCGCAATCACCCCCCACATCCCAACGAGGTCAGCACCGCCATGCGGCAGCCATCCACCCACCCGCCACTGCCACCACCACCATCCCGTGCCGCCCGCATTGCCCACCAACTGCTTGCCCCGTGCGTTCTGGTGCTCGGCCTGGGCACCAGCATGAGCGGCCATGGCGCAGGCCCCGCACCCGAGCGCCCGCCCGCCGGCACCGACGTGGACGAGACCCGCACCGTGGCACAGCGCAAGCGCGCGCCTGCGGACTGCCTGTCGGTGCTGCTGGAGGGCGTCACGGTGCTGCTGGACCGCAGTGAACTCAGCCGCCAGGCCAACGCCAAGCCAGCCCAGTGGAAGACCGAGGCCGAGCGCATGGCCCTGATCGAAGGGCGGCGCGCGGCGGCGCTGCTGCAGGCCGCCACCCCTGCCAAGGGCGGCAGCAACCCGGGCTGCCACGCCGTCACGCAGACGCTCGATGGCGAAGACCAGTTCGTGGTGCTCGCCCACCTGGAGCGCGGAGCGGCGGTCGTTCTGCCCGCGGGAGCCCCGCAGCCCGCGCCCTCCGTGGCCATCCGCTACCTGGGCCAGCGCTGCGGCCCGCTGTGCGGGCGCGGGAGCATCCTGGTGTCCGTGCCCGGGCAGCCCCGGCCCTTCATGGTCACGCACTGGTGGGCGTCCTGAGCCCACCCTGGAAAAAGCGGCTTGCCCTTGCCGTGGCGCTTGCCGCCGCGACCGGCGCGCCAACGCTTTGGTGGCTGCTGCACCAGCAGCACCTGCCCACAGAGGCCATCGCCACTGCCCAGGCCTTTGTGCGCGACGTGGAGCAGCGCGACCACGCAGCGGCATTCGGGCGCACGCTGGCCGGCCCCGCCACCGGCACGACGCCCCTGCAACTGCAGGCCAACGCGCAACGCCAGTTGTGCCCTCCTGCCCGCCTGGACTACACCCTCCCGTTCCAGTCGCATGGCAACCGGTTGCGCCGCTGGGCTGCCGGCCGCACGCTCGACGAACCGCAGGTGCGCGTGGAATTCGTGGGCAGCCCCTGCCTGTTCGGCATCACGCTTCGGCGCACAGCAGACGGCCAATGGAAGGTGGTGGGCTTTTCCAGCCATGCGGGATAGGACGCTGCCTGCGCTCGAAGGTATCCTCGCCCTCCTGCGCCCCTCCTGCGCCCGGGGACCGGGGACCGGGGCCCCATCCATGAAAGCGACCACGAGGAACCCGTCTGCATGCTCCGCCTCCTGAAGATACTCGCCTGGTGCACTGCATTGCTTGCCGGCAGCGCCATGGCCCAACCCGCCGACCACTGCACCGGTACCGGGATGCAGGCCAACATCTCCTGGCAACTGGTCCCGCGCCGGGGCATCACCTGTGGCGCCCTGCAGGTCAGGCTGGGCCAGGATCGCGAAGCGCTGCGCAAGGCCATGGGTGCCGCCGGCTTTGTGCCACCCAAGCCCGGCCGCTACCCCGACGAGGACGACTTCCTCACCGCCGACAAATCCACCTTCATCCGCGTGCGCTACGACGGCAGCAAGGTGCAGGACATCGAGTTTCTTGCCGGCACGCTGAAATACCAGGGCGTGGACCTGCACCGCAATACCAGCTTCGCCAAGCTCAAGCGCCGGTTCAAGGCCATGAAGCTCGGTTTTCGGGACACGAAATGGCTGGGTGACGGCCAGGACTGCCCCGCTCTCGCGATCAACATCGCCAGGCACGAAGACGTGGGTGGTGATGGCGACGGTATCGAGTGGGTGATACTGAGCAGCACCTTCAAATAACATGCTCCGCCGTCCTGACCAGCAACCTGTTTCGAAGGCTTTCACCATGCCCTGCATCGGACGCCTGCGAAGGCTCTGCGCTTCGGTCCTGCGCTGCGCTCTGGTCCTTCTGCCGGTGGGGGCCGCATCGGCGCAGCCAGCCGCTGCGCCGGACCACTGCGTGCGCCTCTTCTGCGGCCAGGGCAGCAGCGAAGACGACTATTGCGCCATCGGCCCCGCCCAGTTGGTGGCCCGCATGCCTGCGGCCTTCGCGATAGCGTCGATTCGCGGCAACACGCGCATCGCTACGCGGGGAGATGCGGCCACCGCCAGTTGCGCCCCCGCAAAGCGCCTGGCCCAGGAGGTCTCCCTGGACCGGGCCAGCCTCTACGGGTCCGTGGAGATCACAGGCCAACTCCAGGCAACCGGCATCCTGCGGTTCGAGCCCAACGACGGCGGTGAGCTGGAATTCAGGCCCGGACGGGAAGCATTCAAGGGCACCGGCCCGTTCTTTCGGGCCAACTTCCAGCGCATCAAGCTGGACTCGGCACAGCCTGCGGTCGACGTGGTCCCGCCGCGCCCACTGGCCGGCGCCGACTGCTGGCAGGCCCAGGCCACGGCGCAGCTGTCGGACTTCTCGGTGCTGGTCGGCGACACCTCTGCGGCAGGGACTTATCCGCGCCGGGCGCGCATCACCGCCGTCCACGGCTTCACCCGCTGCACATGGGGTGGACCCTGAGCATTTGCCCCAAGAAAATAGCCCCATGCCCACGGCATCCACCACAGCACCGGAGACCCTGCGCTTCTCCACCAACCTGGCCCGCAAGCACCCGCGCCTGCCCGTGTACGTGGTGCTGCCCCATGCCGTGGTCGCCCCCTGGGGCCTGCAGGCCACGACCCTGGTGGAGGGCACAGCCAACGGCCATACATTGGGGCGGCGCACACTCAAGCGCTGGGACGCCTCACCGAAGTCTCCTTGGTTCCTGGAGTTCACTGCACCGTGGTGCAAGGCTGCCGGCGTGGTGGTGGGCGATGCACTGCAGGTGGAGCTGACCCGCGCCAGCACCGGGGTGCCAGCCGAGCTGCAGGCCGTGTTGATGCAATCACCCGAGCGGGCGGCCGCATGGCAGGAACTCAGCGATGCCGTGCAGCGTGTGGCCATGGAACATGTCCGCGCGGGCAAGGGAGCCAGCACGCGCGAACGCCGCGCTGCACTGTTGGCGCAACGGCTGCACAGGGGTGACTGACCAGGCGAGGCTGCCTGCCAGGTCCAGGCAGGCAGAAAAATAGACAGGCGCAGACAGGGGCGAAAAACAAAAAAGGATCCCGAAGGATCCTTTTTGCTTGCCCGCAGCGTTCATGACAAACACCGCTTGCGAAATATGGAGCGGGAAAAGAGTCTCGAACTCTCGACCTCAACCTTGGCAAGGTT
>JAZKEE010000058.1:99026-101903 GCA_040387235.1 Pseudomonadota bacterium
TTGCGCTCTACCAACTGAGCTATTCCCGCATTTCGAGCCTCGAATTATAGCGCAATTTTTAGCGCCATCTCAAGGATCGGATTTAACTTCTTAATGCTTCACGGATGCCGGTGGACGAACCGCCGGCGTACCTTCGGCCACAGGCGCAATGGGCGCTGCCACCGTGCCCGCGGGCTCATCTTCCGACAGGGGCGTCGGCAGACGTTCCAGCGCAACCTCAAGTACCTTGTCGATCCACTTCACCGGCACGATCTCCAGCCCGTTCTTCACGTTCTCCGGAATCTCCTGAAGGTCCTTGGTGTTTTCTTCGGGAATGAGCACCGTTTTGATGCCGCCCCGAAGCGCAGCGAGCAGCTTTTCCTTCAGGCCACCGATGGCAGTGACTTCACCGCGCAGCGTGATTTCGCCCGTCATCGCCACGTCGGCCCGCACCGGAATGCCGGTCAGTGCAGAAACGAGGGCAGTCGTCATGGCGGCGCCAGCGCTCGGGCCATCCTTGGGCGTGGCGCCGTCGGGCACGTGGATGTGGATGTCCTTTTTCTCGAACACATCATCGGCAATGCCAAGGCGACGTGCGCGGCTGCGCACCACCGACCTGGCGGCCGAGACCGATTCCTTCATCACGTCACCCAGCGAACCCGTGGTAGTCGTGACGCCCTTGCCGGGCATCAGGGCCGCCTCAATGGTCAGCAGGTCGCCGCCGACTTCGGTCCAGGCCAGGCCGACCACCTGCCCCACCTGGTTCTGGGCTTCCGCGCGTCCGTAGGTGAACTTGCGCACGCCCAGGAAGTCGTTGAGGTTTTCTGCAGTCACCGTGACCAGTGGGGTGTACTTCTTGAGAAGCAGACCCTTTACAACCTTGCGGCAGATCTTGCCCAGGTCGCGCTCGAGCGAGCGCACACCGGCTTCACGGGTGTAGTAGCGAATGATGTCGCGCACCGCGTCTTCGGTTACCAGCAGCTCGGTTTCCTTCACGCCGTTGTTCGCCATTTGCTTGGGCAGCAGATAGGTCAGCGCGATGTTGGCTTTCTCGTCCTCGGTGTAACCCGAGAGGCGAATGACTTCCATCCGGTCCAGCAGGGCCGGCGGGATATTCATCGAATTGGACGTGGCGACGAACATCACGTCCGACAAGTCAAAATCAACCTCGACGTAGTGGTCGCCGAACTTGTGGTTCTGCTCGGGATCGAGCACTTCCAGCAGCGCACTTGACGGATCGCCACGGAAGTCGGTTCCGAGCTTGTCGATTTCATCGAGCAGGAACAGAGGATTGCGCGTGCCCGCCTTGTTCAGGTTCGACAGCACCTTGCCCGGCAACGCACCGATATAAGTGCGCCGATGCCCGCGAATCTCGGCTTCGTCGCGCATGCCGCCCAGGGCCATGCGAACGTATTTACGGCCCGTGGCCTTGGCGATTGACTGTCCCAGCGAGGTCTTGCCCACACCCGGAGGCCCCACCAGGCACAGAATGGGCGCCTTCACCTTGTCCACACGTTGCTGAACCGCGAGATATTCCAGGATGCGGTCCTTGACCTTATCCAGCCCGTAATGATCTTCGTTGAGCACCTTCTCGGCCAGCGCAAGGTCGTGCTTGATCTTGGTCTTTTTCGCCCATGGCAAGCCGGTGAGCACTTCGATGTAGTTGCGCACCACCGTCGCTTCGGCTGACATCGGCGACATCAGCTTGAGCTTCTTGAGTTCGCCGTCGGCCTTCTTGCGCGCTTCCTTGGGCATCTTGGCGAGCTTGATCTTCTTCTCGATCTCCTCGATGTCCGCGCCCTCTTCGCCTTCGCCCAACTCCTTCTGGATCGCCTTGACCTGCTCGTTGAGGTAGAAGTCGCGCTGGTTTTTTTCCATCTGGCGCTTCACGCGGCCGCGGATCTTCTTATCGACATTCAGGATATCGACTTCGCGCTCGATCTGCTCGAACAGATTCTCCAGGCGCAGCTTGACGTCAGACAGGTCGAGCACGATCTGCTTGTTGTCCAGTTTGAGCGGCAGGTGGGCGGCAATGGTGTCGGCCAGACGGCCGGGGTCATCAATGCTGGAGATGGACGTGAGGATCTCGGGCGGAATCTTCTTGTTCAGCTTCACGTACTGGTCGAACTGCTGCATCACTGCGCGGCGCAGGGCCTCGACCTCGCTGGACTTCGGATCTTTCGCCTCGCGGTCTGCCGCTTCGACTGGCGTCACATTCGCAGTGAAATGCGACTCGCCGTCCTCGATGTGGTTCACAAGCGCACGCTGCTGACCTTCAACCAGCACCTTCACGGTGCCGTCAGGAAGCTTGAGCATCTGCAGGATGGTCGAGACACAGCCAACCTCGAACATGTCGGAGACAAGCGGCTCATCTTTGGCCGCGGCTTTCTGGGCCACCAGCATGATGCGGCGCTCGGCCTCCATGGCTGCTTCGAGTGCCTTGATGCTCTTGGGACGGCCCACGAAAAGCGGGATGACCATGTGAGGAAAGACCACGACGTCCCGCAGCGGCAGCAGCGGCAGGTCGATGGCGATCGGGGGCAGTGGAGTGTGGCCGGACATTAGGATCCTTAATGGGAACTACCCCTCCAATATGGATCGGGTACGCTCGTTTTCAACCCGGGCCGGTTCAGGCCTTCTTGGCCGCTTCGCGGTAAACCAGCAACGGAGGCTTGCCCTCGTCGATGGTTGACTCGTCGACGACCACCTTGTCGACGTTTGTGGCATTGGGCAGTTCAAACATCGTATCGATGAGCGACTGCTCCAGGATGGACCGCAGGCCGCGTGCGCCTGTCTTGCGCGCCAGCGCCTTTCGGGCAATTGCCCGAAGCGCGTTCGGCCGTATTTCCAGGTCCACGCCTTCCATCGCGAGCAGCTTGCCGTATTGCTTGACGAGCG
>JAZKEE010000059.1:0-32529 GCA_040387235.1 Pseudomonadota bacterium
GCAGGACTTCATCATCACCGCGCGCGACCTCAAGACGCAGAAGGTGTTCCGCGAATCCACCATCCGCTCGCTGTTCGACGAGGTGCTGCGCGGCCTGCGCATCGTGCACCAGCACAAGATGCTGCACCTGGATATCAAGCCTGCCAACATCTTCATCACCGACGACAACAAGGCCGTGATGATCGACTTTGGCGCGGCGCGCGAAGTGCTGTCCAAAGAGGGCAACTTCATCCGCCCCATGTACACGCCCGGCTTTGCCGCGCCCGAGATGTACCGGCGCGACTCGTCCATGGGTCCGTGGACCGACATCTACGCCATCGGCGCCTGCATCTATGCCTGCATGCAGGGCTTTCCGCCCAACGAGGCGCCCCAGCGCATCGAGAAGGACCGCCTGTCGCTGGCGCTGACCAAGCTGCGCGGCGTGTACTCCGACAACCTCATCGAGGTGGTGGAGTGGTGCATGGCGCTCGACCCGCTGTCGCGCCCGCAGTCCGTTTTTGCCCTGCAAAAGGAGCTCAGCCGCGAGGGCGAGCGCCGCTACACCAAGCTCACGGTGGCCGAGAAGATGCGCCTGCAGCTCGACACCCTGGTGTCAGACACCAAGAAGAATGTGCAGAAGGTGGGTGAAGCCACCGGGATTGGAGCGAAGCCCAAATGACAACGACCCACGCAAGGCGGGTTGGGGCGAGGTGCGTGTTCATTAACGATGCACTGGTGCATCCTTGTTTGCGTGGGTCACTATGAAGTTCTCCGTATTCCAGATCAGCCGCCGTGGCGGCCGCGAGAAGAACGAAGACCGCATGGGCTATTGCTACACGCGTGAATCGGGGCTGTTCGTCCTGGCCGACGGCATGGGCGGCCACCCCGAGGGCGAAGTGGCGGCGCAGATCGCGCTGCAGACCATCTCGGCACTGTTCCAGCGCGAGGCCAAGCCCCAGCTCAAGGACGTGCAGGAGTTCCTCTCGGGCGCGCTGCTTGCCGCGCACCACCAGATCCTGCGCTATGCCACCGACAAGGGCATGCTCGACACGCCGCGCACCACGCTGGTGGCCGCCGTCGTCCAGGCCGGCACGGCCACCTGGATCCACTGCGGCGATTCGCGCCTGTACATGGTGCGCGACGGTGATCTGCTCACCCGCACGCGCGACCACTCGTACATGGAGCTGCGCAACAACCCGCCACCGGGGCTGGAACGCATCAACCGCAACGTGCTGTTCACCTGCCTGGGCTCGCCGACCAAGCCCATCTACGACATCACCGGCCCGGTCTACCTGGAGCAGGGCGACCGCATCCTGCTGTGCTCCGACGGCCTGTGGGGCACGCTCAGCGACGAGGAGATATCCAAGCAGATGTCCCGCCAGACGGTATCGCACGCTGTGCCCGAGCTGGTGGAAGAGGCCCTGCGCACCGCTGGCGACAGCAGCGACAACGTGACCGTGGTGGCGCTGGAATGGGAGACACCCGATGCCTTCGAGTCCACCCAGGGCGTGTCCACCGACAGCATCAGCGACGATGTCTTTGCCTCCACCATCCAGGCCGGGCCGCTCGACGGGCTGGTGGACGACCTGGACGATGCCGCCATCGAGCGCTCGATCGCCGAGATCAACGAAGCCATCCGCCGCTCCGCAGCACGGAAAGCCTGACCGAACGAGCAGGCGCGCAGCGCCCTGGGCGGACCGCCGTTCGTCCAGACGCCGGCCTGCCCGCCTGCACGCGAACCGTCCCCCGACGGCGGTGCGCGCGGGCGTTCCCTTTGACATTGGAAACCACATGACCACCACCTTCATCCGCACCGGCGCCCGTGCTGCCGACCAACTGCGCCCCGTGCGCATCACGCGCCACTACACCATGCATGCCGAGGGCTCGGTGCTGATCGAGTTCGGCAACACCAAGGTGCTGTGCACTGCCTCGGTCGAGGAACGCGTTCCCCCGCACAAGCGCGGCAGCGGCGAAGGCTGGGTCACGGCCGAATACGGCATGCTGCCGCGCGCCACGCACAGCCGCAGCGACCGCGAGGCCGCGCGCGGCAAGCAGAACGGCCGCACGCAGGAGATCCAGCGCCTCATCGGCCGCAGCCTGCGCGCCGTGTTCGACCTGAAGCTGCTGGGCGAGCGCACCATCCAGCTCGATTGCGACGTGATCCAGGCCGACGGCGGCACCCGCACCGCCGCCATCACCGGCGCCTGGGTGGCTGCGCAGGACGCCGTCAACAAGCTGCTGGCCGCTGGCAAGATCACCAAATCTCCCCTGATCCAGGCGGTGGCCGCCATCTCGGTGGGCATCGTCGAAGGCGCGCCGCTCCTGGACCTCGAGTACGTGGAAGACGTGGGCTGCGACACCGACATGAACGTGGTCATGACCGGTGCGGGACACTATGTGGAAGTGCAGGGCACGGCCGAAGGCGTGGCCTTCACCCGCAAGGAGATGGATGCACTGCTGGCCCTGGCCGAAAAGGGCATTGCCGAGCTGATCACGCTGCAGCAGCAAGCCCTGCGCGATTGAATGCGACGGGGCCAGGGGCCTCGCCTTGAAGAAGATGGTGAAGAAGATGAAGAAGAGCACACGATGGGCATGAAACTGGTCCTCGCCTCCAACAACCGCGGCAAGCTGGCCGAACTGCAGGCCATGCTGGCACCGCTCTCGGTCGAACTCGTGCGCCAGGGCGACCTGGGCGTGGGCGAGGCCGAGGAGCCGTTTCGCACCTTTGTCGAGAACGCCCTGGCCAAGGCTCGCTTTGCCGCCGCGCATACCGGCCTGCCGGCGCTGGCCGACGATGCCGGCCTGTGCGTGGATGCCTTCGGCGGCCTGCCGGGCGTGGATACCGCCTACTACGCCACGCAGTTCGGCTACGAGAAGGGCGACGACACCAACGTGCGCGCCATCCTGGAGCAGATGCAGGGCATCGACCAGCGCCGCGCCGCCATGGTCAGCACCCTGGTGGCGGTGCGCAGCCCCGAAGACCCCGAGCCCCTGATCGCCGTGGGCCGCGTGGTCGGCGAGATCACGCGCAAGCCGCGCGGCAGCAACGGCTTCGGCTTCGACCCTGTGATGTTCATCCCCGAGTTCGGCAAGACCTTCGCCGAACTGCCCGTGGAGGTGAAGAATGCCCACAGCCACCGCGGCCGATCGGCCCAGCAGATGCTGGCGCTGATGCGCGAGCGCTGGTTCTGAGGGCGGCAGCCGTCCCCGCCGCGATCCCATGGCCCACATCCCCATCGTCCCCGACACCGAGGCGGCCGAGCCCGCCGTGGTGCGCGACATCCAGCACTACATGCGCGCCGGCCTGCTGCAGCTGCAGAGCCTTCCGCCACTGTCGCTGTACGTACACCTGCCCTGGTGCATCCGCAAGTGCCCATACTGCGACTTCAACTCACACGAGTACCGGGGCGCTGCCACAGGGGCCGATGCGGGGCACACCGCGCCTGGCGAGGTGCCCGAGCAGCGCTACATCGACGCCCTGATGGCCGACCTGGAGGCCGCGCTGCCGCTCATCTGGGGCCGCACGGTGCACAGCATCTTCATCGGTGGCGGCACCCCGAGCCTGTTCTCGCCGGCGGCCATCGACCGCCTGGTGGGCGACATCCGCGCGCGCCTGCGCCTGGAGCCCGATTGCGAGATCACCATGGAGGCCAACCCCGGCACTTTCGAGAAAGACCGCTTCCGCGCCTTCCGCAACGCCGGGGTCACGCGCCTGTCCATCGGTGTGCAGAGCTTCAACGACCGGCACCTCAAGGCCCTGGGCCGGGTGCACGACCGCGCCCAGGCACTGGCCGCCGTGCAAGAGGCGGCCGAGGCCTTCGACACCTTCAACCTCGACATCATGTATGCGCTGCCGGGGCAGACCCCGGCCGAGCTGGAAGAGGACATGGCCCTTGCCCTGTCGCTGAATCCCCCGCACATCTCGATCTACCACCTCACCATCGAGCCCAACACCTACTTCGCCAAGTACCCGCCGGCCATCCCCGAGGACGACCAGGCCTATGCCATGCTCGACCGCATCACCGAGATGACTGGGCAGGCGGGCCTTTCGCGCTACGAGATATCGGCCTATGCGCGGGCCGGCCACCAGTGCTGGCACAACACCAACTACTGGCAGTTCGGCGACTACCTGGGCATTGGCGCGGGCGCGCACAGCAAGCTCAGCTTTGCCCACCGCGTGGTGCGCCAGGTGCGCTTTCGCGACCCGGGCCGCTACATGGACAACGCCCTGGCCGGCCACGCCGTGGCACAGGACGAAGAGGTGCGCCGCGCCGACCTGCCGTTCGAGTACATGCTCAACGCCTTGCGCCTGCGCGAGGGCTTCGCGCTCAAGGACTTCACCGAGCGCACCGGCCTGCCCGTCACCGCCATCGCCAAGGCGCTGGACAAGGCCGAGGCCAAGGGCCTGATCGAGCGCGAGCCCGGGGGCCAGGTGCGGCCCACGGAGCGGGGTTTCGACTTCCTGAGCGACCTGCAGGAGCTGTTCCTGGCCGACTGATCAGGCGCTGCGGCTGCCGCCCTGCAGCCGCCATAGCCCGAACAGCGCGCCCAGCGCCACGAGCGAAATGCCGAAGGCCAGCCACAGCGCCGCGTGGGGGCCGGCCGAGGTCAGGAGCGCGGCGAACGCCGGGGGCGCCACGGCGAACGACAGGTTCAGCGGCATGGCCAGCCGCGCCGACGCGCGCGCATACGCTGCCGCCGGAAACACCAGCAGCGGCAGCGTGGCGCGACTCACGGCGATCACACCGCCCGCCATGCCGTAGACCAGTGCGAACAGCAGGGCACCGGCAAAGCTGCTGGTGAGCATCAGCACGATGAAGCTCAGCGGAAACAACGCCGCGGCGACCAGTCCCGTGGCAAAGCCCGACCAGCGGCTACCCCCCAGAAAGTCGAACAGCCGCCCCGCCCACTGCGCGATGCCTATGAGAGACGCCGCAGCCAGTGCGCTGGCGTGGCTCAGCCCCGAAGCCTCGAACAGGATGATGATGGTCAGCGCAAAGCCCCAGGTCACGAAGCCATTGGCCGCAAAGCCCACGGCCAACAGGGCGAAGCGGGGTCGGTCGATGGGGGCGGGCTCGGTCGGCGCCTGCGTGGCGGCTTTGCCCCTGGGACGGCGCGCCAGCACGGCCCAGTGCAGTGGCAGGCAGACCAGCAGCACCAGCGCGCCAAAGGCCAGCGTCGCTGCGCGCCAGCCCCACTGGGCCTGCAGCAGCCCCGTGAGCGGCCAGAACAGGGTGGAGGTGAGGCCACCGGCCAGGATCAGCACACCCAGCGCCCGGCGCGTCTGGTCGCCCGCGATCTCGGTCACCGCGATCTGGGCCGGCGTGCTCAGCATGCCGGCGCCGGCCAGGCCCAGCACCCCCCAAGCCAGCAGGTAGGACACGGGGCCCTGGGCCAGCCCCATCAGCGCCAGGCCCAGCGCGCCCAGCAGCGAGCCCAGCACCATCACCGGGCGAGCGCCATGGCGCTCGAACACCGCGCCCAGCGGCCAGGAGACCAGGGCCATCACCACCAGCATGGCCGTGGGCCCGGCCATCACCAGGGGCAGACCCATGCCCAGCTCGGCCGCCATGGCCGGTCCGGTGACGGCGGGCAGCCAGAAGGTGGAACCCCAGCCGATGAGCTGGGTGAGCGAGAGGGCGGCGACGGCGCGGGTGGTGGGGGAGAGCAGGGGCATCAGGAACAGCGGGCGGCGCACAGGAACGGGCGGGACGACTTGCGCCCCGATGGTACTGGCAGGCGCTGCTGGGCAGACCGCGCATCTCGGCCCGTGGGGGCGTGGGCCTCAGCCGCAGTCCGCGGAGATGATCCTGCCGCTGGCATCCACCCCCAGCAGCAACCGGCCTTCGACGACCACGCCCTGGATGCCGACGCCGGGCTCCAGCGTCCAGACCCTCACGCACAGCCGATTTCTCGGTTTCAGTGGACCAGCGGCGCCCGATGCCTGCCGGGCCTGGTCCACCAGGATCGGCGAGGCTTCCCTGCCCAGGAAGCGCCGGACGGGCAACGCGTCGCAGTAGCGGCCAGGCCGCTGGCTCAGCCCGGTCGGAGCGGGCATGGGGATGCCATCGGCTGTGTCACGGCAGCCTCAGCCGCAGCGCACGGTGGTGATCTTGCCGCTCGCGTCGGTCACCAGGTTCAGCCGCTCGGCGTTGAACTCCATGGTCACGGGCTGGTTGTCGCGCAGCACGCGGGCCATGGCCGCGCCGGAAGCCACGCGCGCCTGCTCCACCGTGCTGGCGGTGGGCTGCTTGCCCTTGGCGCCTTGGGCAGGCGCAGCGTTGCAGATGCCACCCTTGGGGCCGGGGCCCACCGAGGGCGTGGGGTCGGCCGCGGGCGTGCGCGCGGGCGTCCCTGCGCAGCCCGCCAGCAAGGCCAGGCACAGGCCGGCGCAGAGAGCGGGAAAGTGGAATGGGTGGCGTGGGCGCATGGGGGAGGTCTCCTGGAATGAAAAACGGGGAGCGCACGGCGCGCTGCCACGCCACCATAACGCCTTGCGTGGCGGTGATTTGTGACGCGGCGTAACCGCGAGCGGTGCGCCTACGAGGAGGATGGCACCTTGCAGGACATGTCCTACACGGGGCACCTCGGCTATCCGACTCCGCGCCCCTGCCGAAGGTGCGCCAATCTCTCCATTGCCCAGCTTTTTCCCGAACGCGAGGATGGAACCATGCACTTCGAAGACCTTCACATGCGGCGCCTCGACCTGATCGGAGAGGCCGACCCCCTGCAGATGGGCCAGCCCATGCGCCAGGCCACGCAGTCCCAACTGAGCGAATACCTCATGGTGGGCAAGACCGATATGGCGCATGTGCAGGCGGAGCCGCAGTTCGGCGACACCGTGTACGGTGAATTCCAGGCCATGGGCTGATGGCCCTGAAGGAGCACACCGCCATGTTTGCCGTCGCCGCCCCCAGCCACCGCCAGAGCGCAAGCCCGGCGCGTGAGGATGAAACCGCCGTGCAGGACAGCCTCATCCTGCACATCGCGCACGATGGTGCGCACAGCTACCGCGCCCGCATGTTCGACGAGGAGAACCAGGTAGGCAGCCCCACCTACCACTCCCACATCGAAGAGGCCATCCGCTGGTATGGAGAGCAGGCGCCCGTCGCCAGCGTACAGGCTTTTCGCATCTGGTACGGGGGATGGTGCGCCGGCAGCTTCAGCCTGGCGCAGATGCGACAGGATGCCGACGACATCGCCGACCGCCTGCTGGTTCTGGCCTTGGTGGAGCGCTGAACACGCCCTGGGATAGCCGGCACCTGCACCAGGGTTATTGCCTCGTCGCAGGCATCGCTACAGGGGGCCGGGGTATCCAGCGGGCCCAAGTGTGCGGTCTTGTATCAGTTCTTGAAGCCTTCCCACGCCGACTCCACAATGCATTCTCAAATCCCGATGGGAGTGCTGCCATGCCGATTGAATACCTCAGGACGCTCAAGCACGACGAGCTTCCCTACCCAGAAACCGACACCACCAACATCGACAAGCTGCGCATCCTGCGCGCGGCGGGCATGGTCGAGGTGGAACTGCCCGATGTCGATGCCCAGCGGCCTGTGGCCCGAATCATCGCCGTCACGGGCCTGGGCTGCGCCACGCTGCGGGTCGATGCCGTGCCACCCCGATCCCGACGCGCCCGGCCATTTTCCCGCGCCTTGTCGGCACTCATGGTCACAGAGTGATGTGGGGCGGGCGTTCAGCCCCGAGCCAGCGCTGCACACACGCGGGTCGGTGCCGACCAGGGCCGGCTTCCCGGCGCGTCAAGGCATGAGAAAGTAGTACCAGATCCAGGGCGAGTAGAGGAGTTCGGGCGCCCAGGCCACTGCGATGATGCCGTTGTAGAACGGGCAGTTGTACCGGTCCGCGTAGTAGCCCGCGAACGGGATGAAGGTGCCCGCCACCGTGCAGCCCAGCGAGCCGGTCAGCTCGATGAATGCATCGTTGCGGGTCAGGTAACCGATGGGCTGGGTGCTCACCGGCACCACGGTGCCCGTGCTGGTGCTCAGCAGGTAGGTGTAGAAATAGGTGGGCTCGATCGCGAGGGCCCGGGTCGCCCCCTTGCTGGCTGTGCTGGCCGGCCGCTCGATGGGGGGCATGGGCACCTGGCCGAGGTCCGGCGCTTCATTGGCCTGCGCCATCGCACCCTGCGACACCACCAAGGCCACCAACAGCGAGAGCAGCTTTTTCATGGCATTCCCCCGGAAATTCGTCCCCAATGGTCCCACTGTCGAGGGCCGCACGCAAGCCCGTTGGAGCAGTCTCCTCCCGGTTCAAAGCTGACAGAAGGCTGTCGGGGGTTCGCCGGTACTGGTATAAACGCGCTCGGCCCCCCGGTGCGTCTGCTCCGGCATGCCTACAACGACAAAAGACCCGAGGAGACACATGAATCCGAGCGCTGCCGCGACCCCTGTCCGCCCATGGCTTTCCCTGAGCCCTGTTTTCTGTGCCGGCGCGCTGCTGGCCCTGGTGGGGGCGGCGCAGGCAGCTCCCCTGGTGATCGGCCAGGTGGCACCGCTGTCGGGCCTCAAGGCCAGCGACGGCCGGGGCTACTCGGCGGGCATGCAGATGTACTTCAACCACGTCAACAAGGCCGGCGGCATCAACGGCAACACCCTGGTGCTGGCGCGCAAGGACGACACCGGCCGCGCCGACCAGACTCTGGCCGCCACCCAGCAACTGCTGGCCGAGCAGCGCCCCCTGCTGCTGGCCGGCTACATGGGCGCCGGCAATCTGGCTGCGCTGCAGAAGTCCGGCCTGCTGGCCAAGGAGAAGATCGCGCTGGTGGGCTACCGCAGCAGCACCTTCCAGCCCGACTCGCCCCTGCTCTACAACGTGCGTGCCGGCCTGCGCGACGAAATCGGCAAGATCGCCGAGCACCTGGCCACCGTGGGCATCACCAAGCTGGGCCTGCTGTACGAAGAGGGGCCCGACGCCCCGGCGTTGCTGGCCAGCGCCGAGGAGGCCGTGAAGAAGAACGGTGGCAGCCTCATGGCCAAGGGCTCGTACGAGATGGACACCCTGCGCATGGAGAACGCCAACAAGCTGCTGCAGGCGGCCAAGCCCCAGGCCATCATCCTCATCACCAGCGGCGCCGCCGCCTCGGCCTTCATCGAGAAGTACCGGCTCGAAGGCGGCACAGCACGGCTGTTCGCCTCGTCCGACGTGGACCTGGAGCAACTGGCCAAGCGCCTGGCAGAAGAGCACATGCAGGGCATCTCCATCGCCCAGGTCACGCCCAACCCCTACCGCGCATCGAGCAAGCTGAGCAAGGAGTTCCGCGAGGTGCAGGCCAAGAGCGGCGATCCCGACGTGCCCGTGAGTTACGCGATGATGGAGGGCTACATCGCAGCCAAGGTGATCGCCGAGGCCGCGCGCCGCGCAGGTGCCAAGCCCACGCGCGAGAACCTGGCAGCCGCGCTGGACAGCATCGACAGCCTGGACCTGGGCGGCTACACCGTGGGCTATCGCCCCGGCCAGCGTGGCGGCTCGCGTTTCGTGGAGCTGTCCATCGTGAGTGCGACCGGACGCATTCGGCAATAGCGCCCGGACTCAGCGCAGCGCGGATCCGCTCTGGCGCACCAGCGCCTCATTGCCCTGGCGCTCGGCGGCGATCTGCTGCGCGAACGCCTGCACCGTGCCGCCCGCAGGCAGCAGGTGCTTGTCCTTGAGCACGGCACCGAATCCCTCGGCGTCGAGGATGCCGTTGATTGCCTCGTTCAGGCTCTGCACGACCGCAGGCGGCGTGTGCGCAGGTGCGAACAGGCCGAACAGCGAGCTCAGGTTGGCGCGCGGGTAGCCCAGTTCGGCCAGGGTGGGCACATCGCGCAGCGCGGGCAGGCGCGTGGGCGATCCCACGGCCAGTGCGCGCAGCCGGCCGGCGGCCACGTACTCGAGCTGCTGCGCCGCGAGGTTGGAGGACAGCACCTCGAACTGGCCGCCGAGTGCATCGTTGAGCTGCGCGCCGCCGCCCTGGTAGGGCACGTGGGTGATGTCGGCACCGCTGTGCAGCCGCGTCTGCACCAGCACCATGTGCCCGGTGGTGGCCACGCCCGAGCTGGCCCAGCGCACCGCCCCCGGCCGCGTGCGGGCCAGGGCCACCATCTCGGTGAACGAGCGGTTGCCCAGGGCCGGTGTGCCCATGACCAGCACCGGCGTGTGCATGATGCCCACGATGGGCGCCACCAGATGCAGCGGGTCGCGCAGGCCCCCGGACACCAGCAGCGGTTGCAGCGTGAGCGGGGTGATGGCAGAGAACGCCAGGGTGTGCCCGTCGGGCGCGGCCCGGGTCAGCAGGTCGATGCCCACCGAACCGCCGGCACCCGCGCGGTTGTCCACCAGCACCGGCACGCCCAGCGAACGCGCCAGCGGCTGCGCCAGGGCGCGTGCGGTCGCATCGCTCACGCCCCCGGGCGGGTACACCACGATCAGGCGCACCGGGCGGTTGGGCCAGCGCGGTGCGGCGGCTGCATGCGCTGCGGGCGCTGCGGCCACCAGGGCCGCGCCGCCCGCGGCCCAGCGCAGCAGGCGGCGGCGGGGCAGCTCGGCGATGGCGGGCGGCAAGGGCTCAGGCTTTCGCGGCAACTTTGGCCCTTCCGGCCGCGATCTTCGTGACCAGCTCGACGAAGGCCCCCGTGGGGCCGTGGCAGTCGCTTTTGCGGTAAGCCAGCGTCAGCGGCGCGCCCAGCTTCACCGCGCGCGCCAGCGGGCGGTAGACGATGGCGTTGTGGTGCGTGCCCTGCATGGACGAGGGCACCACCGAGATGCCGGCGCCGGCGGCCACCAGGTTCAGGTTGGTCATCATGCGGTCCACCTCCGAAACCACGTTGATGGCCACGCCCTCGCGCGTGCACAGCTCCAGCAGGTTGGCATACAGCCCCGGCGCGCCGGGCTTGCGCACGAAGATGAACTTTTCGCCCTGCAGCTCCTTGAGCTGCACCGGCGGCTGCTTCTTGCCCACAGGCACCTGCGCCAGTGGATGGTCGCGTGGCATGGCCAGCACGGCGGGCTCCTGCAGCAGGGTCTTGAGCACCACGCCCTTGGGCCAGGCCACAGGCACACGCAGAAAGCCGCAGTGCAGGCGCGAGGAGGCCACCGCCTGGGTGATCTCGGCGGCGTTGTTCTCGCTCACCACCAGCTGGATGCCGGGGTAGGTGGCGCGGCACATGCGCAGCGCCTCGGGCGTGAAGTCGTGCGCTGCCGACGAGCTGGTGAAGCCGATGGAGAGCATGCCCTGGCTGCCGTCGGCAAAGGCCAGCATGCGCTCCTGCATGGCCGCGCAGTCGCGCAGCAGGCGCGTGGCCTCGGCGTAGAACAGCTGGCCCGCATCGGTCAGCGTCACGCCCTTGGGGTGGCGCAGGAACAGGGGCACGCCCAGCTCCACTTCCAGGCCCTTGATCTGCTGGCTCAGCGGGGGTTGCTGCATGCCCAGGCGCTCTGCGGCACGCGTGATGTGCCTGGCATCCGCAACGGCCACGAAGTAGCGCAGGTGCCGGAACTCGATATTCATAACGTATGGACTGGAGATTATTCAGGTGTTTGGCATGTGCAGCCTACGCTCCTAGGATACGCCCTGTTCCCGCAGCCGACCTCGTCGGTTTCCCTGTGGTGGGTTTTCCTGCCGGGGCGCAAAGCCTGGCCGAGGGACCAGGCAGCCGCGGGAACAGCGTTCGTCACACAACAACAATCTGGAGACTTTGCCATGCGTTTCACCGGCTTTCGCAGCCCGGTCGCTCCGTCGACCCTGCACGCTCTTTCCACCCTCTCGGCCATCACCCTGCTCTCCGCCTGCGGCGGCAGCGACGGCCCCTCCTACCCGCCCGAGGCCAAGCCCGTCGCCGTGGCCTGCCCGGCTGAAGTGCCCGCCACGGCCACCTGCCTGGGCGGCCGTGACTCGGCCGGTGCGTACTACCTGATCGCCAAGCCCAAGGACTGGGCCGGCAACCTCATCCTGCACGCCCACGGCGGGCCCGACCTGGCGGCCCCCACGGCCGAGCGCGCGCAGGAAGACCTGGTGCGCTGGGCCATCATGGTCAAGGCCGGCTACGCCTGGGCGGGCTCCACCTTCCGCCAGGGCGGCGTGGAAGTGCGCGCCGCGGCCGAAGACACCGAGCGCCTGCGCCGCATCTTCAACGAGCATGTGGCCGTGCCCAAGCGCACGGTGCTGCACGGGCAGTCGTGGGGCGCGGGCGTGGCCGCCAAGGCCGCCGAGATGTTCACCGCACAGACAGTGGGGTCACAGCCCTACGACGCGGTGCTGCTCACCAGCGGTGTGCTGGCCGGTGGCACGCGTTCGTACGACTTCCGCCTGGACCTGCGCGCCGTCTACCAGTACCTGTGCAACAACCACCCGCGGCCCACCGAGGCGAGCTACGCGCTCAACCTGGGCCTGCCGGCCACGCTGACCCTGGCGCGCGACGACTTCAACGCCCGCGCCAACGAATGCCTGGGCCTGGACAAGACCGCCGCGCAGCGCACGCCCGAGCAACAGCGCAAGGTCGAGACCATCGAGAAGGTCATCAAGATCCCCGCCAGCGCCATCTCGGCCCACCTGAGCTGGGGCACCTACCACTTCCAGGACGTGACGGCCAAGCGCACCGGCGGCGCCAGCCCCTTCGGCAACACCGGCGTGGTGTACAGCGGCTCGGGCGACGACGCCGCGCTCAACGCCGGCGTGCTGCGCTACCGCGCCGACCCGGTGGCCGTGCAGCGCTTTGCCGACGACACCGACCCCAAGGGCACCATCCCTGTGCCGGTGCTCACCACCAAGTGGATCAGCGACCCCACGGCCTTCGTCGAACTCGATGCCTACTTCAAGACCGTGATGGACCGCGGCGGCAGCGGTGACCGCCTGGTGCAGACCTTCGTGACCACCGGCACGCACAGCTACATCAGCGACCCGACCTACCCGGCGCTGGTGACCTCGCTGCTCGACTGGGTGGAGACGCGTACCAAGCCCACGCCCGCCAGCGTGGCGCAGCGCTGCACCGCACTGCAGGCGCAGTACGGCGCCGGCTGCACCTTCGCGCCGGCCTACGTGCCCGGTGCGCTGGAGACGCGGGTGCCGGCACGCACGCGGCCGTAACGCAGGGGAGAAGGCGCGGCCGGCTTTCAGGCAGCAGTGGCGAAACTGTCAGCCAACCGCGCCTCCACCACCGCATTGCGGGCTTGCTTGACGCGGCGCTGCTGCGCACCCCCATCGCGCAGCCACTGCAGCGCATGCGGGCCGACCCAGACCTGGGCGTCCGGCTTGCCGGGGTTGGCCGAGCGCCCTGGCACGGCCGGGCCGAAGGGCATGGCGGGGTTGCACCAGCGAAGCACAGCGTTGCTGTAGTGCTTGCGCACGAAGCGGCCCAGCGCCTTGTAGCGCCGCTCCACGCCCGGGGCGGCCTGCGCACTGGCGCTGCCCGTGGCCACCGCGATGCGCCCTTCGGTGAGTACACCGTCCGCGAAGACCTCGGACCGCAGGAACTGCACGGTGGCGTACTCCGATTCGCAATACCAGTCATTGCAGCCGGCGATGTAGCGGGCTTGCAGCGCTGCCTGGTCGTCGGGCGACCAGAGGATGCAGTAGTTGCTGCGGATGGCATCGAGGTCGCGGAAGGTCTGCGGCGCCGCAGCCTGCCAGCGCGGCCCGTCGATCAGCAGCACCGCAGGGTCGGCAAGGACCTGCGCCGCGAACTCATGTTCGTCGTCGGGGTGCATCACAAAGCGCAGCTGGCTGTTCATGGGCGGATTATCCGGTGCACGCGCGGGCAGCCGCCCGCCCCATGGGCTTCTTCAAACCGCATTTGAAACTGAAAGCGGTTCGCGCCGGCTTATCAGCGCGCGACCCGGCTCCTACAGTTTCCCCACCATTAACCCTGGAGGTGTAGACGATGCGAACGGTGAAATCTTTGTCCCTGCCCATGAAGGGCCTGCGCGGTGCGGGCATGGCCACAGCCCTGGTGCTGGGGCTGTGCTTGAGTGCGCAGTCGCAGGCCCAGCCGGCGGTGCCCGACTACGGCCCGGCCCTGACCCTGGACATGGCGCGCAAGGCCATGTCGGCCGCCGACGCGCTGGCGCGCGGCGATGGCTGGAATGTGGCCATCGCCATCCTGGACAGCGGCGGCCAGATGGTCATGTACCAGAAGTTCGACAACACCCACCATGCCAGCATCGCGGTGGCGCAGGGCAAGGCCCGCACGGCGCTGGACATGCGCCGCCCCACGCGCGTTCTGGAAGAGGCCGTGGCCTCGGGCGGCGGTGCCCTGGGCCTGCTGTCGGCCCGTGAGCTGACCCTGCTGCAGGGCGGCGTGCCCATCGTCAGCGGCGGCAAGATCGTGGGCAGCATCGGTGTCTCGGGCGTGGCTTCGGCCAACGACGAGAAGGTGGCCTTCGCAGGCGCGGAGGCATTGAAATGATGCGGCAGACCCTGCTCTCTGGCGCCATGGCCTTCGGCCTTCTGCTGCTGGCCTCGCCGGCCATGGCGGGCCTGGCCGAAGACGCTGCGGCGGCCAGCGTGGACATCTATGCCCGCATGACGGCCAAGGACGCGCCGGGCTTCCTCAGGTACCGGCCCCCGGGCGGGTTCACCGAGTTCACGCCTTCGTCAAAGGAGCTGCAGCGCCTGGAGCTCAAGCCCTTCACGGACCTGTTCTCGTCGGACATGCGCATCAATCTGCGTGCCGAGGACATCAAGGTGCAGCTGATCGGCGATGTCGCCGTGGTCACCGGCACCCGCATCGGCTACGTGGCGGCGCCCCATACCACGCCGGTGGAGGTGCGCTACGGTCTGACCATGGTCTGGGCGCGCACCAACGGTGCGCTGCAGCTGCAGCACCTGCACTACTCGCCGCTGGCTGCCAGGTAGGTTGGAGGGGAAGACCGCCGGCACGGGCCTGACCGGCCTGTGCATGGCAACAGGCATGCCCCGGGCACCACCAGTGCGCGGGGCATTTTCCTGATCGGTCAGCGGGTCTGGAAGATAGCGCCATCGGCCTGCAGGGCATAGGGCGCCACGCGCGCCTTGTACGCCAGCAGGCTGTCGATGACCTTCTTCGAATCGGCGTCGGCCTTGGCGCTTTCGGCCAGCTCCTGCGCCGTGGCGGTCTTCAGGGCCGCCAGCACCGATGTCGGCAACTGCCTGAGCGCCGTGCCCCGCGCCTCCAGCGCACGCATGGCCACGGCATTGCGGTCCTGCGCGCGGGCCATGGAGCGCAGCGCGGCGGCCTGGGCCACCTGGCGCAGGATGTGCTGCAGGTCGGCGGGCAGCGCCATGAACTTCGCGCGGTCGATGAAGGCGTGCATCACCACGTCGGGCTCGTGCCAGGGCGCATAGTAGTGCGGCGCGTACTGCGCCAGCGGCAGGGTGGCGTCGATGGCCGGGCCGACCACGTCGGCCGCATCGATCTTGCCCTCGGCAAAGGCCGCGACGATCTGGCCCAGCGGCAGGTTCACCGGCACGGCGCCCACGCGCGCCAGCACGCGGCCTGGAAAGCCTGCGATGCGGATGCGTACCCCTTTCAATTCCTCTGGCGTTTTCAGCTCCTTGGCGAACCAGCCGCCCATCTGCACGCCGGTGTCGCCCACCGCCAGCGGCAGCACGTTGTGCGGCGCCAGGATGGACTCGAACAGCGCCTGCCCGCCGCCCTCGGCCAGCCAGGCGTGGTTTTCCAGCGCGGTGAGGCCAAACGGGATGGCGGTGAAGAAGTCGATGGCCGGCACCTGGGCTGCGTAGTACTGCGCGGTGGTGTGGCCGATCTCGAACTGGCCCTCCTTCACCGCCTGCAGCAGCCCGGCGGGCGCGCCGTGTTTGCCGGGGTCGATGACGTCGATGGCCAGGCGCCCGCCCGATGCGGCGCGCACGCTGTCGGCAAAGTCCACGGCGGTTTCATGCAGCAGCGGCAGAGCGGTGGGCCAGGAGGTGCCCATGCGCCAGCGGATGGGGGCGGGCGCCGCCTGGGCGTACACGGCGGGCGCGGCGGCCAGCGATGCGGTGGCCAGGGCGGCAGCCAGTGCGCGGCGCCGAGGCAGGGGCATGGTGATGTCGTTCGGCATGGCGCATTCACTCCGCGGTGATCTTCTTGTCGGCCGCCAGGCGGGCCCACTTGGTGATCTCGGTGCCCAGGTAGGCCTGCGCCTCCTCGGGCGTGCCGCCTGCGATCTCGGTGCCCAGCGCGGCGAGCTTCTCGCGCACGTCGGGCGTGGCCAGCACCTTGGCCATGGCGGCGGCCAGCGTGTCGCGCACGGGGCGGGGCAGGGCGGCAGGGCCCATCAGCATGTACCAGGCGCCGATCTCGTAGCCGGGCACGCCGGCCTCGGCCACGGTGGGCACGTCGGGCAGGGTGGCCACGCGGGTGCGCGTGGTCACGGCCAGAGCCCGCAGCTTGCCCGCGCGGATGTGCTGCAGCACCGTGGGCACGGTGTCGAAGTTCACGTCGATCTGGCCCGAGATCAGGTCGGTGAGCGCCGCGCCGCTGCCCTTGTAGGGCACGTGCGTCATGCTGGTGCCCGTGGCCAGCTGGAACAGCTCGGCCGCGAAGTGCTGCTGCGTGCCCTGGCCCGACGATGCGTAGTTGACCGCACCCTTCTTCGCCTTGGCCATGGCGATGAACTCCTGCAGCGTCCTGGCCGGCGACGAGGCGGGCACCACCACCACCTGCGGCACGCTGCCGATGAGCACGATGGGCGCGAAGTCTTTGCCCGCTGCATACGGCATCTTGGGCGTGATGGCCGGCACCATGGCGTTGGAGCTCACATGGCCCAGCAGCAGGGTGTAGCCGTCGGCCTTGGCCTTGGCCACCACGCCGGCGGCGATGGTGCCGCTGGCGCCGGCGCGGCTTTCCACCACCACGGGCTGCTTGAGCAGCTCGGACAGGCGCGGCGCGATCTGCCGCGCGATGAGGTCGGTGCCGCCGCCCGGCGCGAAGCCGACGACCAGGTTCACCGGCCGGGATGGGTAGGCCTCCTGCGCACCGGCCGGCAGGGCCAGGGCAGACAGGCAGGCGGCAGCGGCAGCCACGATGGCGCGGCGGCGGTGGGTATTTTTCATGGTCTTGTCTCCTCGCACCGGGGGGCTCAGTGGTATTCGGTCAGGCTGCCGAAACCGGGGAACTGGTCGGTGATGCCCATCTTGCGCAGGGCCGACCAGTAGATGACCGGGCCCGATGCGAACACCGGCTTTTTGAGCCACTTCTCGGCGTCGTTGGCCACGCGGGCATAGGCCAGGTTGGTGCCCAGCTGCAGGATGGCGTCGGGTTTGGCGGCCTCGCAGCGCAGGGTGGCCTCGGCCAGTTGCTCGTAGGTCTGCGAGGCGACGTGGATGATGCTCTTGCACTTGAGGCCTTCGACGTGCACCACCTCGAAGCCGCGCGCGGTGAAGTAGTCGATGGCGTTGGTCTCGATCACCGGGTAGTAGGGCGTGAGCAGCGCGATGCGCTTGGCGCCGCACAGCTTGAAGGCCTGCTCGGCCGACTGCGCTCCCATGGTCACGTCCACGCCCGAGGTCTTCTGCAGGTGCTCGAGCAGCGCGAAGCTGCCCTTCTCGCCGCCCATGTAGCTCTGAGAGGACATGCCCAGCACCAGGTGGTCGATCAGCGCCTCGTTCAGGCGGCGCACCGAGTCGTCCAGGTTGGCCGTCACGTTGCGCATGATGATGGACCAGTCCTCGTCCTGCTGGATCTTCTGGTTGGGCACGTAGTAGCGGTCGACGGCGTTGATCACGCCACGCGGGCGCATGTCCATCATTTCGTTCTCCACGTTCACGTTCGGGCCCGGCGTCATCACGCCGATCACGCCGCGCGGGCCGAGTGCGTTCACATAGCGCTGCTCGTCGTGGGTGGAACCATCGATTTCGCGGATGCCTTGCTGAAATGCATTCATTTTCTGTCTCCTGGGATTGAATGAGAGGTGGATTGGGGTGTTCATTGGCCGAATGAATGCATTCGACTGTAGGGAGGCAGCTTGGGCGTGTCAAGCAGTTTGAATTCAAAGAGGCGAAATTATTCCAAGAATCAGGCGTATTGAGATGGATTGATTTGAAAATGAATTCATAATTGCCACATGTCCAAAGAATTCGTCCACACCACCCTGCTGGAAGACCTGCGCGAGGTGTTCGTGCGCGGCGAAGTGCCGCCCGGCCAGAAGGTGCCCGAGGCCGCGCTGTGCGAGCGCTTCGGCGTCTCGCGCACGCCGCTGCGCGAGGCGCTCAAGGTGCTGGCCGCCGAGGGCCAGGTGGAGCTGCTGCCCAACCGTGGGGCGCGCGTGCGTGAGCTCTCGCTCGACGAGGTGGAGGGCCTGTTCGCGGTGGCAGGCGCACTGGAGGCCCTGGCCGGCGAGCAGGCCTGCCAGCGCATCACGCAGGAAGAGCTCGACGCCCTGGCCGCCCTGCATGCGCAGATGCGCCAAGCCTACGACCAGCGCGACATGGCGCCGTACTACGCGCTCAACCGGCAGATCCACGAGGCCATCGTGCAGGCTGCGCGCAACCCGGTGCTGGTATCGCAGTACAGCATCCTGAACGCGCGCATCCGCCGCATCCGCTTCGCCTCGCCGATGACGCCCGAGATATGGGCGCGCGCCATGGCCGAGCACGAAGGCATGCTCAACGCCCTGCAGCGGCGCGACAGCGCGGCCATGGCCAGCATCCTGAAAACCCACCTGCAGCACAAGAGCGAGGCCATCGTGCAGGCCATGCGCGAGGTCTTGGCCGCCACGCCCGCGCCCCGGCGCGCGCGCGCCGCGGCCGCCTGAGATTGCACGGCGGCGCGCGGCCACCACCACCACACCAGCGGGAGACGACAGGCCATGAAGATCCAGAACGTCGAAGACATCCGCGTGCTGGTGGAGACCGCGCGCGGCGGCTCGCTCACCGCCGCAGCGGCCGTGCTCGGGATCACCCCGGCTGCGGCCAGCGCCATGCTCAAGCGGCTGGAGGCGCAACTCGACGCGCGCCTGTTCGAGCGTTCCACCCGCGCCATGCGCATCACCCCGCAGGGCCAGACCCTGCTGGACTACGCCACGCGCGCGCTGGAGCTGCTGGAGGAGGGCGAGGCGCAACTGGCCAGCGAGAGCCGCTCGCTGGTGGGCACGGTGCGCGTGGCCGCGCCCTCGGACCTCACGCGCAGCGTGCTGCTGCCCTGGTTCGATGCCTTCGTGGAAAGCCACCCTGGCGTGCGCGTGGCCCTGACGGTGAGCGACCGCGTGCAGGACGTGCTGCGCGACGCAGTGGACATCGCCCTGCGCTACGGCGCGCTCAGCGACTCGGGCCTGGTGGCGCGCCAGCTGCACACCACGCGCCGCGTGCTGTGCGCGGCGCCCGCCTACCTGCAGCGCCACGGCACGCCGCAAACGCCCGGGGAGCTGGCGCGGCACAACTGCCTGACCTTCCATTTGGCGGGCAAGCGCTACGATGCCTGGCGCTTCGAGCAGGCGGGCCACTGGACCGAGGTGCGGGTGGACGGCGATCGCGATGCCAACGACGCGGCCATCGCCCACCAGTGGGCGCTGGCCGGCGCGGGGCTGCTGTACAAGTCCGAACTCGACGTGGTGCATGACCTGGCCTCGGGTGCGCTGGTGCGTCTGCTGGCGGACTGGCATGGCGAGCACTACCCGCTCAACGCCATCCTGCCCAGCAACCGCTTCGTGCCGGCGCGCGTGCGCGCGCTGGTGGACTTTCTGGCCCTGCGCTTTGCCGGGCTGCAGGGGGATCAGAACCCAGGTGTTCCAGGCGCCAGCGGCCTGAAGCGGTAGACCAGGTACGGGGCCTTGTTCTTGCCCACCTTGTCGGCCTGCAGCACGTCGGTCAGCGGCAGCTGCGCGGCGCCGGTGTACATGTAGCCGTCGCGGTTGTAGGTCACGCCATCGGGCCACACCATGCCAGGGTCGGTCACGAGCCGCGTGTACTTGCGCGTGCCGGGGGGGATGATGCCGACGGCGCGCTCTCCCACCTCGGTGAGGTACAGGTTGTCCCGCGCATCGATGGACAGGCCGCCGTTGAAGGGCTTGTCGGCATAGGTCTCGACCTTGGCGCCCAGCTGCTCGGGCGTGAGGCGCGCATCGAGCAGGTCGCGCATGCGGATGCGGTACATCTTGTAGGCGCTCAAAGGCGCGAAGTACAGCCACTCGCCCTTGCGGTCGAGCGCGATGCCGTCCACCCCCACGCCCAGCGCGAAGCTGCCGGCCGTGGGCTGGCCCGCGTCCCAGGTGATCGGGTCCTTCACGGGCAGCACGCTCTCGTGGCCCTGCAGCAGGCGGCGGCTGTGGCCGGTCTTCAGGTCCACCAGCACCAGCGCGGCCTTGTCGCCAATGCCGTTGGAGTTCTCGCCGATGGCCTCGTCGGCGATCACGATCACCTGGCGCCGCGCGTCGACCACGAAGTCGTTGTGCTGCGACTCGGTCACCGTGGCATCGCCGGTGATGGGGATGACCTTGTGCAGGCGATTGGTGCGCGTGTTCCAGCCCACGAGCTTGGGCACCAGGCCGGCCGGGCGGCCCGCGGCCTGGTCGGTGGTCTTGGCCGAGTCGAGCATCCACAGGATGCCGCTGGCATCGGTGTGCAGGCCCAGCACCCAGTCCAGGCAGCGGTTGAAGTCGCTCTTCCAGCGGCCGTCGGCGTGCTTGCAGCTCTGCCAGTCGGCGCTGGGGTAGGGCATGGTGCTGCGCCGGTCGGCGTTGAGCAGCGCCACCTGCACCTTGGGCGCATAGAACGGGTGGTAGCCCACGATGAGCCGGCCGTCGGGCATCTGCGTGATGCCGCCGATGCCCGCGGCATCGAGCCGGGCGTGCACTTCAAGGGTGGGCTGGCCAGTGGCACGGGGCGCTGCGTTGTGGCTGGCCTGGGCCAGTGCGGTAGCGCCCAGTGTGGCGCAGGCCATGGCCAGCGCAGCGCGGTAAAAAAGGGTCGGGTGCATTCGATCGGTCTCCTGTCGTTGTTGTGTGTGTGCACGGTGGGTGTCTGCCCAGCCCGCACAGCCAGCGTAGGAGCGATCGATGCCGCGATAAAGCGCCCTGGGGCGCAAACAGTTTCGGCGTTCCGTTGAAGAAGAACGCGCAGGCCGCCTACTTGAAGGTCACGCGCACTGGCGCGGCGCCCGGCAACCCGTCGTAGGTGGCTGTGACCGCCAGGCCGGCTTTGGGCGGCAGCAGCGCCGAGAACGAGCCCAGGCTCACCAGGTCGCCCGGCTGCAACGTGATGCCCTCCTGCTGCAGCGCGGTGGCCAGCCAGGTGACGGCGTTGAGCGGGTGCTCCAGGATGTCGCTGCCCTTGCCGCCACCCAGGCGCGCGCCCGCGCCATCGGTGAGCGAGACGTTCATGTCCGCCAGGGCCTTGAGCAGCGCGTAGCGCTCGCCGCGGTAGGCGGGTATGGGCAGAGGCGTGCCGGCAATGCCCAGGCGCGCGCCCACGTTGATGGCCGTGACGCCCGCGCCGTTGAGCTGGGGTGGCGCCTGCACCATCAAGTCGGGCAGCTCGATGAAGGGGATCACCTGGTCGATGGCGTCCAGCACCTCTTCGGGCGTCTTCGCATGGTTGATGGCCGCGCTTTTCACGCGCACCAGCATGTCGGCCTCGTACAGAGCGCGGGCGCCGAAAGCGGCCTCCACCGTGGCGCCGCTTGGCAGCACCATGCCCTCGTAGAGCTTGCCCCACACCGGCTTGTCGGTGTTGAAGCGCTTTTGCACCGCCGGGTTGGTGAGCCCCGCCTTGTAGCCCACCACCTTGCCCATGCGCTGCGCCAGCAACTGGTTGAACTTGCCGCGCGTGCAGGCGCCATCGGCGTCCGAGAGGCTCACCGGGTTGGGTGCTGGAGTGCGCGCCACGTAGTGCGCCAGCAGCTCGGCGGCCTGTGCATCGGTCAGGCAATCGGCGTGGGCGGTGGTGGCCGTTCCCAGCGCCAGCAGAGCGGCGGCGGTGGCAAGGGCTTGCTTCAAAGGCATGGTGGTGTCTCCTGTCGTTGTGAGTCGTTGTGCTGTCGTTCAGGCGCGGTGCAGGTGCACCCGCGCTGGCAGCGTAGACGGTAAACGCCCGGCCGCCAAGCCCTGCGCGGCGGCAACAGTTTCGGCGCGGTGTTGAAAGTGGCCCGGCCGCTCGCGGCGCGATTTTCAAATCCGGTTTGAGGGTGATAGCGACAAGGCGTGCCTTATCGGGGCCGGGGTGCCACCCCACGTGGGTTCTGGGCGCCCAGGGCGTTCGCTTTCATTTACCTTTTCCCACAGGACCTTTCCATGCCATTCACCATCCCCGAGCACAAAACCCATCACGCCCCTTCCATCACGCGCGACGCCGCCTGGGCGCTGCTGGAGGCCGCACGCGCCGCGGCGCGCGACATCGGCATCGACGTGGCCATCGCCGTCACCGATGCGGCGGGCCACCTCAAGGCCTTCGAGCGGTCGGACCACGCACCCTTCCTCACGGCCGAGGTGGCCATCGACAAGGCCTGGACGGCCGCCTCCTTCGGCGTGGGCACGCATGTGTGGAATGCCATCCTCACCGACCCCAAGGTGGCGCAGCTCGCGCACCGCCCGCGCATGGTGTCCGTGGGCGGTGGCTGCCCCATCCTCGACGGCGGCCAGGTGGTGGGGGCCATCGGCATCTCGGGCGGCAATGCCCAGCAGGACCAGGATGCGGCCGAGGTCGCGATCCGGGCGCTGGGCTTCGAGGTCAGGGCCTGAAAAGGCCCTGAACAGGCTCTTTGGCTTTCAGCGGTCCACGTACTGCGCGTCGAAGCGCTTGCGCGCCGCCAGATGCGCGTCGGCGCAGGGGCCAGTGGCCGGGTCGGCCCGGCACACCGGGCTGGGCTGGAAGTAGCGGGCCCAGGCGTCGGCCCGGCGTTGCTGGCGCTCGGCCTCAAGACGGGTAGCCAGTGCCTGGGCGGTCTTGAGGTCCTCGTCGGCCTTCTTCTGGCCTGGGTCCTGTACAGGCTGCGGGGCCTCGGCCTGCGGTGGTGCAGGGGGTGGCGGGGCGGGTTCGGGAGCGGGTGGCGCTGGTGGCGGCGCTGGCTGGGCCACCACGGGCGGTAGCGGGGCCTGGGTGCTGGTGCTACTGCTGCTTTCGTTGACCACGGGCCGTGGCGGTGTCAGCACCGAGGGCGTGGCGGGTGGTGCTGGTGGGCGTTGGCCGACGATGGCGTCGTGGGCGAACAGGGCGGCCAGTCCGCCGATGAATACGCCCAGTGCGGTCCTCGCAACGTCCGGGAAAAAGGGGCCCCTGCCGGCCGCGGGTGACGAGTCTGGTTGCATGGCACACCTCCTGCGGGCAGTGTAGCCGTGTGTGCGGCGGCACCATGGTCAAATCGCAGGCACCGTGTTGGAACCCGCACCAGCACTGGGCCCGGCCGCCATGCACAGGGGTTATCCACAGAGTCATCCACGGTGGCTGTGGACTGCTGTCTCTGGCCGCGGGGCCCGGCGCGCTGGCGCTGCACGCAGTGCTGCAGGCGGGCCATTGCCAGCCGTGTGCCAGGGCCGATAAGCGGCCAGACCCGTGTGCCCCGGCGCGCGCCAGCGGCCTGATGAAAGAACGGGCACTGCGTTGCAGGCCGCGCCAGTGCTGGATCTGCGGCGTATCCCTCCGTGTTTTCCACAGGGTCATCCACGTTGGCTGTGGATGGCGTGTCCAGGCTGGCAAGCCGTGGTGCCGGAGCGCGTCGCTGTAGACGCCGGGGCTGCAACGGCGCGTGGCTGATGAATTCGCAGGCATCGCGTTGCGGGCCGCGCCAGCGCTGGCTCTGGCGCGTCTGCACAGGGGTTGTCCACAAAGTCATCCACACTGGCTGTGGACTGTGCAGGTGCACCCGGAGTGCCATGTTGCACCCCCTGCGCGGGCATTGGTCAATTCGCAGGCACCGCGTTGCAACCCGCGCCAGCATTGGCTTTGCGCAGCATGCACAGGCCTTTTCCACAGGGTCATCCACGGTGGCTGTGGACTGGTTCGCCAGCCCGGGGGGTGGTAGGTGTGGCAAGGGATCGGGGCAGCTTCGCGGCGGGCGGGCAATGCGGCGGTGTTGGCGCAGCGCTGGTGAATTCGCAGGCACCGCGTTGCAGGCCGCGCCAGTATTGGCTCTGGCGCACATGCCCAGTGCTTGTCCACAAGGTCATCCACGGCGGCTGTGGACGGTGTGCGCGCATGCGGGTGCCCTGCTCCACTCCCTGCACGGGGCATTGATGAAATCGCAGGCACCGCGTTGTAGGCCGCGCCGGTATTGGCTTTGCGCTGTATCCACCATTGTTTTCCACAAGGTCATCCACGCTGGCTGTGGACTCTCTGTCCGCGCATGCTGCACAGTGCGTGGCGCAGGCATTCGCGCGAGGAGTGGCGCGCTACCCACGCGTATTTGCTGAGGATGAAGAGGCCGATGAGCGCCGCTGGCCCCGGCAAAGCCGCTGTGGCCACGACCCGCGATGACCTCGCGGGTGGTGGCTTGGGCCGCTCGGCCAGGAACTCGGTGTACGACACCAGGGTGGCCCGGGTGAGGTCGAGCTGCTCCTGCCGCTGCGTGTGGAGCGCGGCATCGTGTTGCGGGTGCAGGCGGGCCAACTGGCTTTCGAGCTTGCGGACCTGGTTCGCAAGCCGTCGGGAGACCAGGTCGTCCGCCGTAGGGAATGTGTTCACGGGTCTGGTTGCGTCGTCAAGGTGTGGCGCGGAAAGCGCTCAGGGAGGTCCGGTACACCCAGTACACCGCGTACCAGAAGAATCCCCCAATCAAGAGGGACGGCACTTGCGCCGCGTAAAAGCCCACCGGGTCCTTGGCGCGAAATACCAAGCTGCCACCACCTCCTTTTGCCCACTTTGGGGCCACGCCATCGAGAAGGCTCACACAGATACCGTAAGTGAACAGCGCTGCAATGCCGGCGATGGAGATGAGGCATGCCCAGTAGCCGACCCGAGTAGCCGACCCGTTCGGGTGGCGTCGGCGGGGTGGAGCAGGGTTCAAGGGGCATGCGGGCTCGTCGCTTCAATGGATTGCGCATGCGCATATGCCCAGCATGGCAAATCCTGTGGCGGGGCGGGGCGGGGAGATCGGTGCTCCGTGCGTGGCCGTCGTGTCGACTGTCTGCAATCACGTGCAGGATACGGCCGCGCCGCCTGAGGAGAGCCCTCTACAGATTTTGCTTACAAGCTGATACGATTTGGTCTGGATCGAGCTGTGTATGTGCCGCGTGGTCAGCCAGCCCATGGTGGGTGCGGGGGCGATTGCTCCGCCCGGCAGGCAACAGCGTTGGAAATTTTTCGAGGAACACGCGATGGGCGCGGACGGACGACGACAACACAGGTGGGCATACGGGCGGCTGGCGTCGGCCGCAGCCGTTCTCGCCCTGGCGGCTTGGCCGGCGCTGGCGGGTACGCTGGGCGGCACGATGCAGGCACAGATGCAGCTCACGGCGGGTTGCATGGTTGCGGGCAGCTCGGGCGCCTCGGCCGGCGTGAACTTCGGCACCCTGGATTTCGGCACGCGGCCCGGCAGCTTTACCGGCATCGTCACGGCCACGCCTGCGGGCGGCGAGGGCGCTTCAGGCCCCACTCAGCTCGTGTGTTCGCCCGAGGTGCTGGGTATCAGCATCCAGGTCGGACCCGGCGCCTACGCGGGGCAGGGTGCGGGCATCGGCAGCGGCTCGCGGGCCATGCGCAATGGCAGCACTGCCGCCTACATCCCGTACGAGCTGTACCGCGACGCCGGCTACACGCAGCCCTACCCCGCGGGCACGGCCATCACCGGCATCAACGTGCCGGCCAACGGCGCGGCGTTCTCGCTGCCCATCCATGGCCAGATCAACAAGTCCACCCCCGCGGCGCTGCCTGCGGGCATGTACACCGACACCCTTCAGGTCACTGTGACCTACTGATACGGCCTTGCCCTCAGCGGTCGTCCGCCGTGCAGTCGGCCGCGGGGCGGGCGCCGGTCATGCACTGCGCGAAGGTGCGGGCCTTGGCCCACATGGTGGCGTTGACTTCGTGGCCGGCCCCTGCCGCGACGTGGGTGTAGAAGGCCGCGGGCCGCCGGCCCGCGTCGGGGATGGCGGTGAGGATGCGGGCGCGTGCGCCGGATGCACCGTAGCCCGAGCTGCCCAGGCCCAGGGGCGGGAACAGCGTGTCCCCGGCGCCCGAGATGGCCGCCACCCGTATGGGCGCACCGTTCACGCGGAAGTCGTTGGGCTGCTCATAGGTGGTACCGGTCGCGTTGCAGTCGTAGTCGCAGCCTCCGGCCAGCGCGATGGCGCCCTGCAGCCGGTGCTTGGTGGCCACGGTGAAGATCAGGTTGCTGGAGAACGAGGTGCCGGCCACGACGATGCGGCTGGTGTCGATGGGCAGGTTGCGCGCGGCGATGGCCGCCTTGATGGCCGCCAGGCCGAGTCCGAAGTCGGAGCTGGCGATGTCGAATGTCTCATCCACGTTGGTGCGCGCGATCAGCGGGCTGCTCCAGTTGTCGCAACCGCGGTACTCGAAGGTGGCCGAGGCCAGGCCCGCGGCGCCGAACTGGTCCAGCCCCGCAGGGTCCTGAGGTACGGGGGCAGGGGGGTTGCCGCTGGGGGCCCAGCCGGCCAGGCTGATCACCAGCGGCACCTTGGCCTGCGCGCTGGCGCCGGCCGGCACCTTGAGCGTGATGGCGGCTTGGGCCAGGTTCGAGCACGTGGCCACCACCCGGCCCTGCGCGTTGTACCAGTACTGCGTGTTGGGCTGCGGCGCGTAGTTCAGCTGGAGGGTCTGGGCACCGCCTGCGGGCGGCTGTGGCGCGGCAGGCGGCGTGGCCGCCTCCAGCCCGAAGCGCCCGTCGGCCCCGTAGCGCAGCACGACGTTGGTGTACACGTCGGCGCCGACCGTGAGGCTGGGGATGCGCAGCACGCCGTCATTCAGCGAGAGGGTGGCCTGGGCATGGGCCAGAGAGCCGTGGGCTGCAACGAGGGCGCCAACGGTGGCGAGAAGGCAAAAACGCTTCATGGGACAACTCCAGTCGACAACAAAGGGTCGGCATGCGGTGGGCGCATGCCGGGGCTTGCACACTTGTGTCCTGGAGCGCCGGCCCCAGCGCCGCAGCATTGTCTTCGTCGCCTTGCGGGTGCACCAAGGTCTGCGGCGGTGGATCGGTTCCAGGTGCCTGCAAGGCTAGTCCCTTGTCCTGCGCATGGCAATGCGACGGCGTGGGCCTGCCGTGAACTACTTCTCGAACTGGGCCCACATCGTCTGCCTCCCAAGCGCTCCAGCCGCTGGCTGCCAAGCCTATGGCGCAGCGGCAGCCACCAGCGCAGCGAAGCGGCCCAGCAGGCTGCT
Organism: Pseudomonadota bacterium; assembly: GCA_040387235.1. Lineage (GTDB taxonomy): Bacteria > Pseudomonadota > Gammaproteobacteria > Burkholderiales > Burkholderiaceae_C > Acidovorax. The sequence goes on from JAZKEE010000059.1 coordinate 27,218, forward strand.
GGCGTGCGGTGTCGCGGTGACCCGGGACGCCAGGGCCGATGCGTCGGCCAGTGAATCCTGCATGTGGTCGAGGTAGCCGCGCATGGCGCTGGCCGAGAACTCCGGGTGGAACTGCACGCCCCAGGCGCACGGCCCCACGCGAAAGGCTTGGTGCGGGTCCATGCCGCTGCGAGCGAGCAGCATGGCTCCCGGCGGCGGCCGCGGCACCGACTGGTAGTGCACCAGCTGCGCAGCAAAGCGCTGCGGCAGGCCCGCCATCAACGGGTCGTCGCCAGCAGCAGAAGCCAGTTCGATGGGGTGCGTGCCCACCTCGGGCCCGCCCGCCAGCACACCGACCTCGCCGCCCAGGGCATGGGCCAGCAGCTGGTGCCCGTAGCAGATGCCCAGCACCGGCACCCGTGCATCGACGCAGCGCACCAGCCACTGCGCCAGATGCTCGCTCCAGGGCGCGCGGTCCGTCACCATGGCATGCGAGCCGCTCACGACCACCCCGGCCACTTCCGAAGGGTCGGGCAGGGCGGGCGTGGGCTGCTGTGCATCGATCCGCCGCTGGGGCAGTGCCGGCGTCGGCTGCCCGAGGCCCGCAGCGATCCAGTCGTCGAAGTCACCCTCTGATTCCCTGAGGCCGGGGAAGGTGTTGCCAGCGGAAATGATGAGCAGCGGCTTGCTGGCGGGCTGCGTGCAATCGGGGCTGGCGCGGTCGGGCATGGCAAATGGGACGGGCGGGGGGCACGGTGAACGGCGGGGAGCCGCATTATGGAGCCGACTCCCGCGCGGGCCCCTCGACCGATCACCAGCCACCACCCCCTGAAAACCATCGCTGCAGGTCACGGTGACCTACGGGGCCTTGGCCGCGAGCGAGCGGGCCGCGCAGCGATGCGATGCGATGGGGCCCCAGTTGCAAGGCCGGGATGGGAAAGAGAGGCATTTGCGGCCTGCCCAGGCGCTGCGGAACCTGCGTGGATTTGCGGGGCTCCATGGCCGACGCGGGCATGGTCCATCAAGTCGGGGTTAATATGTAAATAGTAATAATTCTCGTCCAACTTCGAGTTGAGGCACCGGCGCGCCGAGCGCGGGTTCGCCGTTCGCATTTCCCCTCCCATGAAACTACCTGATCTTCCCAATGGCGCCCGCGCCGTGGTGGAGGGCGTTGCCTCCTCCCATCCCCTGATCGATGCCGCAGCGCTGCGCCGGCTGGGAGAGCTCGGTTTCCTGGAGGGCGAGCCGCTGACGGTGCTGCGCCGCGGCCCTGGCGGGGTGGAGCCCATCGCCGTGCAGATCGGTGATACCCAGTTTGCGCTGCGCATGCTGGAAGCCCAGTGCATCGAGGTGCGCCGGGTATGACGGGCCAGGGAATTTCTCCTGCTGCCACCGCTGGCGCCCTGCCCAGCCTGGCCCTGGTCGGCAACCCCAATTGCGGCAAGACGGCGCTGTTCAACCTGATGACCGGTGCGCGCCAGAAGGTGGCCAACTACGCCGGCGTCACGGTCGAGCGCAAGACCGGCACCACGCAGCTGCGCGACGGTCGCACCGTCGCGGTGATCGACCTGCCCGGCACCTACAGCCTGACGCCGGCCACCCCCGATGAGCAGGTGACGCTGGAAGTCATCGAAGGCCAGCGTGCGGGCGAGGCGGTGCCCGATTTGATCGTGGCGGTGGTCGACGCGACCAATCTGCGCATGAACCTGCGCCTGGTGCTGGAAGTGCGGCGCCTGGGCCGGCCCATGGTCCTGGCCCTCAACATGGCCGACGTGGCGCGCTCGCAGGGGCTCCAGATCGACGTGCAGCGCCTGTCGGCCGAGCTGGTCTGCCCGGTGGTGGAGACGGTGGCCATCAGGCGCGATGGCCATGCCGCGCTGATGGCGGAGATCGCCGCGCAGCTCACCCGCCAGCCGGGTGGCGCGCCGGTGCTGGCCCCCGTGGCGGCACAGGCGGCGGGCACTGCCAGCGACCTGCAGCGCGAGGTGCGCCGCATCCTGGCCGCGGCAGCGCCCGCCGGGGGGCGCAACCAGCGCGTGCAGAACCGGCTCGACGCCGTCGTCATGCACCCGGTATGGGGCCTGGCGGTGCTGGCTCTGCTGCTGTTTCTGATGTTCCAGGCCGTTTTCTCCTGGGCCAACCTGCCCATGGACGCCATCAAGGACCTGATGGGATGGCTGTCCGCCCGGATCACCGAGAACATGGCCGACGGCCCGCTGCGCAGCCTGCTGGTCGATGGCGTGATCGCCGGGGCAGGCGGGGTGCTGGTGTTCCTGCCGCAGATCCTGATCCTGTTCTTCTTCATCCTGGTACTCGAGGACTCGGGCTACCTGCCGCGTGCGGCCTTCCTGCTGGACCGGCTGATGGGCAAGGTGGGGCTGTCGGGCCGTGCCTTCATTCCGCTGCTGTCGAGCTTTGCGTGCGCGGTGCCGGGCATCATGGCCACGCGCACCATCGGGCCGTGGAAGGACCGCCTGGCCACCATCATGATCGCGCCGCTCATGACCTGCTCGGCCCGGCTGCCGGTGTATGCGCTGCTGATCGGCGCCTTCATCCCCGCCACGCCGGTGGGCTGGTTCGACCTGCGCGGGCTGGTGCTCTTCGCGCTGTACGTGGCAGGCGTGGTGTCGGCCATGGCTGTGGCCTGGCTGTTCAAGCGCCTGTGGATGAAGAGCAGCTACCAGCCGCTGATGCTGGAGCTGCCGCCCTACCGCATGCCCAGCCCGCGCAACCTGCTGCTGGGCCTGTGGGAACGGGCGCGCATCTTCATCGTGCGCGTGGGCACCATCATCTTCGCGCTGACGGTGGTGCTGTGGTTCCTGTCGAGCTATCCGGCGCCCCCGGATGGTTCCACCGGCGCCGCCATCCAGTACAGCGCCGCGGGCTGGCTGGGCCAGGCGCTGCAGCACGTGTTCGCGCCCATCGGCTTCAACTGGCAGATCTCCATCGCCCTGGTGCCCGGCCTGGCCGCGCGCGAGGTGGCGGTGGGCGCCCTGGGCACGGTGTATGCGCTGTCAGCGGCCGGCGACTCGGTGGCCGATGCGCTGGCGCCGGTGATCGCGCAGAGCTGGCCGCTGGCCACGGCGCTTTCGCTGTTGGCCTGGTTCGTGTTCGCGCCGCAGTGCCTGTCGACGCTGGCCGTCGTGCGCCGCGAGACCAATTCCTGGCGCTACCCGGCGCTGATGGCGGGTTACCAGTTCGCGCTTGCCTATGCGGCCGCGTTCGCGACCTACCGTATCGCCCTGATGATGGGAGGAGGCTGAGATGAACGGACAGATGCTGGTCGTGCTGGTGGTGGTGGCCGCCTGTGCGCTGTATGCGGGCTGGAGCCTGGCGCCGGCCGTTGCCCGCCGGGCGCTGGCGCAGGCCGCGCTGCGGCTGCCGCTGCCGGGCTTCATGGCCCGTTATCTCGGCAAGGTGGCGCTGCGCGCCAGCGCAGGTTGCGGCTGCGACGGCTGCGATGCCCCGCCCCCTGCAGCCAGGGAGCAGCCCATCCGCATCCACCGGCGCCCAGGGCCCTGAGGCCATCAGGGCCTGCCGCGGCCTCGGGCCCACCCCTTGTGGCCGCAACCCTGCGTTGCAGGCCGCCCTTCCATCGAACCACCCGGCGGTCGATGCCATGGCGTACCACCAGGTCCAGCGGCGGTATGCATGTTCAACACTTGTCGAACTGCGCCATGTCAATGACTCGTGCGCCATGGGGCAAACGAAAACAAAAAAGCGCCTCGTGGGGCGCTTGTTTTCAGCCATCTGGCGGAGACTGTGAGATTCGAACTCACGGACGGTTGCCCGTCGGCAGTTTTCAAGACTGCTGGTTTAAACCGCTCACCCAAGTCTCCGGGAGGGAAGGCGCGTATTCTAGCCGGCCGCAGCGGCAGTCTTGGTCAGCATGCCCTTGGTCTCGATGAAACGCACCACCTCGGCCAGGCCCGTGAGGGTTTTCAGGTTGGTCATCACGAAGGGGCGCAGGCCCTGGGGCGTGGTGCGCATGCGCACCGTGTCCGACTCCATCACCGACAGGTCGGCGCCCACGTGGGGGGCCAGGTCGGTCTTGTTGATGATGAACAGGTCGCTCTTGGTGATGCCGGGGCCGCCCTTGCGCGGGATCTTCTCGCCGGCGGCCACGTCGATCACGTAGATGGTCAGGTCCGACAGCTCGGGGCTGAAGGTGGCGGCCAGGTTGTCGCCGCCGCTCTCGACGAAGACCACGTCCGCATCGGGGAACTGCTCGAGCATGCGGTCGATGGCCTCGAGGTTGATCGACGCGTCCTCGCGGATCGCCGTGTGCGGGCAGCCGCCGGTCTCCACGCCCAGGATGCGCTCGGCCGGCAGGGCGCCGCTCACGGTCAGCAGGCGCTGGTCTTCCTTGGTGTAGATGTCGTTGGTGATGGCGATCAGGTCGTAGTCGTCGCGCATGGCCTTGCACAGCATTTCGAGCAGGGTGGTCTTGCCCGAGCCGACAGGGCCGCCGATGCCCACGCGCAGCGGGGGCAGGTGCTTGGTGCGGCGGGGGATGTGGTGCAGGGGGCTGGTCGTTGTGGTCGTCATGATCTGAAAAGGCGTGAGTACTGGGTTTCGTGCCGGGCCGACAGGATGGCCAGCATGGGGGAAAAGGCCTGGCGCTCGCCATCGGGCAGCGCCAGCGCGTAGGTGGCGGCTTCGGGGATGGCGCGGGCCAGCCGGGCCAGTATGCGCTGCCCCGCGCTCTGGCCCAGCGCCATGGACTTGAGCGCGGCCTGCACCATGTTCTCGGCCCAGCCGAAGGCAAAGGCCAGCAGCACGTCGTACACCGGTGCCTCTGTGGTGGACGCTGCCAGCGCGAAGGCCACGGGGTAGGTGGGGGGCAGGGCGGCCAGGGCCTGCACGGCAGGCATGTGCGCTTCGTCGCCCTGGTGCTGGTTGCGCAGCCAGTCGGCCAGCGAGCGGCCCATCTGCTCGGTCTGCAGGCGCAGCTCGCTGGTCTCGCGCGTGTGCAGCACCCAGTCGTTGAGTTCGCGCACATGCGCCATGTCGCCCTGGCGCCAGGCGCCCACGGCCTGGGCCACCACGGCCATGTCGCCGCGCGCCTGGGTGATGTGCAGCTGGTCCAGCAGCCAGGTGGCCACGGCCGCTTCGGATGCGACACCGGCCGATTCGATGGCGCTCTCCAGCCCTTCGGAGTACGAGAAGCCGCCCACCGGCAGCGCGGGCGATGCCAGCCAGATCAGCTGCAGCAGGCTGGCTGCGGGCAGGGCGGTGGGGGCCGGGGGCTCGCGCATCATCATGGGGTGGGTGGCCTGCAATGCTGCGGGGTGCCGCGCTCAGTGCGCATGCGTGTGGCCGTGCCCGTCACC
>JAZKEE010000060.1:0-3597 GCA_040387235.1 Pseudomonadota bacterium
AAGCTGATCATGCCGTAGGTGGCATAGAACTCGTCCATGAGCTTGCGGCCGTTGCCGTGCATCATCCAGGCAGTCATCTGGCGTGCGTTCATGCCGAAGGGAATGGCCGAACCGATGGCGAACGCGGGGTTCTTGCCGTAGAAGTAGTAAGGCACGGTATGGCAGGCTTCGACGGAGCCCTGCTGCACGCCGTCCACCACGCCGAAGGGAGGCATCAGCTCGCCGCCAGCATGCACGGAGATTTCGAACTTGCCGCCCGACATGGCCTTGACCGCGTTGGCAAACACTTCGGCACCGCCGTAGATGGTGTCCAGGGGCTTGGGGAAGCTCGATGCCAGGCGCCAGCGCACTGCAGCCTGCGCATGCACGGCAGGTGCCACACCGGCGGCGAGGACACCGGCAATACCGGCATGCTTGATGATTGAACGACGATCCATGAGTTCTCTCCGAATACTTGTGATTGCACACCCTGGCATGCAGGCGGATCGCCCGCGGCCAAGAACCTTCTAGCCCGATTGATTGTAGGAACATGCCCCCCTGTGGATTTGCGGGTTTTCCCGTGAAATCCCGGCCACCGGATGAGGGCTTCAGGGTTCTGCAAGCATCGGTGCAGGGCCCTGTTTTCGCGGGATCGGACCCGCGATCACCCCAACCCGCCACGGCATGCAGCACGACCCGCGCGCTGCGTCAGATCTTCTGCGCCGACATGAAGGTGTCGTAGCGGGCTTCGGCAAAGCGGAACCACAGAATCTGGTCGCGCTGGAAGTTGCGCATGTCGGCGTAGATCTTCTTCCACTCGGGGCTCCTGGCGTCGTTGTGCGCGAAGGCCTCCATCGATGCACGGAACGCAGCGTCCAGGATGACCTGCGAATAGGGCAGCACCTTGGTCTTGGCTGCCACCAGTTGCTTGAGCGCATTGGGGTTAAGCGCGTCGTAGCGGGCCAGCATGTCGGTGTGCGCGATCGAGGCTGCGGCCTCGATGATGAAGCGGTAGTCCGGCGTGAGGGCGTCGTAGGCCTTCTTGTTCACGAACAGGTCCACCTCGGGGCCACCCTCCCACCAGCCGGGGTAGTAGTAGAACGGAGCCACCTTGTTGAAGCCCAGCTTCTGGTCGTCGTAGGGGCCGATCCACTCGGCCGCATCGATGGTGCCCTTTTGCAGCGCCTGGTAGATCTCGCCGCCGGGAAGGCTCTGCGGAATCGCGCCCAGCCGCTGCATGACCTCGGCCACCAGGCCGCCGCCCACGCGGATCTTGAGGCCCTTGAAGTCTGCCGGGGTCCGGACCTCGCGCAGGAACCAGCCGCCCATCTGCGTGCCGGTGTTGCCGCAGGCAAAGCTCACGATGTTGAAGCCTGCGTAGAACTCGTTCATGAGTTTGCGGCCGTTGCCGTGCAGCATCCAGGCGCTCATCTGGCGCGCATTGAAGCCGAAGGGCACCGCGCAACCCAGCGCGAACGCCGGATTCTTGTCGTAGAAATAGTAGGGCACCGCATGGCACATCTCCACCGCGCCGCTCTGCACGCCGTCCACTACATCGAAAGGGGGCATCAGCTCACCGCCGGGGTGCACGGAAATCTCGAACTTGCCGCTCGACAGCGTGCGCACCGCCTTGGCGAACACCTGGGCCCCGCCGTAGATGGTGTCCGAGGACCTGGGAAAGCTCGATGCAATGCGCCACCGCAGCGTGGCCTGGGCATGCACGGCCGGCGCGATGCCAGAAGCCAGTACACCCGCCAGGCCGGTGTGCTTGATGAGCGAACGGCGATGCATACGACTTGTCTCCTGTTTCCGCGGGGGGTGGATGCGGCAGCGATGGCTTGCTGCACAGAGGCGCGCCTGCAGATCGGTGCAGCGCGCCTGCATTGTAGGAGGTGCCCCACCGGGGCGCTCTGCGGGTTTTCGACAGCACTCGCGGGCCGCCAGGCCGCGCGGGCGTTGCGTGCTCAGCCGAGGAAGCGAGCGCGTACCGCGCGCTCAGGCAAGGAAGCGAGCGCGTACCGCGCGCTCGATGCCCGCGGCGTCGAGCCCTTGCAGCGACAGCAGCTTGGCCGGGTCGCCATGCTCGATGAACACATCGGGCAGGCCCAGTTGCAGCACCGGGCGCACGATGCCCGCGGCGTTCAGCGCCTCGGTCACGGCGCTGCCGGCGCCGCCCATGGTGGCGCCTTCCTCGACCGTGACCAGCACGTCATGGCGCTCGGCCACGTCGCGCAGCAGCTCCACGTCGATGGGCTTGGCCCAGCGCATGTTGGCCACCGTGGCGTCGAGCGCCTCGGCGGCTTCGAGCGCAGGGTACAGCAGGGTGCCGAAGGCCAGGATGGCGATGCGCGGGCCCGCCTCGCCCCCACCTTCGCCCACAGCGGCCTTGCGTTCGCGGCGGATCTCGCCCTTGCCGAAGGGCAGGCCTTCCAGGCCCGCCAGCGGCGCCACGCCGGCACCGCTGCCGCGCGGGTAGCGCACGGCCACGGGGTGACTTTGCTCGAAGGCGGTACTGAGCAACTGGCGGCACTCGCGCTCGTCGGCCGGGCAGGCCATGCTCATGTTCGGAATGCAGCGCACGAACGGGATGTCGTACGCGCCCGCATGGGTGGCACCGTCGGCGCCCACCAGACCGGCGCGGTCGAGCGCGAACACCACAGGCAGGTTCTGCAGCGCCACGTCGTGGATCAGCTGGTCATATCCGCGCTGCAGGAAGGTCGAGTAGATCGCCACGACGGGCTTCATGCCCTCGCAGGCCATGCCGGCCGCGAAGGTGACAGCATGCTGCTCGGCAATGCCCACGTCGTAGTAGCGCTCGGGAAAGCGCTTTTCGAACTCCACCATGCCCGAGCCCTCGCGCATGGCGGGCGTGATGCCCACCAGGCGCTGGTCCTGCGCGCCCATGTCGCACAGCCACTGGCCGAACACCTGGGTGAAGGTCTGCTTGGGGGTCGCCGTGCTCTTGACCAGGCCCACGGCCGGGTCGAACTTGCCGGGGCCGTGGTAGGCCACGGGATCGGCCTCGGCCAGCTTGTAGCCCTGGCCCTTCTTGGTGACCACGTGCAGGAACTGCGGCCCCTTCAGGCTCTTGATGTTCTCGAGCGTGGGGATCAGCGAATCGAGGTCGTGGCCATCGATGGGGCCGATGTAGTTGAAGCCGAACTTCTCGAACAGCGTGGCGGGCACCACCATGCCCTTGGCCTGCTGCTCGAAGCGCTTGGCCAGCTCCAGCAGCGGCGGCACGGGCCGCAGCACGGTCTTGCCCACGTTCTTGGCAGCGGCGTAGAAATGGCCGCTCATGAGCTGTGCCAGGTAGCGGTTGAGCGCGCCCACGGGCGGGCTGATGCTCATGTCGTTGTCGTTGAGCACCACCAGCAGGTTGGCATCGGCCACACCGCCGTTGTTCAGCGCCTCGAAGGCCATGCCGGCCGTCATGGCGCCATCGCCGATGATGGCCACGGCATGGCGGTTCTCGCCCTTGACCTTGGCCGCCAGCGCCATGCCCAGCGCGGCCGAGATGCTGGTGCTGGAATGCGCCGTGCCGAAGGTGTCGTAGGGGCTCTCGGTGCGCTGCGGAAAGCCCGAGATGCCGCCCAGCTGGCGCAGCGTGTGCATGCG
>JAZKEE010000061.1:0-14461 GCA_040387235.1 Pseudomonadota bacterium
CCCCCCTGCCCGTGGGACGCGATGGCCAGGAATCCGCCTGGCCGCTGGGTCGCGCCGTGGCGCAACTGCACGGCGTGTACATCCTGGCCGAGAACGCGCAGGGCATGGTCATCGTGGACATGCATGCCGCGCATGAGCGCATCGTCTATGAGCGCCTGAAATCCCAGGTGGACAGCGGTGCGCGCATTGCCAGCCAGCCCCTCCTGATCCCCGCCACCTTCGCCGCCACGCCCGAAGAGGTGGCCACGGCCGAGGCCTCGGTGGACGTGCTGGCGATGCTGGGCCTGGAGGTCGTTCCCTTCTCGCCCAAGACCCTGGCCGTGCGCGCCGTGCCCACCACCCTGGCCCAGGGCGATGCGGTGGAGCTGGCGCGCAGCGTGCTGGCCGAGTTGGCCGCGCACGACGCCACCACCGTGGTACAGCGAGCGCGCAACGAGATCCTGGGCACCATGGCCTGCCATGGTGCCGTGCGCGCCAACCGCCGGCTCACCATCGACGAAATGAACGCCCTGCTGCGCCAGATGGAGACCACCGACCGCTCCGACCAGTGCAACCACGGCCGCCCCACCTGGCGCCAGCTGTCCATGCGCGAGCTGGATGCGTTGTTCCTGCGCGGGCGGTAGCCTCGTAACGTGTCCCCGAACGCAGGCCTTGCGCCTGCATAGCCAACGGAGCAGGCCCGACCGGCGCGCTCCACAGCCAACCCCACGACCACCATGCGCAGCCACCAACCACCCCCAGGCATTCAACGACTCCCCCGCCGAGGCCGCTGGTGGGGCACCGCCGCCGCCCTGGCCATGGTGCTGCCCGCAGAGGCCGGGCGACCGCTGAGCGTGGACGATGCGGGCGTCGCAGAACAGGGAGCAGGCCAGCTGGAAGCATGGTGGGAAGGCCCCCGTGGCACCAGGGGCAGCGCCTACCTCGCCCCGGCCTATTCGCCCCTGGAGGGAGTGGAGCTGGGGGGTCTGCTGGCACGCGACTACGTGGGCCACACCACCCTGCAGGGCCTGCAGGCCAAATGGCTGTGGAGCCCTTCGCAGGAGCTGGGCTGCAACGCCGCCAGCAGTGTCGGGCTACTGCACGCGCGCCACGCCGCCGGCAGCACCCTGGCACTGAACCTGATCGGAACCTGCGTCACCACCTGGGGGGCCCTGCACGCCAACCTGGGCGCACTGCGCATGCCACAGGGGCACTGGGCTCCCGCCTGGGGCTTCGCCGTGGAGCACCCACTCGGCCCCGTCACCGTGCATGCCGAAGCCTTCGGCCAGCGCGGCAGTGCCCCCACCTTCCAGGCAGGCGCCCGCTGGGAATGGACGCCGCAGTGGCAAATCGACGGCAGCATGGGCCGACAGCAGGGCCGCACGCTGCTGAGCGTGGGTCTGCGGCGCGGTTTCTGACAGAGGCGCCCGCGCCAAGAAAAAAGCCCGCACGTGGCGGGCTTTCCTGGCTCAGAGCCAACGCAACACAGCTCAGTTGTCGCGAGCGGCCTTGGCCTGGTCGGGGAAGTCGCTGAACAGGCCGTCCACACCCAGGTTGAAGAACAGCTTGTACTCGGCCTTGGGGTCGCCCTTGAAGTCCGAGGCGAGCTGCTTGGGCTCGCTGCGGAAGGTGTAGGGGTGCACGAACAGGCCTTCGGCGTGGGCGTTCTTCACCACGTCGGTCGGGGGCATCATCACGCGGTCGCGGTTGTCGATGATGCCATCGCCGTTAAGGTCGTCGGTCTTGCCGTCGTTGTTGGCATCCACCTGCTTCGAAGGAATCAGGTAGGGCTTCCAGGGGCCGATGCCGTCGGCGTAGGTCTTCACTTCCTTCAGCCCGGCGGGGGTCAGCAGGCTGGCGAAGGTGCGGGCATCGCCGGCCACGGCGAAGTCGTACGGTTTGTCGTAAGGGGCCACCAGCGACATGCTGCCGTCGGCCTTCACGTCATCCGCGTCCACCAGCTGCACCAGGCGCACCTGGGTCTTGCTGCGCAGGTACTTGAGGTTCGCGACCTCGAACGACTGGATGATCACCGGCGAATTCTTGGCCGTGTAGCCGTTCTTGGCCAGGATGGACAGCAGGCGGTCTTCGAGCGCCAGGTTCAGGCCCACATGGTAGGTGGGGTGCTTGGTCTCGGTGTACACGCCCACGGTGCGGTTGGCCTTGGCACCTTCGGTCTTGGCCAGCTCGATGATCTCCTCATAGGTGGGGATCTGGAACTTGCCGTTGTTGGACTGGTCGCGGTCGGCCATGGGCTGGATGGCGCGCAGCGTCTTGATCTCGGCGAGGGTGAAGTCACTGGCGAACCAGCCTTCTTCCTTCAGGCCGTCCACGGTCTTCTGTGTCTTGCGGTTGGCGAACTCAGGGCGCTGCGAGACATCGGTGGTGGCGGTGATGTTGGGCTCGTGGCGCGCGATCAGCACACCGTCCTTGGTGGCCACGAGATCGGGCTCGATGAAGTCGGCACCCAGTTCGATGGCGCGGCGATAGCTCTCCAGCGTGTGCTCGGGCAGGTAGCCGCTGGCACCGCGGTGGCCTACGACCAGGGGGGTGGCGCCATTGAGTGTGGGGTACTTGGATTCATCTTCGCCGCCGCAGGCGGTGAGTGCCACCGCAGCCAACAGGGCCAGCGAACCGGCTTTCGCACCAGAAATGTGCATCGTCTTCTCCTCTTTGTGAATGGAATCGCCGAACTGTGGCGTCGGCGTGTGACATGTACATGACGCCCCAACAAAGGGAATCCAGCCCTGCAACAAACGGTGCGAATGCATTAATTTGGTGCAATCCAGGCGTCATAATCCCCACGATAGTGCATTTGCACGCATGAGTTCATGTTTTTTTGACATAACACGTGGACCGGGCCTTTGCCGGTCTTTTTCATCCTTCTGAAAGAAAGCCTCTCACTGACATGAAGCACGACTCCGCAGGCAGTTTCCTGGCGCTGGTAGCGCAGCGCAACCCCCATCAACCCGAGTTCTTGCAAGCGGTTACAGAAGTCACGGAAAGTCTCTGGCCGTTCATCCAGCAGCACCCTCGCTATGCCGAACACGGCCTGCTGGAGCGGCTGGTGGAGCCAGAGCGGGTGGTGATGTTCCGCGTCTCATGGGTGGACGACCACGGCACCGTGCAGGTCAACCGCGGCTACCGCATCCAGCACAGCATGGCGATTGGCCCCTACAAGGGCGGCCTGCGCTTCCACCCCTCGGTGAATCTGTCGGTGCTCAAGTTCCTGGCGTTCGAGCAGACCTTCAAGAACGCGCTCACCACCCTGCCCATGGGCGGCGGCAAGGGGGGCTCGGATTTCGACCCCAAGGGCAAGAGCCCTGGCGAAGTGATGCGGTTTTGCCAGGCCTTCGTCTCGGAGCTGTTCCGCCACGTGGGGGCGGACACGGACGTGCCGGCCGGCGACATCGGCGTGGGCGGGCGCGAGGTGGGCTTCATGGCCGGCATGATGAAAAAGCTCAGCAACCGGGCCGACTGCGTGTTCACGGGCAAGGGCCTGTCGTTTGGCGGCTCGCTGGTGCGCCCGGAGGCCACGGGCTACGGCACGGTGTACTTCGCCGCCGAGATGCTCAAGCAGAAGGGCCGCAGCTTCGATGGCCTGCGCGTCTCGGTCTCCGGCTCGGGCAACGTGGCGCAGTACGCGGTGGAGAAGGCCATGGAGCTCGGTGCCCGCGTGATCACCGTGTCCGATTCCAGCGGCACCATCATCGACGAAGAGGGCTTCACCACGGAAAAGCTTGCCATCCTGATGGACGTGAAGAACCACCACTACGGCCGCGTGGCCGACTACGCCGCCCGTACCGGCGCGAAGTTCGAAGCGGGCGTGCGCCCCTGGCATGTCCCGGTGGACGTGGCCCTGCCCTGCGCCACGCAGAACGAACTCGATGCGGACGACGCGGCCGTGCTGATCCGAAACGGCGTGGTCTGCGTGGCCGAAGGCGCCAACATGCCTTCGACCATCGAAGCCGCCAAGGCCTTCGAGGCCGCGGGCGTTCTGTACGCGCCTGGCAAGGCCAGCAACGCCGGCGGCGTGGCCACCTCGGGGCTGGAGATGAGCCAGAACGCGGCCCGCCTGTCCTGGCCGCGCGAGGAGGTCGATGCCCGCCTGCTGCAGATCATGCAGGGCATCCACGCCGCCTGCCTGCGCTACGGCAAACGCGCCGACGGCAGCGTGAGCTATGTGGATGGAGCCAACGTCGCAGGCTTCGTGAAGGTGGCGGACGCCATGCTGGCGCAGGGCGTGGTGTAACCACCAACGGCATCCAAAATCCCGCCAAAAGCAGGAAATAGGTAACAAAAGGAAGGCAAGGCCTCCCTTTTGCGTAACAGGCACGATGCATGCAATGGAAATCAGAACTTTCCTACATGCACGCGAGTCAGTTCCTGCAATGAAACGCACCGCCCTTTTGCTTTCCCTGGTCCTGGCCCTGGCGGTCAGCGCTGGCTGCTCTACCCTGGATGCCAAGCAACGCGAGTGGATCTTCCAGCCCAGCGACCGCAGCTGGGGCGGTACGGGGGTCACCGAAGGCATGCAGGACGTGTGGATCGAGTTCGCATCGCGCGCCACGGACAAGGCGGAGCGCCTGCACGGGCTGTGGCTGCCTGCCGAGCGGGCCGATGCACCGGTGCTGCTGTACCTGCATGGTGCACGTTGGAACGTGGCGGGCTCGTCCCCACGCATCCGGCGCATGCAGGCGCTGGGTTTTTCGGTGCTCGCCATCGACTACCGGGGTTTTGGCCGCAGCAGCGCCGGCCTGCCCTCCGAAGCCATGGCCGCCGAGGACGCGCGTGCCGCCTGGGACTGGCTGGGCGAACACCATCCCCAGGCAGCGCGCTACATCTTCGGCCACTCGCTGGGCGGAGCCATAGCCATCGACCTGGCCCGCGAGGTGCGGGACGAAAAGGGCGTGATGGTGGAAGGCACCTTCACCAGCATCGCCGAGGTGCTCAGCACCTTCAAATGGGGCTGGCTGCCGGTGTCGGCTCTGATCACCCAGCGTTTCGAATCGGTGCGCAAGGTGCCACAGATCGGCTCTCCGCTGCTGGTGGTGCACGGCAGCCAGGACAGCCTGATTGCCCCGGCGCTCGGGCGAAAGCTGTACGAGGCCGCCCAGGAGCCCAAGCGCTTCGTGCTGGTGGAGGGGGGCTCGCACCACAACACCAATGACGTGGGCATGGAGATGTACCGCGAGGCCCTGGTCTCGCTGTTCCGGCTCACGCCCCCAGGCTACAAGGGGGATCCCGCCCCCATCGTGGGCCTCAACGCCGAACGGCCTGCGCCAGCGCCGACCACGCCTTGAGCGTGAGCGCATGCGTGGCCGCCGCACTGGCCACCGGGTGCGAGGAGAGCTTGACGATCACCATCTCGGCCGCCGGATTCACGTGCACCATCTGACCATGGATGCCTGACGCCTCGTAGGCACCGTCGGCGTTGTGCAGCACCCACCACTGGTTGCGGTAGCTGTAGCCGGGCCGCGCGGTCTGGATGCCGCGGAACTGGAACCTGGTGCGGTCGCCCCCCTTGGCGGTATCGTCGATCACGGCCTTGTCGAAGATCTTCTGGCCGTTGAAGCTGCCGCCCTGGCGCAGCATTTCGCCAAAGCGCGCCAGGTCGCGCGCCGTGGCGTTCAGCCCAGCGCCCTGCAGCGGGGTGCCGACGCTGTCGACCATCACGTGGGCGTCTTCCTCCATGCCCAGCTTCTGCCAGATGTTCTCGCCCATCAGTTCCGCCCAGTGCCTGCCCGTGGCGCGCGAGACGATCCAGCCCAGCACCTCGGAATGCACGGTGCGGTAGACGAAACCCTCGCCGTGCTCGCCTTCCTTCTTGAGGGTCTTGAGAAAGTCGTAGATGTTGGTCGCGCCCTGGTAGCCCGGCGGGCGCGGCAGCATGCCGGCCGACCAGCTGTAGCCGAATATCTCGGTCGTGGGATCCGTGTAGACCTCGCGAAAGCGCACGCCCCCGGTCATGTCCATGACCTCGCGCACCTTCATGTCGCCCCAGGCCGAATCGGCCAGTTCGGGCACGTATTTGGTGACCGGCGCCTCGGGGTCGATCTTGCCTTCGTGCGCGAGCTGCGCGGCCATCAGCCCGGTGAAGGACTTGGTGACCGAGAACAGCAGGTGCGGCGTCCAGGGCTTCATCTGGTTGTCGTAGCGCTCGTAGACCACCTTGCCCTTGTGCAGCACGACGATGGCATCGGTGTAGGTGCGCGTGAGCCACTGGTCCACGGTGATGGGCTGGCCCTTGTCGTCGTCGAACGAGAACGCACCCAGCGGGCGCGGATCGGCCGGCAGGACCGATGCCGGGGCCGCGCCGCGGCGGATGTTGCGCGTGGGCTGCAGCTCGCGCAGGTGCTGCAGGGCCCAGCGCATCTGCGGGTACTTGTAGGAGTTGCTCAGGTCCACCCGCTGCGCGCCTTCGGGCGGGAAAGTGCCCATGTAGCCGAGCTTGTCGAGCGAGACCGATTCGGGCGCGGGCAGGGCCGGCGCCGCAGCAGGTGCCTGCGCGTGGGCGGCCGCCAGGGCCGTGCCCAGCAACAGCCCCAGCGCCGCACGGGCCAGGGTGGCCAGGGGGTTGCGAAATGGGGAAGGGTTCGTAGGGTGATGGCTGCCGTGCATGCGCTTGTCTCCTGTTGTTGTGGTCGGGGTGGCACCGCGCCCGGCGTCCAGTGCCGCGGTCACTGTAGGGCGCGCACCGGCCTGCCAATGTCGTGCAAGCGACGCGAAAGCCCCGTCTGCGGGTTTGTCCCGACCCATCTGGTACGCTCAGACAGATATGTCTGCCCCCTTCGCCACCGCCGGCCATCCGGCCGCGCCCGCTGCCATTTCCCCGGCGCTGGCCATCCTGATCCTGGCCCTGCTGCTGAGCATCCAGCCCGTCACCACCGACCTGTACCTGCCGGCGCTGCCTGCCCTCACGCGCAGCCTGGGATCGTCCGTGTCCGTGGCCCAGCTCACGCTCAGCGGCCTGCTGCTGGCCTTCGGCTCTTCGCAACTGGTCTGGGGCCCGCTCTCGGACCGCTTCGGCCGCCGGCCCATCCTGCTGGCAGGACTGTCCATCTACACCGCGGCATCCATCGGCTGCGTGCTGGCGCCCAACATGTCCCTGCTGATCCTGTGGCGCATCGCCCAGGGGGCGGCCATGGGCTCGGTGGTGATGTGCGCGCGTGCCATCGTGCGCGACCTGTACACCCCGCTGGAGGGGGCACGCGCCATGTCCAAGGCGCTTACCGGCCTGGGCTTCGTGGCCTGCATCTGTGCGCCGCTGGGCGGCCTGCTGGCCGAGTGGCTGGGCTGGCGTGCCTCGCTCTCGGCCCTCACGGTGTATGCCGTGGCCACACTGGCCCTGGTGGCCCTGCGCCTGCCCGAGACCCTGGTGCACCGCAACCCGCGCGCCCTGCAGCCCCGCACCCTGGTGGCCACCTGGCTGCAGGTGCTGCGCCACCCGACCTTCTGGGCCTTTTCGCTGCAGACCACGGCCACCTACGGCGGACTGTTCACCTTTCTCGCGTCATCGTCCTTCGTCTTCATTGACGTGCTGGGCCTGTCGCGCACGCAGTACGGCGGGGCCATGGCGTCGGCCTGCGTGGCCTACTTCGCGGGCACCTTCCTGTGCCGGATGCTGCTGGCCCGCTTCGGCCTGAAGCGATCCGTGGCCATTGCGGGCGGCCTGAGCCTGGCAGGTGGCACGCTGCTGGCCTTGGTCGCATTCATGGGCTGGCACCAGCCCTGGGCGCTGCTGATGCCGTTCTACCTGTTCATGCTGGCCCATGGCATCCACCAGCCCTGCGGGCAGAGCGGCGCCGTGGGGCCGTTTCCCCAGGCCGCCGGCGTGGCCTCGGCGCTCAATGGTTTCATGATGATGCTGGCGGCCTTCGGCATCGGCGCCTGGCTGGGTCTGCGGCTTGATGGCACGGTGTGGCCGCTGGTCAACGGCATCTGGTTCTGGTCGGTGGTGCTGGCCGTGCTCTCGTGGACGCTGGTGCAGAAATTCGGAGACCCGGGTGAGCGCGCCTGAGCACCTTCCAGCCATCGCGCTCGCCGGCCCCACCGCCTCGGGCAAGACTGCAGGTGCCCTGGCGCTGGCCGCCGTGCTGGCGCCGCGCATGCCGGTGGAGATCATCAGCGTCGACTCGGCACTGGTCTACCGCGGCATGGACATCGGCACCGCCAAGCCCACCGCGGATGAGCTGGCCGCCGTGCCGCACCACCTGATCGACATCCGCGACCCGCTGCAGGCCTACAGCGCGGCCGAGTTCGTGCAGGACGCCACCCGGCTCATCGCCGAGGTTCGCGCGCGCGGCGCGCTGCCGCTGCTGGTGGGCGGCACCATGCTCTACTTCAAGGCCCTGTTCGATGGCATCGACGACATGCCCGCCGCCGACCCTGCCGTGCGCGAACGCATCGAAGCCCAGGCCGCCGAGCAGGGCTGGCCCGCGCTGCATGCCGAGCTGGCGCGCGTGGACCCGGTCACTGCGGCGCGGCTGGCGCCGGCCGACAGCCAGCGCATCCAGCGCGCGCTGGAGGTGTGGCATGTCTCGGGCCGGCCGCTGTCGAGCTTCCACTCGGCCAAGGACCGGGCTCCGAGCACGGTGGCGGCCAGCACCGCCCTGTTCAGCCTGGAGCCCGAGGACCGCGCCTGGCTGCATGCGCGCATCGCCCAGCGCTTCGATGCCATGCTGCAGGCGGGCTTTCTGGACGAGGTGAAGACCCTGCACGCGCGCGGTGACCTGCACCCGGACCTGCCCTCCATGCGCTGCGTGGGCTACCGCCAGGCCTGGGAAAGCCTCTACGGCCACTTCCCCATGGACAGCCTGCGCGAGCGCGGCATTGCCGCAACGCGCCAGCTGGCCAAGCGCCAGATCACCTGGCTGCGCAGCATGCCCGCGCGCCATGCCATCGCCTGCGACCAGCCCGATGCCACGGCCGCGCTGGTGCAGGCCGTGCTGGCGCGGCTGGATGCCGCCGTGCCATGACTGCCACGCTGACCGTCAACGGATTGGGCAAGCACTATGGCGAGGCCACGGTGTTTGCCGGTGTCGACTTTGCCGTGCAGCCCGGCGAGTTCGTGGCCATCGTGGGCGACTCGGGGGTGGGCAAGTCCACCCTGCTCAACTGCCTGGCGGGCCTGGATACCTGGGACACCGGGCGCATCACGCACGGCAGCACCGACCTGGGCACGCTCGACGATACGGCCCGCGCGCTGTGGCGGCGTGCGCACGTGGGCTTCGTGTTCCAGGCCTTCCACGTGCTGCCGCACCTGGACGTGGCGCAGAACGTGGCCTTGCCTTTGATGCTGCTGGGCCAGAACGATGCCACCCGTGTGCAGCACATGCTGGCGGCCGTGGGCCTGGGGGACCTGGGCGCGCGCCTGCCGCAGCAGCTCAGCGGCGGCCAGTTGCAGCGCGTGGCCATTGCCCGTGCCCTGGTGCACCGCCCCGCCCTGCTGCTGGCCGACGAACCCACCGGCAACCTCGACCCCACCACGGCCGCCCGCGTGATGGACCTGCTGCTCGCGCAGACGCGCGAACACGGCGCCTCGCTGGTGCTGGTCACGCATTCGGACGCGGCGGCCGCACGGGCCGACCGGGTGCTGCGGCTTACCAGCGACGGCATCGGCGCGGGCTGAGCCCAGCAGTTAGCCAAGCATGCTCGCACTGCTGCGCACCTTCTCCTGGCAGGACCTGCGCCACCACCCCTGGCGCAGCCTGGCGGCCGTGGTTGCGGTGATGCTGGGTGTGGCGCTGGCGTTTGCGGTGCACGTGATCAATGCCTCGGCGCTCGATGAGTTTTCGCAGGCAGTGCGCGCCGTCAACGGACAGCCCGACCTGGAGCTGCGCGCCATGCAGGGCGCCCTGGACGAGACGCTCTACGGACGCCTGGCCACGCACCCGCAGGTGGTGCGGGCCAGCCCGGTGCTGGAGCTGTCGGCCGTGGCAGCGCCCGCAGGGGACTCGGGGGCCCAGGCCGCGCGCGTGCCGTTGCGCGTGCTGGGGGCCGATGCGCTGCTGCTGCCCGCCGTGGCACCGGCATTGATGCCCCGTGCCTGGCCCCAGTCCGACCGCTTTGCATTCTTCTCACCCGCCACGGTGTTCCTCAATGCCTCGGCGCTGCAGGCGCTCGGTTTGTCGACCACCGCGCCGGGCGACGCGAACGCCCCGCTGCCGCAGATCACGCTGCACACCGGCCTGCAGCGCCTGGCGGTGCGCGTGGCGGGCACGGTGGGCGCGGGCGGCGCGCCGCTGGCGGTGATGGACATCGGTGCCGCGCAGGACCTGTTCGGCCGCGCGGGGCAACTGACCCGCATCGACCTGCAGCTCGTGGCCGGCACCGACCGCACGGCCTTCGCGCAAGGCCTGCGCGCCCTGCCCGGCTGGCCGGCCCAGGCCCTGCTGGCCGAGCCGGGTGATGCGGCGCAGCGCATCAGCAACCTGTCGCGCGCCTACCGCGTCAACCTCACGGTGCTGGCGCTGGTGGCGCTGTTCACGGGCTCCTTCCTCGGGTTTTCGGTGCTGGCGCTCAGCGTGGCGCAGCGCGGGCCGCAGTTCGCGCTGCTGGCCGTGCTGGGCGCCACGCCGCGCCAGCGCCTGGCCCTGGTGCTGGCCGAATCGGCGGCGCTGGGCCTGGTGGGCAGCATGGCCGGCATCGCGCTGGGCACGGGCCTGGCCGCAGCAGCGCTGCGCCTGCTGGGCGGGGACCTGGGCGGTGGCTATTTCGCGGGCGTGCAGCCGGCACTGCAGTGGAGCGCGCCGGCCGCGGCCATCTATGGCGCACTGGGCATTGCCGCCGCACTGGCCGGTGGCTGGTGGCCCGCGCGCGCGGCGCAGAGCCTGCCACCCGCGCAGACGCTGAAGGGCCTGGGCAGTTCCACCACCAAGGCCGACCGTGGCACCGTGGGCCTGGCCTTGGTCGCTGTGGGCGTGGCGCTGTCGTTCGCGCCGCCCGTGGCCGGCATTCCGCTCGCGGCCTATGGCGCCATTGCCCTGCTGCTGGTGGGTGGCATCGCCTTGCTGCCGCGCGGCATGGCGGCGCTGCTGGCGCGGCTGCAGTCGCTGGCCGCCAGGCACGCCCTGCCCCTGCTGGCACTGGAGCGCGCGCGCCGCATGCGTGGCAGCGCCGCCATTGCCGTGGGCGGCGTGGTGGCCAGCCTGAGCCTGGCCGTGGCGCTGACGGTGATGGTGTCGAGCTTTCGCGGCTCGGTCGCGCAGTGGCTCGACGGGGTGCTGCCCTCGCCGCTGTATGTGCGCTCGGCCCTGGGCGGGGCGGGCAGCGAGGCCGCCCTGCTGCCCGCCGGCTTTGCCGAGGCCGTTGCCCAATTGCCGGGCATCGAGCGCGTGCAGCCGCTGCGTGCCAGCCCCCTTCAGCTCGACCCCTCGCGCCCCGCGCTCATGCTCATCAGCCGCCCGCTGGGCTCCGACCCGGCGCGCCAGTTGCCGCTGGTGGGCACGGCCCTGCCGGTGCCGGCGGGCAGCCTGGGCATCTACATCAGCGAAGCCGTGGTGGACCTCTATGGGCTGGCACCCGGCATGCAATGGGATGGCCTGTCACGCGCCTTCAGCACCCGGGTGGATGCACCGCGCTTCTTCATCGCCGGGGTCTGGCGCGACTATGCGCGCCAGTCGGGCGCGGTGGCGCTGGACCGGGCGGACTACCTGCGCCTGACGGGCGACGCGCGCACCAGCGACCTGGCCCTGTGGCCACGCGAAGGCGCCGACCTGGCGGCGCTTCAACAGGCCATCCGCGATCTGGCAGCGGCCCGTGGCACGGGCGAGCTGCCGCTGGAGTTCATGTCCGCCAGCGCGATCCGCGAGCGCTCGCTGCACATCTTCGACCGCAGCTTTGCGGTCACCTACTGGCTGCAGGCGGTGGCCATCGCCATCGGCCTGTTCGGCGTGGCCGCGAGCTTCAGCGCGCAGGTGCTGGCGCGGCGCAAGGAGTTCGGCCTGCTCGCGCACCTGGGCCTTACGCGCCGCCAGATCCTGGCCGTGGTGGCGGCCGAAGGCGCGGCGTGGACCGGTGTGGGCGCCATGGCAGGCGTGCTGCTGGGCCTGGCCGTGTCGGTGGTGCTGGTGCACGTGGTGAACCCGCAGAGCTTTCACTGGACCATGGACCTGAGCATTCCTGGCTGGCGCCTGGCGGCGCTGTGCGCTGCCGTGGTGGTGTCGGGCACGGTGACGGCCTGGCTGGCCGGGCGGGCCGCTGCAGGGCGCGACGCGGTGATGGCCGTGAAGGAAGACTGGTAAAGAGCAGAAGAGAAGCTCAGGCACTGCGAGACAATCCCCCCATGACCGCTGCCCACAAGACCCTCCCGCCCGTGCATGCCAGCGCCTGGCTTCACAACGCCATTGCCCGCATCGAAGCCGACTACCAGCGCAGTGCCGACACGCACCTGATCCCGCTGCGCATGCCCTCGTATGGCGCGCATGGCATCGACCTGTACCTCAAGGACGAGTCCACGCACCCCACGGGCAGCTTGAAGCACCGGCTGGCGCGCTCGCTGTTCCTGTACGCGCTGTGCAACGGCTGGATCAGCGAGGGGGCGACCGTGGTGGAATCCTCCAGCGGCTCCACGGCGGTGAGCGAGGCCTATTTCGCGCGCCTGCTGGGCCTGCCCTTCGTGGCCGTGATGCCACGCACCACCTCGCCCGAGAAGATCGCGCAGATCGAGTTCCACGGCGGCCGCTGCCACCTGGTGGAAAGCCCCGGCCAGGTGTACGAAGAAGCCCGCGCCATCGCCGAGCAGACGGGCGGCCACTACATGGACCAGTTCACCTACGCCGAGCGCGCCACCGACTGGCGCGGCAACAACAACATCGCCGAGAGCATGTTCACCCAGATGGCACGCGAGCCCCACCCCGTGCCGCGCTGGATCGTGGTGGGCGCGGGCACGGGCGGCACCAGCGCCACCATCGGCCGCTACCTGCGCTACCAGCAGCACGCCACCGAGGTCTGCGTGGCCGACCCCGTGGGATCGGTGTTCAGCGCCTACCACCGCACGGGCGACGCCACGCTGACCGCACCCGGCTCGCGCATCGAGGGCATCGGCCGCCCCCGCGTGGAGCCGAGCTTCATCCGCACCCTGGTGGACCGCATGCAGGAAGTGGCCGACGTGGAGTCGGTGGCCGCCATGCAGGCCTTGTCGCAACTGCTCGGGCGGCGCGTGGGGCCCTCCACCGGCACCAACTTCGTGGCCATGCTCACCCTCGCCAGCGAGATGCGCGAGCGCGGCGAACAAGGCTCCATCCTCTCGCTGCTGTGCGATGCGGGCGAGCGCTATCTGCCCACGTACTTCAACGCCGAATGGGTGGCAAAGAACTTCGGTGATTGCACAGCCGCCCAGCGCAAGGTGCAGGCCCTGATGGACTGAGTTGGTCCGCATGCCGCAGCCGATGTTCCCTGCGCCACCCGCCCCATCGCGCCGCAAGGCGCTCGTGCTGGGCATGGCGGGCGCCATGGGTGCTGCTGCCTGGAGCAGCCAGACCCAGGCCCTGCCCGCCCGCACCCTGAGCTTCCCGCGCGACCACGGCAGCCACCCTGAGCTGCGCACCGAGTGGTGGTACATCACCGGACATGCACAGGCCAACGGACGCGACTGGGGCTTCCAGGTCACGTTCTTTCGCTCGCGCGTGGACGCCGCACAAGGTATCCAGTCGGCCTTTGCCGCAAAGCATCTGTTGTTTGCGCATGCCGCCCTCACCGATCTGAAGGGCCAGCGCCTGCACCACGACCAGCGCATTGCCCGTGCGGGCTTCGGCGTGGCCCAGGCCAGCGAATCCGACACGGCCATCCGATTGCAGGACTGGAGCCTGGTGCGCAGCGACCTGCCGGGTGGCGGGGTCAGCCGCTATGCCGCCCGCATCCAGGGCGAGCACTTCGGCCTGCAGCTGCAATTCGACGCCACCCAGCCCGTGCTGCTGCAGGGCCGCGAAGGACTCTCGCGCAAGGGGCCCGAGAGCACCCAGGCCAGCTACTACTACAGCCAGCCGCAACTGGCCGTGGGCGGCGCCATCGTGCTCGATGGCAAGCGCACGGCCATCGACCCAGGAAGTGGCCGCGCCTGGATGGACCACGAGTGGAGCGAGGCGCTGATGCACCCCGAGGCCAGGGGGTGGGACTGGATCGGGATGAACCTGCTCGACGGCAGTGCGCTCACGGCGTTCCATCTGCGGCGCGAGGATGGGTCGGCGTTGTGGGGTGGGGGTTCGTTCCGTGCGCCCGGGCAGGCGGCTGCGCGCATCTTCGATGCGGGGGAGGTGGTGTTCACCGCCCAGCGGTGGTGGACGAGCCCTGTGAGCGGGGCGCGCTATCCCGTGCAGTGGCGGGTGCAGACGCCTGTGGGTGTGTTCGAGGTGCGGAGTCTGCTGGACAGCCAGGAGCTCGATAGCAGTGCGTCGACGGGGGCGATCTACTGGGAGGGGTTGTCGGAGTTGGTGCGCGACGGTCGGGTGGTGGGGAAGGGGTATCTGGAGATGACGGGGTA
>JAZKEE010000062.1:0-5647 GCA_040387235.1 Pseudomonadota bacterium
TGCTCGAATCCATCAGCGACGATTTCGACGTGAGCACCCTGCTCGACACCGACGACGCGCTGAGCTACCGCCGCCCTGGCATCGGCGTGCAGGTCACGCAGCGGCTGCGCTCGGGCTACTGGTCCATCCAGGGCCAGCTCGACCTGCATGGCCTGCGCGTGGACGAGGCCCGCGAGGCCCTGGGCCAGTTCATCCGCCAGTCGCACCGCAACGGCTTGCGCTGCGTGCGCGTGGTGCACGGCAAGGGCCTGGGCTCGCCCGGCAAGAGCCCCGTGCTCAAGGGCCGGGTACAGCGCTGGCTGGTGCAGAAGAACGAGGTACTGGCCTTCGTGCAGGCCCGGCCGGTCGATGGCGGCGCAGGAGCACTGCTGGTGCTGCTGCAGCCTGTCGGCCCCCGCCACCCGTAGGATCACCGCCTCCTGGATAGCCACTCTTAGATCATTTGCAGCTATGCAAGTGACAAAAGGATCGTTCCCGTTTGCAAGGTGCCGCTCCAGAATCGCGGCCTTCATCGACTCCCTTGCGAAACGGCCATGCACGCTGCTGCCTCCCTCAAATTCATCGCCGTGGCCTGGGCCACCGCATGCGTGGCCCTCACGGCCGCGGCGCAGCAGCCATCGAACGCCACGGCCTTCCCGGCCAAGGCGGTGCGCCTGACGGTGCACAACTCGCCTGGCAGCGCGCCCGACGTGTTGGCACGCTACCTGTCCCAGCGCCTGGCCGAGCAGTGGAAACAGCCCGTGGTGGTGGACAACCGCGGCGCGGCCGGGGGCGTGGTGGCCGCCGATGCCCTGGCCAAGTCGCCTGCGGACGGCTACAGCCTGCTGGTGGGCGGCGACGGCCCCATCACCATCCTGCCCAACCTGCAGAACAACCTGCCCTACAACGCCCAGCGCGACCTGGTGCCCGTGGTGTCGCTCGGGCATGTGGACTTCGTGCTCGTGGCCAACGCCAAGACCGGGTTTCGCGCCCTGAACGACTTCGTGCGGGCCGCCAAGGCCGAGCCTGGCCGCTACAGCTACGCCTCGGCAGGCAATGGCAGCGCGCTGCAGTTCAGCATGGAGATGCTCAAGCAGCAGGCGGGCTTTTTCGCAACGCACATCCCCTACCGCGGCGGCCCCCTGGGCCTGCAGGACGTGGTCGCCGGCCAGGTGGAAGTGATGTTCGTGGCCCTGGGCCCGGCGCTGCCGCACATCCGCAGCGGCCGTGTGGTGGCCCTGGCCACCACGGGCGAGAAGCGCAACACCCTGCTGCCCGACGTTCCCACGGTGGGCGAGACCTACCCCGGCTACCGCTCGGGCACCTGGTTCGGCCTGTTCGCTCCGGCGAACACGCCCCAGGCTGTTCTCGACACCATCGCCGCCGACGCCGGGCGCATCGTGCAGACGCCGGCCGCACGGGCCGAGCTGGCAGCACAAGGCATCGACGCCACGGGCACGCCGCAGCAACAGTTCCAGCGCCAGGTGGCCGCCGAGTACGGGCGCTATGCCCAGATCGTCAAGACGGCGGGCATCAAGGCAGAGTGAAGAACCGCTGCGTCAGCCGGTGGTGGCGATGAGGTCCACCTCGACCGTGGCGTTCTTGGGCAACTGCAGCACCCCCACCGAGGTGCGCGTGTGCGCGCCCACCGGGCCGAGCACGCGGTAGAGCAATTCCGAGGCACCGTCGGCCACCTCGCTCTGCTGCGTGAAGCCGGGGGCCGACTGCACGTAGACGGTGATGCGCAGCACGGCGCTGACGGCGTCGAGCGTGCCCAAAGCGCGCTGCAGCAGCGCCAGCGCCCGCATGGCGCAGACCTTGGCGGCGCGCTGCGCGTCCTGCAGCGAGGCATCGCCCCCTGCCGCGCCCGTGACCACCACGGTATCGCCCACGCGGGGGATCTGGCCGCTCAGGTAGACATGGCGGCCATCGCGTACCAAAGGCACGTAGTTGCCGCCGATCTTGATCTCGCCATCAAAGGAGTAACCCAGCGCCAGGGCCTCCTCTGCAAAACGTTCATCGCAGGACATGGACAAAGAATTCTCCCGTAAAGGCCTATTGGGGTGCGAGGGCGCCCTCGAAGCCCAACGACATGGGCTGCTTGAGATCGCCCTTGTTGCTCATGCCCACGGGCGCCAGGCGCAGGTTGCGCGCGGTGAAGTACAGGTAACCATTGACCTTGGACACCGTGACGGTGCCGGCCTTGTCGGCGCTCTGCCACCCCAGCAGCTTGCCGCCCGATGCATCGGTGAGCGAGACCAGTACCTTTTTCTGGGCCGGATCGGGCTTGGCCGCCACTTCGTAGGAGCCCGGCGCGGGCTGGTCGGTGCCAAAGTTCACCTCGACGAGTTGCGTCTGGGAGTTGGTGGCAAACACGAAGGACTTGGAGGTCGAGAGGTAGTTGAGCCCCGTCTTGAACGCATAGCGGTTCTTGGCAGCATTGGCCACCTCGGCCCGCACCTCGCCGAAGTTGTGCCAGCCGTTGGGGCCCGCGTAGAGCTTGCTCTTGGGATTGGTGAAGCGGTCGTCCGATGCGGGCGGCACGTTGCCCCAGGTGTCGCCAGCGGCAGGGGCCGGCTGGGCATGCGTCAGGGCACAGGCCAGCAGGCTGGCGGCAAGGACAAGGGAACGCTTCATGGCGCGGGCTCCTTCAGTGAAATGAGAACCGCAGTATGCATGCCCAGCACTCGGGTCAAGCACTGGCGCCGACAAAAGCCGCTGCAGCGTGCAGTTGCGCACATGCCAGCGGTGCTGCCCGCATCCGTGCACCCAAGGAAAAGGGAGCTACCGGGCCCCTGCGGCACCGGCGAGCGCAACCACCCGCTGCCGCATGACGGCCACCTCGGCGGGAGGCGCGAGCGTCGGTGACGCGCTGATCTCGCCGGCCACATCGACTCCCAGAAAGCGCAACCAGCGCCGCATGAAGGGCTTCTGAAAATCGGATGCGTCCTCGCTCGGCCCCAGGGGATGGTCGCCTGCGCTGGAATAGACCAGGGTCGCCCGCTTGCCGGGCAGCAGGCTGACATAGCCCTCCTCGCGCGACCAGCGCCAGTTCTGGCCCGGCAGTGTCACCAGATCGATGAAATGCTTGAGCCGGTAGGGCACCCCGAAATTCCACATCGGCAGGCTGAAGAGGTATTCATCCGCCGCGTTGAATCTCTGGGAGAGGGCAACGGCCTCACCCCACAGGCCCTGCTGCCGGGCCGTCGCCTGCTGCGCGCGGATCACCGCGAACTTCGCTGCGATCATGTCGGCGTCAAATGCCGGCATGGGCAGGTCCCAGACGTTGAGCACATCCACAGTGCCGTCGGGATGGGCGTTGCGCCAGGCATCGAGCCAGGCACCGGCCACGGCACTGGAAGTGGACGCCGCCTTCATGGGCGATGCTTGGACGTAGAGGAGGTGGGTCATGCGGTGCTTCTTTCCTTCTGACGACTGGTTCATGCGTTGTCGATGAGCCGCAGGCCCACCATGCCGGCCACCACCAGGCCGATGAAAAAGAGGCGCGCGGGTGCAGCGCTTTCCCCCATCACCACGATGCCGACCAGCGCCACCCCGACCGAGCCAATGCCCGTCCAGATGGCGTAGGCGGTGCCGATAGGCAGGGTCTTGAGGGCGTGGGTCAGCAGGTAGATGCTGGTGCCGCCCGCGGCCAGCCCCAGCACTCCGGGCCAGAGCCGGGCCCAGCCGTCGGACGCCTTGAGCAGCAGCGCCATGGCGATTTCAACCACACTGGCCGAAAGTAAAAGAATCCATGCCATCGCCTGTTTCCCCCCTGAATCAAAAGTGATGGAGGGAGCTTAGGGATATGATTTCCGCTCGAAAAGTAGGCACCTTCTGGTAACCATGACAATGCTGCAACCAGCCGGCGACAGCGGCGCAAACGTGCTAAGCCGATCCTGCCCTTCGCGCGCTGCGCTGGAACTCGTGGCGGGCAAGTGGGCCTTGCTGGTCATCCCCGCGCTGGCAGACGGCCCGCTGCGCAACAGCGCATTGCTGCGGCGCGTGGAAGGTATTTCGCAAAAGGTGCTCACGCAGACCCTGAGGGAGCTGGAGCGCAATGGCCTGGTGCTGCGCGAAGACCGGCAGGCCATCCCTCCCCATGTCGAATACCGCCTCAGCACCCTGGGGCAGTCGCTCAGCGCCACCCTGATCGCGCTGGACCGCTGGGCAGAGCACAACCACGACGCACTGCGGCTGGCGCGCGAGGCCTTCGACGCACACGGGGCCTGACCCTCAGGGGGATCCGCAGGGTGCGCTCCCAGTGCAGGCCGGTGCCGGTCACATCAGCTTCTTGGTCACCAGCGGTTGGTTGACCATCCAGTCCGCCGTACCGGTGAAGCTTTCGCGCAAGCGCGTGCGCAGCGCTTCGGGTACGCCCGTCTCGCCCATCGCCTGGTCCATGCAGGCCACCCATTGGCGGCTCTCCTGGGTGCCGATGGAAAACGGCATGTGGCGCGCACGCAGGCGCGGGTGGCCGAACTGGTCGGTGTAGTAGGACGGCCCGCCCAGCCAGCCGCACAGGAACCAGAACAGCTTTTGCCGCGCGCTGGCGAGGTCGCTGCCATGGGCGGCACGCAACTCGGCGTAGCCGGGCTCCAGGTCCATCAGGTCGTAGAAGCGCTCGACCAGGGCGCGCACGCGTTCTTCGCCGCCGATCCATTCGAAGGGCGTGGTGGCGGGGGTGGTGTGGTCGGGGGTGTCGTCGTCCATGGGGGTCACAGTTCTTGCCAAGCACGTTTGGCGAGTTTCATTATAAGAAATGCGATGTTCATATCTCCCGGTTGGAAGCGTAGCCTTCGGGCTTCAACAAGTCTGGAGAGAGAGAAATCATGCGCATCCGTTTCATTGCCTCCCTGGTCGCCGCAGCGTTCGCGGTGTCAGGCATCGCCCACGCCGACCAGTTGGCCGACATCAAGAAGAAGGGCGAACTCGTCGTCGGCGTGCTGGGCACCGATGAGCCCAACAGCTTCATCGACCCCAAGACGCGCGAGCTGATCGGCTACGACGTGGACCTGGGCAAGGCGATTGCCAAGAAGATCGGCGTCAAGCCGGTGTTCAAGCAACTGGCCGTGGCCGCACGCATCCCCGAGCTGCAGCAGGGCCATGTGGACATTCTGGCCGCCTCGCTCACGCACAACAAGGAGCGCGAGGCGCAGATCGACTTCTCGCTGACCACCTTCGTCACGGGCCAGAAGGTGCTCGTCAAGAAGGCCAGCGGCATCAAGGACGTGGCCGACCTGGCCGGCAAACGCGTCGTCACCGTCAAGGGCGGCACGCAGGAACCCAATGTACGCAAGGCCGTGCCCACCGTGGAGGTGGTGACCTTCGAGACCACGCAGCAGGCCTTCCTGGCGCTGCAGCAGGGCAAGGGCGTGGGCTACGTGAACGACGAATCCTCGCTGATCGACGACTTCGGCAAGCTCGGCGAGCGCAACAAGGACTACGCAATCCTGCCCACCAACCTGAGCGTGGAACCGCTGGCCCTGGGCATCAAGAAGGGCGAGAGCGCCGTGAAATCCATTGTGGACGACACGCTGCGCGAGCTGGAAAAGTCCGGCGACGCCGAGAAGATCTTCTTCAAGTGGTACGGCCCCAAGACCAAGATCAAGTTCACCACCCGCCCCTTCAAGTTCGAGTCGGACAAGATCGACGGTTGATGGACGGA
>JAZKEE010000063.1:0-3910 GCA_040387235.1 Pseudomonadota bacterium
CGACGCAAGAGAAAGTTACTGCGCCGCCGGGCGCACATCCCGGCCTCCGCCCTCAACCAAGGCATGGAGCAACCATGCGCCGCAAGTACCGACAAACAGCTACCTCAACACCAGCACCGGAATGTGCGAATGGGTCAGCACATGCTGCGTCTCACTCCCCATCAACAACCGCTTGACCCCCTTGCGCCCATGCGACGCCATCACGATCAGGTCTGCCTTGTGCTTCCTGGCGGCGGCGATCACGGCCTCGGCCACCAGGTCGGACTTGCTGACCACGGCCTTCACCGTGATGCCGCGCGCGGCGCCGCGGGCCTTGACGGCGTCCACCATGGCCTGGGCGGCGTCGTTCCACTGCTGCTCGATGCGCTTCACGTCGCTCATCTCCACGGGCATGCCGCCTTCGAAGTAGCTGCGCGGGTAGCGCGGCACCACCTTGAGCGCAATGACGGTGGCCGATGTCATTTCGGCCAGCCCAAGCCCATGGTCCACCGCCTTGTCGGACAGGGTGGAGCCGTCGGTGGCAATCAGGATGCGTTGGTACATGGTGGTCTCCTTGCTTGTAGATGGCGCAAGCGTACGGGCCATGATGTTCCCCACCTTGATCCAGGTCAACAAGCCAACCCTGCTGCGGCGATAGGCTTGAGCCATGTCAAATTCGCCGTCCCTCGCTGCAGATCCAGGCGCGCTGCCGGCCGCCGCGCAGCCCCCGCAGCCGCAGCACACCGCACTGCTCGACGACCCGCAGGAGTGGCAGGCCTTCGGCAGGCCCTGCGGCAGCAGCAACAGTGGCCTGCCCGACGAGCCAGCCCCGGGCGCTGCGCCGCAGGATGCGTCGGCGTGGGAGTCGCACGTGGTGCTCTCGGGCATGCACTGCGCGGCCTGTGCGCTCACCATCGAAGACGCGCTGCGCAACGTGCGCGGCGTGCTGCAGGCCGATGTGAGTGCCACCACGCACCGTGCGCGCGTAGTGTGGCAGCCCTCGCAGGTGCTGCCCTCCACCTGGATGGCGGCCGTGGCCTGTGCGGGTTACCAGGCGCTGCCCGCAATGGATGCCTACGCACGCACCCGGCGTCAGCAGGAAAGTCGGCGCGCACTGTGGCGTTGGCTGGTGGCCGGCTTTTGCATGATGCAGGTGATGATGTACGCGTGGCCTGCCTATGTGGCGCAGCCCGGCGACCTGTCGCAGGAGATGGAGACGCTGCTGCGCTGGGCCTCGTGGGTCATCACGCTGCCGGTGGTGTGTTTCGCCTGTGGCCCCTTCTTCGCCAGTGCGCTGCGCGACCTGCGGCTGCGCCGCGTGGGCATGGACCTGCCCGTGGCGCTGGGCATGGCCATCACCTTCGCGGTGAGCACGGCCGGCACCTTCGACCCGGCGGGCATCTTCGGCAAGGAGGTGTACTTCGACTCGCTCACCATGTTCGTGTTCTTTCTGCTCACCGGCCGCTGGCTCGAGCTGCGCCTGCGCGACAGCACCGCTGGTGCGCTGGAGGCGGTGATGAACCGCCTGCCCGACAGCGTGGAGCGGCGCAGTGCCGATGGCCGCACCTTCACCCGAGTGGCCACGCGCCGCCTGGCGGTGGGCGACGTGATCCGCGTGCTGCCGGGTGAGGCCTTTCCGGCCGATGGCTGCATTACTGAAGGCAGCACCCAGGCCGACGAGGCCCTGCTCACCGGCGAATCCACGCCCGTGGCGCGTCCGCTGGGCAGCACGGTGGTGGCCGGCAGCTACAACCTGCAGGCGGCCGTGCAGGTGCGTGTGGAAGGCACGGGCAGTGCCACGCGCTTTGCGCAGATCGTGGCGCTGATGGAGAGTGCCTCGCTGCAAAAACCCCGCCTGGCGCAAGTGGCCGACCGCGTGGCGCGGCCCTTTCTCATCGCAGTGCTGCTCGCCGCCGTGCTGGCAGCAGCGTATTGGTGGCCCAGCAGCCCGGGCCATGCGCTCATGGTGGCGGTGGCGGTGCTCATCGTCACCTGCCCGTGCGCCTTGTCGCTGGCCACGCCCGTGGCCATGCTGACCGCCGCCGGCACCCTGGCGCGCCACGGCCTGCTGGTGCGCAACCTGCAGGGGCTCGAAGCCCTGGCGGCGGTGGACACCATCGTGTTCGACAAGACCGGCACGCTCACCCGCGACGGCATGGCACTGCAGGGCGTGCACACCATTGCCGGCCTGGCGCGGCACGATGCCCTGGCGTTGGCCGCCGCCCTGGCGCGCCAGTCCATGCACCCCGCGTCACGCGCCCTGTGCGCGGCGGCGGATGGCGACTCCGGTCGCTGGGCCGCCACGGAGGTGGTGGAAGAAGCGGGGCAAGGCCTCACCGCCCGCGTGATCGACAGCACCGGCGCGGTGGCCCCGCGCCGCCTGCGCCTGGGTTCTGCGCGCCATGCGGGCGTGGGGGCGGGGCAGGGTGCCGACAGCGCGGCCCTGCAGGTGGTGCTGTCTGAGGAAACGGGTGAGCGCCGCACCGCGGTGGAGCTGGCCCGCTTCACCCTGGCCGAAAGCCTGCGGCCCGAGGCCCGCGCCGTGGTGCAGGCCCTGCAGCGCGAAGGCGTGGCCGTGCACATGCTCTCGGGCGACCGCATGGCATCGGTGCAGCGCGTGGCCGCACAGGCCGGCATCGCGCAAGCCCAGGGCGACTGCTCGCCGGGCGGCAAGCTCGCTGCGCTGCAGGCACTGCAGTCGCAGGGCCGGCACGTCGCCATGGTGGGCGACGGGCTCAACGATGGCCCCGTGCTGGCCGGCGCCCATGTGTCCTTCGCCTTTGGCAGCGCCGTGCCGCTGGCGCGCTCGCGCGCCGACTTCGTTGTGCTGGGCGGCAGCCTGCAGCTGGTGCTGCAGGCGCTGCTGCTGGCACGCAAGACGCTGCGCGTGGTGCGCCAGAACCTGTGCTGGGCGGCTGCCTACAACGCGCTGTGCGTGCCGCTGGCGGTGCTGGGCCATATGCCGGCCTGGCTGGCGGGGCTGGGCATGGCATTGAGCTCGCTGCTGGTGGTGCTCAATGCCTCGCGCCTGGCCCGGCTGGTGGGAGAGGAGAGGCTTGCACAAGACGCTGCAGGTGCCCTCCCCAGGACTGCGCTGGAGACCGTGTGATGGACATCCTGTACCTGCTGATCCCTCTGTCCGTGGTGCTGGTGCTGCTGATCCTGGCCGGCCTGTGGTGGGCCGTGTACCGCGGGCAGTTCGAGAGCGTGGAGCAAGAGGGTGAGCGCATTCTCAGGAACGATTGACCTGCGTCAATACCGCCCGGCCCCCGCTGCGGGAGACTCTTTACAACACAAAGAGGTGCCCGATGGATTCAACGCAAAACACAGCTGCCGCGCACTACCACGACACGGTCGTGCGGCAGTTTTCTATCATGGCAGTGGTATGGGGGGTGGTGGGTATGTTGGTGGGCGTCATCATCGCCGCCCAGCTTGCCTGGCCTGAACTCAACTTCGGCATTCCGTGGCTCAGCTACGGGCGCCTGCGGCCACTGCATACCAATGCCGTCATCTTCGCCTTCGGCGGCTGCGCGCTGTTTGCCACCAGCTACTACGTGGTGCAGCGCACCTGCCAGGTGCGGCTGTTTGCCGCGCCGCTGGCGGCCTTCACCTTCTGGGGCTGGCAACTGGTCATAGTTGCGGCCGCCATCAGCCTGCCCATGGGCTACACCTCGGGCAAGGAATACGCCGAGCTCGAATGGCCCATCGACATCCTGATCACGCTGGTCTGGGTGTCCTACGCCATCGTGTTCTTCGGCACCGTGGGCATGCGCAAGGTGCGCCACATCTACGTGGCCAACTGGTTCTTTGGCGCCTTCATCCTGGCCGTGGCCATCCTGCACCTGGTCAACAGCGCAGCGGTCCCCGCCGGCTGGATGAAGAGCTACTCGGCCTACGCCGGCGTGCAGGACGCCATGGTGCAGTGGTGGTA
>JAZKEE010000064.1:0-9401 GCA_040387235.1 Pseudomonadota bacterium
GCTACCGCGTGCAGCACAACACCTCGCGCGGCCCGGGCAAGGGCGGCGTGCGCTTCCACCAGGACGTGACGCTGTCGGAAGTGATGGCCCTGTCGGCCTGGATGTCGATCAAGAACGCGGCCGTGAACGTGCCCTACGGCGGTGCCAAGGGCGGCATCCGCGTCGACCCCAAGAAGCTCTCCCTCGGTGAACTCGAGCGCCTGACCCGCCGCTACACCAGCGAGATCGGCATCATCATCGGCCCTACCAAGGACATCCCTGCACCCGACGTGAACACCAACGGCCAGATCATGGCCTGGATGATGGACACCTACTCGATGAACACGGGTTCCACCGCCACCGGCGTGGTCACCGGCAAGCCCGTGGACCTGGGCGGCTCGCTCGGCCGCGTGGAAGCCACCGGCCGTGGCGTGTTCACCGTGGGTGTGGAAGCCGCCAAGCTGACCGGCATGCAGATCGAAGGCGCCCGCCTGGCGGTGCAAGGCTTTGGCAACGTGGGCGGCATTGCAGGCAAGCTGTTTGCAGAAGCCGGTGCCAAGGTCGTGGCCGTGCAGGACCACACCGGCACCATCTTCAACGGCAAGGGCCTCGATGTGCCGGCGCTGCTGGCCCACGTGAAGATCCGCGGCGGCGTGGGCGACTTTGCCGGTGCCGAAGCCATGAAGCCCGAAGAGTTCTGGGGTGTGGACTGCGAGATCCTCATCCCCGCCGCACTCGAAGGCCAGATCACCGAGCACAACGCCGGGCAGATCAAGGCCAAGCTGGTGATCGAGGGCGCCAACGGTCCCACCACCCCCGAGGCCGACGACATCCTGCACGACAAGGGCGTGCTGGTGCTGCCCGACGTGATCGCCAACGCCGGCGGCGTGACGGTGAGCTACTTCGAATGGGTGCAGGATTTCTCCAGTTTCTTCTGGAGCGAGGACGAGATCAACGCCCGCCTGGTGCGCATCATGCAGGACGCCTTTGCCGGCGTGTGGCAGGTGGCCCAGGAGCACAAGGTCAGCCTGCGCACCGCCACCTTCATCGTGGCCTGCCAGCGCATCCTGCACGCCCGCGAAATGCGTGGCCTGTACCCCTGAGCTTGCGCCGTTCTCCGGACTGAAGCGGCCCACCCGGCAGCCTTCAGGTCCAAAGCAACCGCCAGCGCCGCACCCCGGCCCTGGCGGTTTTTTCATGGGCAGGGCTGTTGCGCGCGGGCGACGCCTCGTGCCCTCGTTCACGCCTGTTGTCGGCACGATGCAACCGCTTGGCGGGCAGTGAAACAGGCAGATACGCAGGCCAACAAATGGAAATGATTGCACGGGGGGCCACATGGGAGACTGCTTTGCATTCGGCAATCCCAGGAGACAACGGTGGCCCTTCCCTCCCTGCGCAGCGTCATGGCGCGCTTCATGCTGAGCCGCCTGCGCACCGCCCGCTCGGTGGCCCGCCTGGCCTACCGTCTGCATGGCAGCAAGCGCGCCCTCATCGACCGGCGCGGCACCCTCACCTACCAGCAACTGCACGACCGCGTGTTGCGCCTGCACGGCTGGATGCAGGCGCAGGGCGTCCAGCAGGGCGACATCGTCTTCACCTGGCTGCCCGAGACGGGCGAGCAGTACGAGACACGCCTGGCCACGTTCGAGAACGGCACCATCTTCGCGAGCTTCCACAAGCACCTGTCGGCCCAGGCCGCGCTCGACACCCTGCTGCGCGTGAAGCCCACGGTGTTCATCCACGACCCGGCGCTGAGCGAGCCCATCCTTGCGCAGGTGCGCGAGCGCATGCCAGGCCTGCACATCCTGGCACTGGGCAAGCCCTATGAGGACGCGCTGGCCCAGGCCACGCCCACGCGCGGCACGGCCGAGGTGCACGAGGACGAGGTGTTCGCGCTGCACATGACTTCGGGCACCACGGGGTTGCCCAAGGCCATTGGCTACAGCCACCGCAAGTACCTGGACAGCGTGCGCTTCATTGCGCAGTCCATCAACTTCACGCCCCCGGCCAGTGGCCAGGACATCAACATGCTGGGCCTGCCGCTCACCGGGCCGGGCTCGGGCCTGGTGTTGCCCACGCTGCTCTCCGGCGCGGTGCTGGTGATGCCCGAGAACTTCCGCTCGGCCACGCTGGCCGGCTTGATCGAGCGCCACAAGGTCTCGCGCGCCTTTCTCTCGCCCTCGGCCATCATCGACCTGCTGGACGACCCGGAGCTGCCACGCTACCGCCTGGCCTCGCTGACCCATGTGCCCTATGGCTCGGAGATGATGCCCGCGCCCAAGATCGCCGAGGCCATCCGCCACTTCGGGCCCATCTTCCAGCAGGGCTACGGCTGCCTGGAGGCGCTGCCGCCCATCACCTGGCTGCTGCCGCACGAGCATGTGGATGCCAGCGGTGCGCCCGTGAGCCTGGACATTCTCTCCTCCGTAGGCCGTGTGATGCCCGGCGTGGACGTGGTGATACGCGATGATGACTTCAACCCGCTGCCCCAGGGATCCACGGGCCTCATCACGGTACAGACCCCGGTGCAATTCGACCGGTACTGGCACGACCCCGAGAAGACGGCCGAGACCCTGCGCGACGGCTGGGTGGTGATGGGTGACACGGGCTATTTCGACCAGGCAGGCTACCTGCACGTGCTGGGCCGCAACGCCGACCGCGTGCACAAGGGCAGCCAGATGCTCAACCCGCGCGAGGTGGAGGAGGTCACGCACCAGCACCCCGCCGTCAAGGAATGCTGCCTGGTGCAGCACGGCGAGCAGGCCGTGCTGGTGGTGAGCCTGCGCCAGAGCTGGCGCACCGAGCACAACTGGCGCGCGCTGGAGCATGACGTCACCGAGTACCTGGCCGAGAACCTGGCTGCGGCACTGCAGCCGGACCGCGTGCGCATCGTGCCCGAGATCCCGCGCAGCTTCCTCAACAAGATGCTGCGCCGCGAGGTGCGTGCGATGCTGGACGCCGAGGTGCCAGCGGCCGAACCGGCGCACGCGCTGTGAGCGGGCCCGCCGCCGCGCAGGCCACCGCCACCACCACCGCGCTCACGCTGGGCACCAAGCTCAGCTACGCCGTGGGCAACGTGGGCCTGCAGATGCTGATTGCCGCCATGGGCTTTCTGCTCATGATCTTCTACACCGACGTGGCCCTGGTGCCACCGGCCGTGGCCGGCGCCGCCCTGCTGGTGGGCAAGGTGTGGGACACCATCAACGACCCGCTGTTCGGCTGGGTGACGGACCGTACGCGCTCGCGCTGGGGCCGCCACCGGGTGTACCTCATCTACGGCGCCATTCCGCTGGCCGTGGTGTCGGCCGCCGTGTGGATGGTGCCACCGGGCCTCTCGCCCGTCGCGGCCTTCCTGTGGATCGCCATCACCTACACGCTGTTCGACACGCTGATGACACTGGTGCAACTGCCCTACCAGGCCATGGCCGCCAACCTCACGCGGGACTACGACGAGCGCACCAGCCTCACGGCTTTTGCCTCGTTGGGCGCGCTGCTGGGCTTCTTCGCGGGCAGCGTGCTCATGCCCGTGCTGGTGCGGGCCGCGCCCGATGCGCGCACGGGCTATGCGCTGGCGGGCGCCTGCTTCGGACTGGCCGCCGGCATGGCGGTGGCCGTGGTGGCCTGGCGCGTGCGGGAACCCGTGGCCCAAGAGGCCACGGCCGATCCGGCACCCGCCTGGGATTCGGTGCGCCGCACGTTGCTGGGCACGCTGCGCAACCGGCCCTTCCTGCTGCTGGTGAGCGCCGCCGGCCTGGTGCGCCTGGGCCTGACGCTGGTGCAGGGAGCGCTGGCCTATTTCGTCATCTACCAACTCCAGGGCACGCAGGGGGACCTGCCGCGCCTCATGGCCATCCTGCTCGGGGTGGTGGGGGTCTCTCTGTTCGTCTGGAAACGGGTGGTGGACCGCTGGGAGAAGAACCGGGCCTACATGCTGGGCCTGGTGTTCAGTGCCAGCGGTCTGGTGCTGCTGTACTGGATCGGACCGGGCCAGCAGGCGGCCGTGCCCGCCGTGCTGGCGCTGATCGGCATCGGCATGGGTGCGCACTGGATCGTGCCCTTCGCGATGGTGCCCGACACCATCGACCACGGCCACATGCTGGCGGGGGAACGCACCACCGGCATGTACTACGGCCTGTTCGGACTGGTGGACAAGATCGCGCGCACGCTGGCCACGGTGATCGTTGCCGCCGTGCTGGACCTGACGCACTACGTACCCAACGTGGCCCAGTCGGCCCAGGCGCTGGGCGGCATACGGCTGATGACCGGCCCGCTGCCCGCGCTGTGTCTGGCGCTCGCGATCCCGCTGCTGCTGGTCTACCCGATCACGCGCGCACGCCACGGCGAGATCCGCCGCAGCGTGGGCGATGTGCGCGACAGCCAGTTTGCTGGCTGAGACTTCAGGCCCCTGGGCCGGCCGGCAGTACGGGGACGACGGGATCCACCCAGCGCAGGGCCAGGCAGAACGGCTGCGCGCAGGGGGAGCGCCCCGCATAGGGGCAGCCAGACACCTCGCACAGCGGCCGATCGCGCTCGCGGGCTTCTTCGGTGGGCAGGTGCCCGCTGGCCTGCAGCACCGCCATCTGCGTCCAGGGGTCCAGGCGCTGGGCCTGCGGCAGCAGCATGTCACGGCCGTAGACCGAGGCGGGCAACTGGGCCTGGAAGTCGAGCACCAGCAGCGCGCTGGTGCTCGCAGCGCCCGCCTCCGGCCCCTGCAGCACCAGCGCAAACACCCCCGACTGCAAGGCCTGCGCGTAGCCGGAGAACGGTATCTGCAGCGGCGCCGAAGGGGGCGGTGCCACTGCGGCCGAGGGTGCCGACTGCGACGCCATCCAGGGCACGGGCATGCGCAGGGTCAGCGCAAAGCCGCGTGGCCCGTCGGGCGTCTGTACCGTGCCCTGGCGGACCAGCCAGGTCTGCAGCGGCGGCTGCCCGGGTTCGGCATCGCCTTTTTCGAGTGCATGGGCCAGGCCCACGGGCCAGGGCTGGGCGGCAACCACGCGCTGGGGCGCGCCTCCGCCCCCGGTCAGCTGCGCCACCATGGCGCTCACCATGCGCAGCACGGGGGCGTCGAGGCCCTCGGCGGGCCAGGTGGCCGCAGTGAGCATCGCCGTGCCGGTGGCCGGTACAGCCTGGGACGCCGCCAGGGGCGCCCCCGAAGGCGGCAGCATCGGCAGTGAGGTCCGCGCTGCTGCGCCGGCACCAGCGCCACCGGCCGGCAGGGCCTGGCGCGGGTCAAAACCTGCGCCCAGCTGGCTGCGCGCCTGGTCCGAGATACTGGCCTTGTCGGCCGGGGCCGCTGCTGGTGCCGACGGCAGGACGGGTGTGGTGGAAGGCGCCGGCACGCGGCTCCCCGCCGGGTCGGCCGACGGAACCGGCGCACGCACAGGCGCCGGCTTGTCCAGCCCGAGCAGCGAGGACTGCCGCTGCAGAGCAGCCTCTGCCAGGAACTGGGCCACGGGCGGCAAGGCACCAGGGCGGGAGGAGTCGATGGGGGTGGCCATGCGGGACAGTGGGTAGACGCCCGATTCTGGAGCGATTCAGTGCCGATGAACAGGGCGGCCGTCCCCAGGCCCCCTGCCTGCGTCAGAATTTGGCCTGACCACGCCCATGACACTCCCACCCTCGCCCGCGCCACCACCCCATGCCTGGGTCGCTCCGGCCCTGCTCGCCGCAGTGGCCGGCTTCCTGCTGCTGAGCGCCGCGCTGTTCGCGCCCAGCTGGGAGCGCGCCTTTCGCTCCGACGCCTCGCCGGCCGCCTGGCTGTCGAGCGCCCTGCTGCTCACGCTGGGGGTCACCGCCCTGCGGCTGACTGCCGAGCGCGCCCTGCCCCGGCCACTGGGGATCTGTCTGGTGCTGGCCTTTGGCGCGCTGGCGCTGGACGAGCAGTTCATGCTGCACGAGCTGTGGAAATTCCGCTGCATCGAATGGACCACCGCCTGCCAGTCTCACTGGGTGCGCGAGGCACCCATGCTGGTGGTGGGCATGGTCGGTGCGGCCACCCTGGCCTGGCTGCACCGCGCCCTCACCCACCGCAGCACGCAGGCGCTGATGTGGGCGGGGCTGGTGGTCGGCCTGTGGGCCATCGCCGTCGATCAATGGCCCGGCATGCCGCCAGCGCTGGAAACCTTCGAGGAAGTCTTCGAGGTGCTCGCCGAGGCCCTGGTGCTGGCGGCGCTGCTGCGCCAGCCGGCACCACCGCGCCAGTAGCCGGGGGCGCTCAGGTGCACTCTTGGTCGATCCAGCGGCCGGCCCGGAACCACTGGCCGCCGACGTTGAGGTACCAGTGGTGGGCGAAGACCGGGTGGCCCGACATCTCGCCCTTGGACGGCACCTCGATGCGCAGGATGTCGGCGATTCCGTCGCGGTCGAGGTCGATCTCGTAGGCCACCACGGCGGTCTGGATGCGCACCGGCTTGGGGACTTCGGGGGGCTCGGCCGCAATGGTCCAGTCCATGGGCTGGCGCTGGGCCTTTATCCCCACTGCACTGGCGGGCAGCTCGGTCGTGGTGACCAGGCGGGTGAGCACCTGGGCCGCTTGCGGCAGGCGTGCATAGCGCTTGACGGGGACGACCTCGTCCCCCTCGGCCCCTGGGTCCTCGAATGCCGGGCCGGTGTAGTGGCCGCCGCAGTAGAAATCCGCGTTGTCGATCTGCCACGTGCGCTTGCGCAGGGCCTGTGCACCCACCAGGCCCTGCTGTGTGATGGCATAGACGATGAGCGGCGGCTCGAAGACCAGATCGGCCGCACCCACGTCCCAGAAGCCGGTGACGAATTCGATTTCCGGCCCATTGTGGCGGTTGTAGCGGCCTATCGGTGCCCCCGTGGGCACCACGGCGATGCGGCTTCCAGCCACGGCGGCCAGGCCATCGGCCTCGGTGTCGTGCAGCAGGGCCACCTCGCCATGGCGCCTGAAGCGCGAGGGCGCAATGGGCTGCAGGGTCAGGCGCAGGCCCGGCAGCCCAAGGTCGGCGACGGGGTTGGGCACCGGCTTGCCGCGCGCGATCTCGTGGGCCGTGTCGGGCAGCACGCCGGCGCGCAGCAGGCGCTTGGCGGCATCGAACTCCGGCCGGGCGGGATAGCGCACCTCGGCCCCTTCGGCATGGGATTTCTGCAGCGCGGGCATCTGCAGGGCCGCAGGGCGCGGCAAGGCATTGCCATAGGCGCGCAGGCGGTTGGGCGATGGCGCTACCCAGAAGGCCCGGACCGGGTCCTTGGCCGCCTGCTGAAGGGTCAGGGGCTGCGCCGCCAGCAGGTTGCAGGCCATGTGCGACTGGAAGGGGATGAAGCGGATCACCTCGCCCTTGCCATCGGGGTTGAGCCGGCTGTCCCCGGTGTAGAACACCTCGCACCAGCCGTCCTGCTCCGCCAGCAGGCGCACCACCGTGTTGGCCGGCAGCTGGGCCTCCACTCGGGCATCGGACCGGGGCCGTTCGCGCAGGTTGACCCAGGAGCCCTGCACATGGCGCACCGGGGGCTCGGGCCCGAGCTGCGCGCCGGCGCCAGGCGCCCACAGGGCTGCCCCCGCCAGGGCGGCCAGGGAGAGAAGGCCTGTCCGCTGCTGCATCACGCCACCCGTTCGGGGGTGGCTGCGGGCTGCTCCACCACGCGCGCCAGCAACGCCCCGGCGTAGCGCGCGGGCAGCGGGATCCACACCCGCACCGGGTTGCCCTGGGCCACGGCCACGGGCTGGCCGTGCACGTCGTGCATGCGCTCGAGCCGCAGCTCGATGTTGCCGCTGGGGTGCACCACCTCCAGCAGGTCGCCCACGGCGAAATGGTTCTTGGTCTCCACCTGCACCCAGTCGCCGACCAGGCCCACGGCGTCCTGGCCTTCGGCGCCCAACACTTCGCCTGCGAACTGGCTGCGCTGGGTGGCCGAGTGGCCGCTGATGTAGTTCTGGTAGTCCTGGCTCGGGCGGCGCTCGAGCAGGCCGCCGGTGTAGCCGCGGTTGGACAGGCCTTCGAGCTCGAGCAGCAGCCCGGGGTTGAACGGTCGGCCGGCCACGGCATCGTCGATCGCGCGGCGGTACACCTGGGCGGTGCGCGCCACGTAGTACAGGCTCTTGGTGCGGCCTTCGATCTTGAGCGAATCCACGCCGATCTGTACCAGGCGCGCCACATGCTCCACGGCGCGCAGGTCCTTGCTGTTGAGGATGTAGGTGCCGTGCTCGTCCTCCATGATGGGCATGAGCTGGCCGGGGCGGCCGATGTCTTCCAGCAGGTAGACCTGGTCAGCCGCGGGGTGGCGTGCGCCATCGCCGCACGTGGAAAAGGACTGCTCGGCCTCCTGCTGGGCGGCGGCGAAGTCGAAGCCGGCCTCCATCTTCTGCGCCACGGCCTCACCTGTGGTCGCATCGACCTGCGAGCCGTGCGTGGCATAGCCCCAGCGGCAGGCGTTGGTGCACGTGCCCTGGTTCGGGTCGCGGCGGTTGAAGTAACCGCTGAGCAGGCAGCGCCCCGAGTAGGCGATGCACAGCGCGCCGTGCACGAAGACCTCGATCTCCATGTCCGGGCACTCCTGGCGGATCTGCGCGATCTCGTCCAGGCTCAGTTCGCGCGAGAGGATGACGCGCTCCACACCCATCTTCTGCCAGAACTTCACGGCCGCCCAGTTGGTGGTGTTGGCCTGCACCGAGAGGTGCACCGGCACATCGGGCCACTTGTCCTTGACCATCATGATCAGGCCGGCGTCGGCCATGATCAGGGCGTCGGGCTTCAGATCGATCACGGGTTCGATGTCTCGCAGGTAGGTGCGGATCTTGTCGTTGTGCGCGATCAGGTTGCTGGTCACGAAGAACTTCTTGCCGCGCGCATGGGCCTCGGCGATGCCCTGGCGGATCTGCTCCAGGCGGAACTCGTTGTTGCGCGCGCGCAGCGAGTAGCGCGGCTGGCCGGCGTACACGGCGTCGGCACCGAAGTCGTAGGCCGCGCGCATCTTGTCGAGCGAGCCGGCGGGCAGCAGCAGTTCAGGGGCTTTGAGGGCGGTCATCGGGGGCCATCCAGTCGGATTGCGTGGGTTCAGCGCGGCACCGGCATGGCGATGGCCTGCGGAAATTCTTCGCCATCGAAGGCCTTGTCGCCATCGGCATCGGCCACGCCGTTGGCGACCAGGCCCTGGAAGTCGAAGTGGCGCGGGTCCATGAAGTGCGAAGGCACCAGGTTGCGCAGCGCCACGGCCATGTTCTCGATGCGGCCCGGGTACAGCTGCTGCCAGTCGCGCAGCATCTGCCCGATCTGCTTGCGCTGCAGGTTCTCCTGGCTGCCGCACAGGGTGCAGGGAATGATGGGGAAGTTGCGCAGCGCCGCCCAGCGCGTGAGGTCCTCCTCGGCCACGTAGGCCAGCGGGCGGATGACGAGGTGGTCACCCCGGTCGCTCTGCACCTTGGGCGGCATGCCCTTGAGCTTGCCGCCGAAGAACATGTT
>JAZKEE010000065.1:0-41056 GCA_040387235.1 Pseudomonadota bacterium
TTTTCTTTGGCGAAG
This sequence comes from Pseudomonadota bacterium, assembly GCA_040387235.1. Lineage (GTDB taxonomy): Bacteria > Pseudomonadota > Gammaproteobacteria > Burkholderiales > Burkholderiaceae_C > Acidovorax. The sequence goes on from JAZKEE010000065.1 coordinate 16, forward strand.
CAAAGAACAAGTACCTCGGCCGCCGGGCCGAGACCCGGCTTCCGACATCAGCAAAAGAACCGAAGCAACAAAAGCCCATGCCCGCCGACCATCATCTCCAAGAAGGAGCACGCTTCTCGACAAAAGCCCGGGCCCCTTCCTGAGCAGCCCCATCCATCATGTTCACCGCCATGACCTGGCCAGCCAACTGGTAAGCCGCATCCATCCCCAACTCCCGCTGCTGGTACACCAGCGCCTTGCCCATGGCCACCGCCACACGCGGCTTCTGCAGGATAGAGGCCACGAACTTTTCAACCTCCGCATCCAACTCAACGGCAGAAACCACCCGATTCACCAACCCCTGCTCCAGGGCCGTGGAAGCATCGATGAAATCCCCGGTCAACAGCATCTCCATCGCCCGCTTGGCCGGCACATTGCGCACCAGCGGCACGCTGGGCGTGGCACAGAACAAACCGTAATTGATCCCGCTGGTCGCAAAGGTCGCGCTGTCCGCCGCCACCGCCAGATCGCACTGCGCGACCAGTTGGCACCCCGCCGCCGTGGACATGCCCTGCACGCGCGCGATCACCGGCACGGGCAGCTTGTGGATGGTGAGCATCATGCGGCTGCACTGGGCGAACAGCTGCTGGTACCAGGCGAGGTCGGGGTGGGCCGCCATGTCCTTGAGGTTGTGGCCGGCGCAAAAGGCCTTGCCCTCGGCCGCCAGCACCACCACGCGGGCGGTCTCGTCGCGACCCGCCGCATCGAGCGCCTGCTGCAGCGCAGTCAGCATCTCCGAGCCCAGGGCATTGAAGCGCGCAGGGTCGTTCAGCGCCAGGGTCACCACGCCGCGCGCATCGCGCTCCACGCGCAGGGGGTGTTGTTGTTCGGATTCCGTCATGTTGTCATTGCAGTCCAGGAAATCACAGATCGGCCAGTACGCGCAGGTGGGCTTCCACGCTGCGGGCCAGAGGGCCCATCACATAGCCGCCCTCCAGGCAGGAGACGATGCGCCCTTTGGAATAGCGCTGCGCGATGTCCTTCACGCGCTGGGTGATCCAGGCATAGTCCGATTCGGTCAGGCCCAGCTGCCCCATGTCGTCCTCGCGGTGCCCATCGAACCCCGCGCTCACGAAGATCATCTCGGGCTTGAAGGCCTCGAGCCGGGGAATCCACATCATCTCGATGATCTCGCGGATGTCCATGCCGCGCGTGTAGGCTGGCACCGGCACGTTGACCATGTTGGGCGCGGGATCCTGGTCGCCGCTGTAGGGGTAGAACGGGTGCTGGAAGATGCTGACCATCAGCGCCCGCGGATCATTGGCCAGGATGTCCTCGGTGCCGTTGCCGTGGTGCACGTCGAAATCGACCACCGCCACGCGCTGCAGGTTGTAGCGCTGCAACGCGTACTTGGCGGCCACGGCCACGTTGTTGAAGAAGCAGAACCCCATGGCCTTGCTGCGCGTGGCATGGTGGCCCGGCGGGCGCACGGAGCAGAAGGCGTTTTCCAGCTCGCCGGCCATCACCGCGTCGGTGGCGGCCAGGGCGGCCCCGGCGGCGCGCAGCGAGGCCTTCCAGGTATGGGCGTTGATGGAGGTGTCGGGGTCGAGTTGGGAGTAGCTCGGCCCCCCGGCCAGGATCTCCTCGTTGAGCCGGTCGGACAGCCCGCGCATGGCGGCCACATGCAGGCGGTCGTGGGCCAGCTCGATGTCGGCCAGCGACGCCTCGGGCGCTTCGCGGCGGTCCAGCGCATCGCCCACGCCGGTGATGAGCAACCGGTCTTCGATGGCGTCGAGCCGCTCGGGGCATTCGGGGTGCCCGGGACCCATTTCGTGCTTCCAGCAGTCGCGGTGGGTGAAATAGCCCGTTTTGCTCACAGTCAATCCCCGTCTCTTGTCTTTTTCGGATAACGTTGCGCCATGACTATGAATGCCCAGCACAAGATCAAATCGCTTCTGGATCAGCTTAACACGGTGATCGTGGGCAAAAAGCCCCAGGTACAGGACTGCGTGGCCTGCCTGCTGGCCGGCGGACACCTGCTGATCGAGGATGTCCCGGGCGTGGGCAAGACCACGCTGGCCCATGCCCTGTCGCGCACCTTCGGGCTGCAGTTCTCGCGCGTGCAGTTCACGGCCGACCTGATGCCCAGCGACCTCACAGGGGTGTCGGTGTACGAGCGCGGCAAGGAGTCCTTCGTGTTTCACCCCGGGCCGGTGTTCGCCCAGGTGCTGCTGGCCGATGAGATCAACCGCGCCAGCCCCAAGACCCAGAGTGCGTTGCTCGAAGCCATGGAGGAAAAGCAGGTGTCGGTGGAAGGCGAGACGCGCGCCCTGCCCCACCCCTTCTTCGTGATCGCCACGCAGAACCCGCACGACCAGTTGGGCACCTTCGCGCTGCCCGAGTCGCAGCTGGACCGCTTCCTGATGCGCATCTCCATCGGCTACCCCGACCGGGCGGCCGAGCGGGTGCTGCTGGCCGGTGCCGACCGTCGCGACATGGTGGACACCATGTTGCCCCTGCTGTCGGATGAAGAGCTGGCCGAGCTGCAGCGCGAGGTGCAGGCCATCCACACGGCCGACCCGCTGCTCAACTACGTGCAGGACCTGATCGCGGCCACGCGCTCGGGCCGCTGGTTCCTGCAGGGCCTGTCGCCCCGCGCGGGCATCGCGCTGGTGCGCGCGGCCAAGGCGCAGGCGCTCATCAGCGGACGCGACTATGTGGCGCCCGACGACGTGCAGGCCATCCTGCCGCAGACCATCGCCCACCGCCTGGTGCCCGTGGGCGATGCGGGCCGGGGGGCCGTAGAGCAGGTGCGCGCCATGGTCGAATCCGTGCCCCTGCCTTGAGCGATCGGGACATGGCTACGGCCCCATCGCCCACAGCGCCGGCGGCATCGCCCGGCCGGTTGCGCGCCGCCCTGGCAGCGCTCAACCCGCTCACGCCGGTGCGCAAGCGCTTCGAGAACTGGTGGATGGTGCGCCGCCCGCTGAGCGACACGCTCACGCTGACGCAGCGCAATGTCTACATCCTGCCCACAGGGGCGGGCTGGATGCTGGCGCTGACGCTGCTGATCCTGCTGATTGCATCCATCAACTACCAGCTCAACCTGGGCTACCTGCTGACCTTTTTGCTGGCGGGCAGCGCGGTGATCGGCATGCACATCTGCCACGCCACGCTGCGCGGCATCACGCTGCACCTCAAGGAGCCCGAGCCACATTTCATGGGAACCAGCGCGACCGTGGAGATCCAGGTGTCCAGCGAGCGCAAGACGGTGCGCTATGGCATCGGCCTGGCCGTGCATGGCGGCGGCAGCGAGACACACCACTGGGCCTGGACCGATGTGCCTGCGCAGGGCCGCTCCATCGTGCACGTGGCTTTTGCCCCCACGCGCCGGGGACTGCACCGCGTGCCTGTGCTCACGGCCGAAACGCGGTTTCCTCTGGGTACCTTCCGCGTGTGGACCTACTGGCGCCCGGCGGCCCAGGTGCTGGTGTACCCGGCGCCCGAGCTGCCCCCGCCGCCGCTGCCGCCGGGCGAACCGCGTGGCGCCGGTACGGGCAGTGCGCCCTCCCAGGGCATCGGCGAGTTCGATGGCGTGCGCGCCTACCGGCGGGGTGACCCGCTCAAGCTGGTGGTCTGGAAGAAGGCCGCCAAGACGCTGGGCACCGGCACCGACGACCTGGTGAGCCGCGATTCGCAGCAGGCCCAGCGCCACGAGCTCTGGCTGGACCCGGCCCTGGCCGCCCTGCCCGATCCCGAGGCGCGCATCTCGCGCCTGGCGGCCTGGGTGCTGCAGGCCGACCGGCTGGGCCTGGACTACGGCCTGCGCCTGCCCGGCGTGGAGATCGCGCCGGACACCGGCACGGCCCACCGCCGCCGCTGCCTGGAAGCGCTGGCGCTGTGCTGAACTTCTGTCAGCGACACGCCATCCAAACGCATTGCCCCTTGCCCTTGCACCCTCTTCCTCTGAAACCCGACGCTCCATGAGCCTGCGCCAGACCCTCGCCACCTTGCCACGCGACACGCGGGACACGCTGTTCCTGCTGTTCGCCACGGCCTGGGTGATCGCCCCCCAGGTGGCCAACCTGCCCGCCTGGGCCAGCGCCATGGCCTTCGGCATGCTGCTGTGGCGCGGCTGGATGGCCTGGAGGGGCCGCGCGTTGCCCGGGCGCTGGCTGCTCACGGTGCTGGTCATCGTGGCCGTGGGGGGCACGTTGCTCACGCACCGCACCATCCTCGGGCGCGATGCAGGCGTCACGCTCATGGTGATGATGCTGGCCTTCAAGACCCTGGAATTGCGTGCACGGCGCGACGCCATGGTGATCTTCTTCCTGGGCTTCTTCACGATGCTCAGCAATTTCTTCTTCTCACAGTCGCTCCTCACTGCGGCCGCAATGTTGGTGGCGTTGCTGGGCCTGCTCACGGCGCTGGTCAATGCCCACATGCCGGTGGGGCGCCCTCCGCTGGCGCAGACCTTTCGCATGGCGGGCACCATGGCCCTGCTGGGCGCGCCCATCATGGTGGCGCTGTTCATGCTGTTTCCGCGCATGTCGCCGCTGTGGGGCATGCCCAGCGACAACCTGACGGGGCGCAGCGGCCTCTCAGGCACGATGAAGATCGGCGACATGGCCGAGATTGCGCTCGATGAGCGGGTGGCGATACGGCTGCGCTTCGAGGGTGCCCCCACCGACATTCCCCAGCAGTCGACGCTGTATTTCCGCGGGCCGGTCATGGCCGCCTTTGACGGCCGCCAATGGCAGGCCGAGCCTTTCCGCGAGGACAGCGCCTGGGCGGCACGCGTGGCCGTACCGGCCAACCTGCAGACCCGCGGCCCTGCCGTGCGCTACGAAGTGACGCTGGAACCCCAGCGCCAGCCCTGGCTGATGGTGCTTGAAGCCACCCCCGAGGCGCCCCAGGTGCCCGGCATGCAGGCCTACATGACACAGGACCTGCAGTGGATGACCACGCGCCCCATCACCGACGTGCTGCGCTACCAGGCGGTGAGCTACCCCGAATTCCGCCACGGCCCGGAGCAATCCATACGCCAGCTGCGGGTGTACACCGAACTGCCGCTTGGCTTCAACCCACGCACCCTGGCCCTGGCCGAGCAGATGAGAGCCGACCCTGCCCTGGCAGGTGCCAGCACGCAGGCACTGGTCAATGCCGTTCTGCAGCGCCTGCGCACCGGCGGCTACAGCTACTCGCTGGAGCCGGGCGTCTTCGGCGAGCACACGGCCGACGAGTTCTGGTTCGACCGCAAGGAAGGCTTCTGCGAGCACATCTCCTCGGCCTTCGTGATCCTGATGCGCGCCCTGGACGTGCCTTCGCGCATCGTCACCGGCTACCAGGGGGGCGAGCGCAACCCCGTGGACGGGTACTGGACCGTGCGCAATGCCGACGCCCATGCCTGGGCCGAGGTGTGGATGGAAGGCCGTGGCTGGGTGCGCGTGGACCCCACGGGCGCGGTCTCGCCAGGGCGGGTGGGCCAGTTCCAGCGCCTCAGAGCCCCCGAGGGCGCGTTTGCCAGTGCCATGGGCACCATCAGCCCCGGAATTGTGCAATCCTTGCGCGCCGTCTGGGAGGCGGTGAACAACAGCTGGAGCCAGTGGGTGCTCAACTACAGCCAGAGCCGCCAGTTCGACCTGCTCAAGGCCCTGGGCTTCGAGTCGCCGAGCTGGCAGGACCTGACCACCGTGCTCGGCATCCTCGTGGGCATCGTTGCCGGCGGCGCCGGGCTGTGGACCCTGTGGGAACGCAGCCAGCACGATCCCTGGCTGCGCCTGCTGGCGCGCACACGCCAGCGCCTGGCCAAGGCCGGCCTGGTGCTGCCCGATACCCTGCCACCGCGTTCCATGGCCCAGCAGGTCAGCGCCCACTTCGGCGACAGCGCCAGTGGCCTGGCGGCCTGGCTGCTGCGGCTGGAGCAGGTACGCTATGCCCCCGAGCCTGCCCAACAGTTCGGCGCCCTGCGCCGCGAATTCAACACCCTGACCTGGCCCTCCTCAGAGCGCCGCTGACCCGAACGACATGCCCCGATTGAACCTGGTTGCCATCGCCGTGATGGCACTGGCCTGCGCCCTGCCCGCCCTCGCCAACCCGCCCAAGAACAGCAAACCTCCCGCCGCAAGGAAGACCGGCCCCAACAGCTCCACCGTGCAGGGCGGCACGCCCTACGCCAGCCGGCCCGATGCCATGGCCTTTGCCGACGACCTGGCCGCCCGGCGCGGCCTGGACCGCGAATGGGTGCGCCAGGCCATCGGCCAGGCGCGCATGCTGTCCCAGGTGCCGCGCCTCATGCTGCCACCGCCCGTGGGAACGCCCAAGAACTGGCGCGTGTACCGCAGCCGCTTCATCGACCCGGTGCGCATCCGGGCGGGCGTGCGCTTCTGGCAGGAGCACCGCGAAGCACTGGAACGCGCCGAGGCCGAATACGGCGTGCCGGTGGAGATCATCGTCGGCATCATCGGAGTGGAGACCATCTACGGCCAGCAGATGGGCAACTTTCGCGTGATGGATGCGCTGGCCACGCTCGCGTTCGACTTTCCCAATGCCCACCCGCGTGCCAAGGAGCGCCGCGAGTTCTTCCAGCGCGAGCTCGAACAGTTCCTGAGCCTCACCAACCGCAGCAACATCGACCCCTTCGAGCCACGCGGCAGCTACGCGGGCGCCATGGGCCTGGGGCAGTTCATGCCCTCGAGCTGGGTGCGCTACGCAGTGGACTTCGACGGCGATGGCCGGGTGGACCTGTTCAGGAGCCCGGTGGATGCCATCGGCTCGGTGGCCAGCTACTTCAAGGGCCACAACTGGACCACCGGCATGCCTACGCACTACCCGGTGCAGTTCGACACCGCGCGCCTGCAGCTCGACACCCTGCTCGCGCCCGACATCCTGCCCACCTTCAGCGCCGCCAGCATGCAGGCCAAGGGAGCCCTGCTGGATGCGGCGGGGGCGCAGCACGTGGGCCCGCTGGCGCTGGTGGAGCTGCAAAACGGCGGCGACACACCGACCTACGTGGCGGGCACGGAGAACTTCTATGCCATCACGCGCTACAACTGGTCGAGCTACTACGCCATGGCCGTGATCGAGCTGGGGCGGGAGGTGGCTGCGGCGCGGTAGCCAGACAGCGAATCACGCTGTGGCGTGTGCAGGCACTCGTTGAGCGCCCCATGCGTCCAGCCCAGGCCGCCACCCCAGCTCCGGCGCGATGAGCCGGGCCGTGTCCTCCAGGATCTGGCGGTATTCCTCGGGCGCGAAGTCATAGGGCAGCTCCAGCCGCAGCTCCTGCACCAGCGGCACGATGGGGTCCTCGCGCAACCATTGCAGGATCTGGTCGCTGCTGCCCACCAGGTCGCGCGTGAACAGCGTGCGCCGCTCGCCCTGGGGGGCCAGGGTGCGCGCCTGCCGCGTGGCGGCCCAGGCCAGGTAGCGCGCGCGGGTCGAAGCGTCAGCGCCGTCCAGCGGCACGATCACCCGCCCCAATGCGACGCGGGGCACGGAGCCCAGCGGCTGGTGTGCACGCCAGCTGGCATGGAACAGCTCGAGCTGGGCGTGCTGTGCCTTAAAGAACTGGTCCGTCTGCTCGGCCCGGTTGATGTTGCCGATCAAGAGGTGGTAGCCCTGCTCTCCCGCCCACTGGGCCGAGCGCATCGAGCCCCCGCCGTACCACAGTCGCTGCGCCAGGCCCGGCGCATACGGCTGCAGGCGCGGCCGCTGGCGGCCCGCGGGGGATTCGACGAAGGTGTCCTCGTCGCCGAGCAGATCGCCCTGCAGGTTGCGGCGCAGGCGCTCCACCCGGGCGTGGGAGAAGTCGATGCTGCCCACGTCGCCATCGAAGAGGCGCTCGCCCAGCAAGGCGCCAAAGGGCGGTGCCCCTGCACTCAGCCCCACATGCAGGCGCCCGCGCGAGAGCACGTCCACGGTGGCCAGGTCCTCGGCCAGGCGAAACGGGTTCTCATAGCCCATCTGCACCACGGCCGTTCCCAGGCCGATGCGCAGCGTGCGCTGGCTGGCGGCAGCGAGAAAGGTTGCGGCCGAGGACACCCCGCGCTCCAGGTGGCGCTGGCGCACCCAGGCGCTGTCGAAACCCAGGGCCTCGCCATAGGCGAACAGCTGCAGGGTGTGCTCCAGCCCGTCGAATGGGTCGGTGTCGGGGAAGTTGCCCGGCGAGAGGAAGGCGAGGTGGCGTATGGCCATGGTCAGAACTTCGGCAGGCCCGGCGGGTTGGTTTCGGAGCGCGGCAGCGCCTCCTCCGCCAGGCTCCAGCGCGCGAGCGTCTGCGTGTACTTGCCGCTCTGGATGATCGCGTTGCCTGCCAGCGTGAGCGCATCGGCCAGGCCGCTGCCCTTGCGCGTGGTGATGGCCACGTCGGACTTGAGCGGCCAGCCCGCATTCACCGTGCCGACGAGCTTGATCTTGCCGTCCTTGGCCGCATGGTAGGCCTGGGGCGCATTGGGATTGAAGTTGGCATCGGCCCGGCCCGAAACCACGCCCAGCAGGCGCGCGGCGTCGTCGTCGAAGTAGACCAGCTCCACTGGCTTCAAGCCCGCCGCAATGTTCTTCTTGTTCCATTCGAGCAGGATGCGCTCCTGGTTGGTCCCCGAGGCCGTGATGACCTTGAGGCCGGCCACGTCCTTGGGCTCCCTGATCGACCCGATCTTGCTGTCGGCGCGCACATAGAAGCCGTGCAGGCCCAGGCGGTAGGTAGAGAAGTCGAACTTCTCCTTGCGCTGCTCGGTCACGCCCACGTTGGAGATCACCGCGTCGTACTTGCCCGAGGACAGGCCCAGCGGCCAGTCGGCCCAGGCGATGGGCACCAGCTTCAGCTTGAGGCCGAGCGCATCGGCAATCAGCAGCGCGTAGTCGGGATCGAAGCCCACCACGGTCTTGGCATCGGTGGCGTAGGTGGAGATGGGCGGTGCGAACGGTGCGATCGCGACGGTGAACACGCCTTCCTCGACGAACTTGTAGTCCTTGGGAATGGCGGCGATGGCTGCGGCGCTGCGCTCGGTGCGCAGCCGCGCCTTCTGCTCCGGGCTGAAATCGAAGGTCTGCGCCATGGCGGCGCTGCCGGCAGCAACCCAAACCAGCGCGGCCAGGCCAGCGGCCAGCCAGCGCGGGGAAGAACGGATGATGTTTTTCATGGCGCGCATCACTTCTTGGGCAGGCCGGGAGGGTTGGTGCGCGCAACCTGGATCGCCTCGGACTGCAGATTCCAGCGCTCCAGCGACTTGGTGTAGTTGCCGTTCTGGATCTGGCTGTTCAGCGCTGCCGTGATGGCATCGGCAATGCCCGATCCCTTGCGTGAGGTCACGGCGATCTCGGCGTTCTGTGGCCAGCCGCCCGAGAAGGTTCCCACCAGCTTGGTTCGGCCGTCGCGCGCGTTGTGCGCGGCGATGCCGTTGGGGGCGAGGTAGGCATCCGCGCGGCCCGAGAGGATAGCCAGGTACAGCACCACATCGTCGTCGTAGTACTGGATGTCCACGGGTTTCAGGCCCGCGGCCACGTTCTGCTGGTTCCAGCGCAGCAGGATCTGCTCCTGGTTGGTGCTCGCGCCGACGATGATCTTCAGGCCCGCCACGTCCTTGGGCTCCTTGATCGCGGTGATCTTGCTGTCGGCCTTCACGTAGATGCCAAGCTGGTCGTTGCGGTAGGTGGAGAAGTCGAACTTCTCCTTGCGCTCCTCGGTCACCGTGACGTTGGAGATCACCACGTCGAACTTGCCCGACTGCAGGCCCAGCGGCCAGTCGGCCCAGGCCACGGACACCAGTTCGAGCTTGCGCCCCAGGCTGTCTGCGACCAGTTGCGCCACGTCGGGCGCATTGCCCACGGGGGTCTTGTTGTCGGTGGCGTAGGCGCCGAACGGCAGGCGTCCGGTGGTGGTGCCCACGGTGAGAACGCCCTCCTTGGCGAACTTGAAGTCCTTGGACACGAGCCTGAGCGCTTCGTCGACCTTGGCCGAGCGCGGGCGCCCGGGCTGTTCGGGGCTCAGGTCCACGGCCTGGGCCGTGGCCTGCAGCGGGGCCATGGCCGCGGCGGCCAGCGCCAGGGCAAGAAAGGTGGAGCGGCGGGTGAAGTTCATCGGATGGTTCCTGAAAAAGGACAAGAGGAAAGAGGGACATGCGCGCAGGCTGGCGCCCGGCCGGGCACCGCGCATGCAAAAAGCAAGGAAAACGGGGAGCGCTACAGGACCTTGGCCAGGAACTCTGCGGTGCGCGGGTGCGCGGGGCGGTTGAACACCTGCTCGGGCGTGCCGGTCTCCAGCACCCGGCCCTGCTCCATGAAGACCACTGTGTCGGCCACCTCGCGGGCAAACCCGATCTCGTGCGTGACGATGACCAGCGTGGTGCCCGAGCGCGCCAGTTCCTTGATCACATCGAGCACCTCGCCCACGAGTTCAGGGTCCAGCGCCGAGGTGGGCTCGTCGAACAGCAGCACCTTGGGTCTGAGGGCCAGCGCCCGCGCGATCGCCACGCGCTGCTGCTGGCCGCCCGAGAGCTGGCGCGGATAGCTGTGCGCCTTGTCACTCAGCCCCACGCGGGCCAGCAGCTCCTGCGCCAGGGCCTCGGCTTCGGGACGCTGCAGGCCGCGCACGCTGATGGGAGCCTCGACGATGTTCTCCAGCACCGTGAGGTGCGGGAACAGGTTGAAGTTCTGGAACACCATGCCCACGTCCACGCGGCGCGTGAGGATGTCCTTCTCGCCCAGCTCGTACAGGGTGTCGGCGTCCTGGCGGTAGCCGATCAGCTCGCCGTCGATGGCGATGAAGCCGCCGTCCACCCGCTCCAGGTGGTTGATGGTGCGCAGCAGCGTGGACTTGCCCGAGCCCGACTGGCCCAGCACCACCGTCACGCTGCCGGGCGGCACGGTGAGCGTCACGTCCTTGAGCACCTGCAGCGCGCCATAGTGCTTGGAGACGCCGTGGATGGTGACCTCGCCGCCGCGCGTGAGGCCGCCGCTCCAGCGCGGCACGGTGCCGGCGGGCGCGGCCTGCGGTGCGGCAGCGGGTTCTGCAGACTGCGGCAAGGCCTTGGGAGCAAATCCCAGGCGCCGCACGATGGCCGTGAACGGCGAAGGCGGCGGGTTGCGCAGCGCGCCCTTGGCGAAATGCCGCTCGATGTAGTGCTGCATGACCGACAGCACCGTGAGGATCACCAGGTACCAGACGGTGGCCACCATCAAGAGCGGGATCACCTCCAGGTTGCGCCGGTAGATGATCTGGATGGTGTAGAAGAGCTCGGGCAGCGCCAGGATGTAGACGTTGGACGTGCCCTTGGCCAGGCCGATGATGTCGTTGAAGCCGCTGGGCAGGATGGAGCGCATGGCCTGTGGCAGCACGATGCGAAAGGCCTGGCGCCGGCGCGGCAGGCCGAGCGCGGCTGCCGCCTCAAGCTGCCCCTGGTCCACCGAGAGGATGCCCCCGCGCACGATTTCCGAGGCAAAGGCCGCCTGGTTGAGCGTGAGCCCGATCAGTGCTGCCACGAAGGGGCTGATGAGCTGCGTGGTGGGGTACGAGAAGAAGGTCCAGCCCGTGAACGGCACGCCCAGGCTCAGCGTCTCGTAGAGGTACCCGAGGTTGTTGATGATGAGCAGCAGCACGATCACCGGGATCGAGCGGAAGATCCAGACGAAGGTCCATGACAGGCCCGCGAGCAGCGGCGAGCGCGACACCCGGGCCAGCGCCAGCGCCGTGCCCAGCGTGAAGCCGAACAGCGCGCCCAGCGCCGTGAGCAGCAAGGTGCGGCCCAGGCCCACGAGCACCGGCTCGGCGAAGAACCACTCCGCGAACACCCCCCAGCCCCAGCGCGGGTTGGTGAGCACCGAGTACAGCACCAGCGCGATGACCAGGGCGGCGAACGCCGTGCCCACCGCCCGCGCGCGGTAGCGCGCAGGCACCACCTTGTAGTGCGAGTAATCACCCTTCACGGGGGGTACGGCAGTTGGCACCGCTGCCGGGGGCGCGGGGTGGTGCTGCACGGCAGGCGCCGGGCCCGAAGGCAGCGCGTGCGACGCATCGAGCGTGGTGGTGGTGGACATGGTTGTTCTTGTGGGGTGAAGCGAAGAAGGACGGCTCAGGCCGCTCGGGCCAGAGGTTCGAAAAAAGCCGAGGCAAAGGCGGACGAAGCGGGCACAAGGGTTTTCTCGAACGGCAGTGATCGGTAAGTGCCCTCGGGCGCCGACGGGTCGAACAAGGCGGCATACCCCTGGCCCAGGTACAGCGCCACCGCCTCGGGCTGGCGAAAGCCCGTGGTCAGGTAGATGCGCGTGTAGCCCTGGCGCAGTGCCTGGGCCTCGAGCTCCTGCACCACCCGGCGGGCCAGGCCCTGGCGGCGCTGGGCCGAGTGCGTCCACACGCGTTTGACCTCGGCCGTGCCGGGGTCCGGGTGGCGCTTGAAGGCGCCACCGCCGATGGCCTGGCCATCGCGCAGCAGCAGCACGAAGTTGCCCCCCTCGGGGGGAGAGAACAGCTCGGCCGGGTACTTCTCCATCTCGCGCGGGCCGCCCTCGCGCTCGTAGAAGTCGCCATAGCGGCTCTCGTACTCGTGGCTGAGTTCCTCGACCAGCGGGCGCGCCAGCGGGTCCAGGGGGGTGGTGTAGACGAATCGTTCGCTCATGGTGTCGCGTCCATCAAGGCAACAGAAAAGGGGTCATGCGGGCGCCAGGAAGCGCTCGGCCAGGCGCACCCAGTAGGTGGCCGACGGCGCCAGAATGGCGTCGTTGAAGTCGTAGTACGGGCTGTGCAGCGAGGCGCCGTCGCCATTGCCCACGAAGACATAGCTGCCGGGGCGCTTGAGCAGCATGAAAGCGAAGTCCTCGCTGGCGGTGCGCGGGCGGAAGCCGGCGTCCACGCGTGCAGCGCCGAAGGTGTCCACGGCCACGCTGCGCGCCAGCGCCGTCTCGGCGTCGTGGTTCAACACCGCGGGGTAGCCCGGGCGGTACTGCACCTCGGCCGTGGCGCCGAAGCTCTCGGCCTGGGCGCGGGCGATGGCCGGAATGCGCTCCTGCAGGATGGCGCGCACCTCGGGCTTGAAGGCCCGGGCCGTGAGCTTGAGTTCCACGCTCTCGGGAATCACGTTCGGGGCGGCACCGCCGTGGATCGAGCCCACGGTGACCACGCCCATGTCCAGCGGGTCGACGTTGCGCGAGACCACCGTCTGCAGTGCCGTGATGATGTGCGCTGCCGCCACCACCGGGTCCACCGTCTCGTGCGGCGCGGCACCATGGCCACCCTTGCCGCGCACGGTGATGGTGATCTGGTCCACCGAGGCCATGGCCGGCCCGGTCACGCAGCCGAAGTGCCCCGCGCCCACGCAGGGCCAGTTGTGCAGGCCGAAGACCGCGTCGCAGGGAAAGCGCTCGAACAGCCCCTCGGCGATCATGCGGTTGGCACCGCCGCCGTTCTCCTCGGCGGGCTGGAAGATCAGGTTCAGCGTGCCGTCGAAGCGGCCCGATTCGGCCAGGAAGCGCGCCGCCGCGAGCAGCACGGTGGTGTGGCCGTCGTGCCCGCAGGCATGCATCACGCCGGCGTTTTCGCTTGCATAGGGCAGGCCCGTGGCCTCGGTGATGGGCAATGCGTCCATGTCGGCGCGGATGCCCAGGGACTTGCCACTGCTGCCACGAACGAGCCGGCCCACCACGCCCGTGCCGGCAATGCCGGGGGTCACCTCGTAGCCCCAGGCCGCCAGGCGCTCGGCCACTATGGCGGAGGTGCGGTGCTCCTGGAAGGACAGCTCCGGGTGGCGGTGCAGGTCCTGGCGCAGGGCCTTGAACTCGCCGATGAAGGCAGCAATGCCCTCTTCCACCCGCGCCACGTCCTGGGCGCCCTCGACCGGGGCTGCCGGCAATGCGGCGCCCATCAGGCGGCCTTCCTGTCGGCAGCGCCCTGCTCTGCGGCCGTGGCATACCGACTGGCCTTGCGCGGCAGGCCCAGGTGGTCGCGCAGTGTGGCGCCGAGCAGCGTGCGCTCGTAGCGGCCACGGGCCTCCAGCACGGGGATCACATGGGTCACGAAGTCGTCGAGCCCCTGGGCCAACACCGGGAAGCCGAGGATGAAGCCGTCGGCCGCGCCCTCGTCCACCCAGCGGATGATCTGGTCGGCCACACGCTCGCCCGTGCCCACGAACTGCGAGCGCGGCGTAGCCGCCTCCAGCGCCACCTGGCGCAGCGTGAGGCCGCGTTCCCTGGCATCGGCCTTGATGCGGTCGGTGGTGGAGCGAAAGCTGTTGCGCCCGATGTCGCCGAGCTCGGGGAAAGCTTCGTCCAGCGGGTACTGGCTGAAATCGTGGTGGTCGAAATAGCGGCCCAGGTAGGCCAGCGCTTCTTCCACTGTGAGCAGTTCGCGGATGGCCTGGTACTTGGCTTCGGCTTCATCCTGCGTGGCACCCACCACCGGGCCGATGCCCGGGAAGATCTTCACGTCGTCGCCCCGGCGGCCCTGCGCCACCGCACTGGCCTTGACCTGGCGCAGGAAGGAGCGCGTGGCCTCCAGGTTGGGCGAATGCGTGAACACCGCGTCGGCGTACTTGCCCGCCAGGCCCACGCCCGCATCGGACGAACCGGCCTGAAAGATCACTGGCTGGCCCTGGGCCGAGCGCCCGATGTTGAGCGGCCCCGCCACCTGGAAGAAGCGGCCCTTGTGGTCGAGCGTGTGGAGCTTGGCGGGGTCGAAGAACTGGCCGGTGGCGCGGTTGCGCACCACGGCATCCTCGTCCCAGCTGTCCCACAGGCCCTGGGTGACCTCCAGGTACTCGTCGGCGATCTCGTAGCGCAGCGCGTGGTCGGGGTGCTTGCGGCTGTAGTTGCTGGCGGTGCCTTCGAGCGGCGTAGTCACCACGTTCCAGCCCGCGCGGCCCTGGCTGATGAGGTCGAGCGAGGCGAACTGGCGCGCCACCGTGAACGGGTCGCTGTACGAGGTGGAAATGGTGCCCGCCAGGCCGATCTTGGTCGTGGCCACGGCCAGTGCCGAGAGGATGGAGATGGGCTCGAAGCGGTTCAGGAAGTGCGGGATCGACTTCTCGTTGATGAACAGGCCATCGGCCACGAAGGCGAAGGCGATGCCGTTGGCCTCGGCCTTGCGCGCGGTGTCGATGTAGAACTGGAGGTTCACGCTCGCGTCGGCCGGGCCGGCGGGGTGCTTCCACGAATTCATGTGGCCGCCTGCGCCGTGCAGCATCAGGCCGAAGCGGATGGGGGTCTGGTTGCTCATGTTCATTCCTTCTGGGGCGGGGATCAGGCTTCGGCAGTCTGCAGGGCACCGGCAAGCAGCTCCACCGACGCGAGGCGCTCGGCAAAGCCGGTGACGGGCGTGTCGACCACGAACTCCTCGATGCCATAGCGCTCTGCCAGGGCATCGAGCGCATGGCGCACGAAGGCCTGCGAGCCGGCGATCACGTGCGGGCGGGTTTCTTCGAGGCGGTAGTCGCTCACGCCGGCCTGGCGCGCGAACTCTGCGGCGGCCTTTTCAGTGGGCAGGTTCACGCTCTGGCCGGTGGACAGGTGCAGCTTGAACACGCGCAGCGCGCCCACCAGGCGCTCGGCCTCCTCCTGCGTGTCTGCGACCAGGGCGTAGAGCGCCAGCAGCGGTGCACGGCCCGCGGCCTCGCGGTAGACCTGCAGCGAGCGCTCGATGTTCACCGGATCGCCGTTGAAATGCCCGGCGTAGACGAACTGCCAGCCATGGCGCGCTGCCAGCGCGGCACTGTCGGGGCTGCCGCCGAGCAGAAAGCGCTCGGGCAGGCTCGGTGGCTCGGGCAGGGCCACGGCGCCGGCCAGCGGGTGGTCGGCCGCAAGGGTGTTGGACACGAAGGCATCGAGCTCGGCCAGTTGTGCCGCGAAATCGGCCTTGTGTGCCGGGTCGCGCGTGGCCTGCAACGCCCGGGTGGACAGCGGCAGCCCGCCCGGCGCCTTGCCCACGCCCAGGTCCACGCGGCCCGGCGAAAGCGCGGCCAAGAGCTTGAAGGCCTCGGCCACCTTGAAGGGGCTGTAGTGCTGCAGCATGACGCCGCCCGAACCCACGCGGATGCGCGCGGTGCGCGCCAGCAGGTGCGCAACCAGCACCTCGGGTGCCGAGCTGGCCAGGCCCGGGTTGCCATGGTGCTCGGCCACCCAGAAGCGCCGGTAGCCCAGTTGCTCGGCGCGCTGCGCCAGCGCTACGGTGCGCTGCAGCGCCTGGGCAGCGGTGGCGCCTTCAGGGACAGGGCTCTTGTCGAGCAGGGACAGGGCATAGGACACGGTGGGGGCGATTCGCGCATGGATGAACAATGCTGCAAATTCTGTGGCCCCAGGCCGGTGCGCGTTGCGCTAACTTGTCATATCGATATGCGGACAAAAGGCGCCCCGGCCCCTTGTCCGCGCGACGTGGATCACCACGCCGCACGCGCCCCGTCAGGGGCGCTGCATGGCGCAGGAGTGGGGCTGCTGGGCCTTGGCAGGGGTGATCTGGCGCACCACGCGAAAGCCGTAGCCCGAGCCTTCGACGTCGAACTTGACGCCCGGTGCGCCCTTCTTGTCCATCACGCCCACCACCAGCGCCTGCTGGAACTGGTGGTCCGCCGCGCGCATGCTGCCGCCCTGGCCCGAGAGCTGCACGCTGGCTTTTTCCATCTGGCGCGCCACGGCCACCGGGTCGCTGCTGCCCGCACGCTCGATGGATTGCGCGAGCGCCTCCACCATGAGCTGCATGCGCATGTGCACGTAGTCGTCCTGGGGCTTGGGAAAGCGCTCGCGGAAGGACTGGTAGAAGGCCTCGCTCTGCGCACCGGGCACGTTGGGCAGCCAGTCGGCCACGGCCACCACCTTGCCGATGCCGGCGTCGCCGATGGCCGCAGGCGCCCCCAGCGCATTGCCGTAGAAGGTGTAGAAGCTGCCTTCGTAGCCCACTTCGCGCGCGGCCTTCACCAGCAGCGTGAGGTCGTTGCCCCAGTTGCCGGTGACCACGGCCTGCGCGCCGCTGGTCTTGATCTTCACGGCGTAGGGCGCAAAGTCCTTCACGCGGCCCACGGGGTGCAGCTCTTCGCCCACCACGGCCACGTCGGGGCGCTGGGCCGTCAGCTGCTTCTTGGCCTCGCGCAGAACGGCCTGGCCAAAGCTGTAGTCCTGGCCGATCAGGTAGACGCTCTTCAAGGCCTTGTCGTCGCGCATCACGTCCATCAGGGCCGCCATGCGCATGTCGGCATGGGCGTCGAAGCGGAAGTGCCAGAAGCTGCACTTCTCGTTGGTGAGGATGGGGTCCACCGCCGAGTAGTTCAGGAAGATCACGCGCTTGTTCGGCTCGCGCTCGTTGTGCTTGTTGATGGCCTCGATCAGCACCGCGGCCGTGGCCGAGGAATTGCCCTGCAGGATGACCTGCGCACCATCGTCGATGGCCGCGCGCAGGGCCGACAGGGCCTCTTCGTTCTGGCCCTTGCTGTCGTAGCGCTCCAGCGCCAGCGGGCGCGGGCCGCCAGCGCTGGCCGGCAGTGCCACGCCGCCGCGCGCGTTGACGCGCTCCACGGCCCAGTAGATGTTGCGGTAGACGGCCTCGCCGGTGTTGGCGAAGGAGCCCGAGAGGCTTTCGATCAGCGCCATCTTCACCGGCCTGGCTGGGGCGGTGGCAGCGGCGGGAGCGGAGCCCTGGGCCCAGCTGGCGGACACCGGCGCCAGCGCGCAGGCCAGTGTGGCCGCAGTGGCCAAAACGGAGTGACGTAATGCCGCAGTGCCTGATTTCAAGCCCGCGAACCGCAATTTATTCATGCTCTTTTTCCCCTTGAAAACCCGAGCGGCCGTACACAAGTTCTGTCCATGCGGCGACCACGTCGAGAGCCGCGCAGTGTATAGGAGTCCTTTTCCATGATTTTCGCCCCCGTCGCCCGCCGTTCCGCCTTCAACAACGCCCCCCGTTCCGCCGACCTGGCACTGCAGCGCTTCTTGCTCGGCAGCTTTGCCAATGCAGCCCCTGCCCGCTCTGCCGGCGTGACCGTCACGCAGGACGACAAGGCCACGACCTTGCAGCTCGATGTGCCCGGCCTCACCCGTGAGCAACTGCAGATCGCCATCGAAGGCAATGTGGTGCGCCTGTCCAGCGTGGAAGGCGCCCCGCGCCAGGTGCAGCGCGCCTGGGAGCTGGCCACCGACATCGATGCCGCCGCCAGCAGTGCCAAGCTCGAAAATGGCGTGCTCACGCTCACCCTGGTGCGTGTGGAACCCGTCAGCCGCGCCACCACGCTGAGCATCCAGTAAGTACACGGCGCGGTGGAGCGCGGCTTGACGGCCGCGCTCCACCCGCCTGTGCCATTTGCCCCTGCTCGGCAAAGGTCTTCACGGCCGCAGGCACATATCCCTGCTCCTCTTCGCGCGCACCGAACCGCAAGGGTTCATTCAGTTTCCGTAAGCGCGCATTCCCAAAAGCACCAGCACTGCCAGCCCCAGCAGGCACGACACTGCCTGCCAGAACAGCACCGGATTGCGCTCTACCAGCGGTGGCGCGCGCAGGCGCTGGAATGGTGCGCCCGGCGCCTGCAGGTCGTGCAGGAATTCAGAGACCGCCTCCTGGCGCTTCGCCGCCTGCGGTTGCAGCGCCTTGTGCAGCACCCCATCGAGCCAGGCGGGCAGTTCGGGCCGCAGGTGGCGCACGGGCACGTAGCGCAACTGCTTGAACTGGGCCGGTGAGCGCAGGCGCACCACCTGCAGGCCGTAGGGCAACTGGCCGGTGAGCATCTGGTAGGTCAGCACCGCCAGCGAGAACAGGTCCGAGCACGCATCGCCCCCGGCCCCGACGAAGTACTCTGGAGCGGTGTACTGCAGCGTGCCCGCAATGGTGTCTGCCCGCGCGGCCGGCGTGCCCTCTGCCAGGCCCGCCACGTGAACCGAGCCGAAGTCGATGAGCTTGACCGTGCCGCTGCGGTCGATCAGCAGGTTCTCGGGCCGAAGGTCCTGGTGCAGCATCTCGCGCGCATGGAAGGCCTGCAAGCCCTTGCCGATCTGCATGACGAGGCTGCGCACGGCGTCCAGGTCCGGCAGGGGATGGTCGGTCATCCACTGGGTGAGGGTCTGCCCGTCCACGAACTCCATGGCCACGAAGACATGCTGGCGCGGCCGCTCGCCTCCGGCCACCCGCAGCACATGCGGGCTGTGGATGCGCCGCGCCACCCACTCCTCCAGAAGAAAGCGGTCCAGGTAGTCCTTCTCCGCAGCCAGGTCCACCGAAGGGGTCTTGATCACCACCTGCTCGCCCGTGGTGTCGTCCACGGCCAGGTGCACGTGGCTGCGCGAACTGGCATGCAGCTCGCGCACGATGGTGTAGCCCTCGAAGCCCATGCGCGGCGAGAGCGGCGGCGGCAGGGCCAGCCCCGCGTCCGGCAGCGGCAGCCGTGTGCCGCGGTCTTCGGGCAGTGCGTCGATCCGCAGCAGTTGCACCGTCAGGTCGTCGGTGGCGCCGCGTGCCTGGGCAGCGGCGACCAGGACCCGCGCAGCTGCATCGAAGTCACCCGCGCACCGCGCAATGGCCGCGTGCACGGCAGCCGCATCCAGGTGCATGCAGGCCCCATCGGTGGCCAGCAGGTAGAGGTCGCCCACCTCGGCCGGCAGGCTGCGGTAGTCGATCTCCACGTTGGGGCCCATGCCCAGCGCCCGGCCCAGGAAGGATTCGACCGAGGACAGGTGCACGCGGTGGTCCTCGGTCAACTGCTCCAGCGCCTGCGCATGCACGCGGTAGATGCGCGCATCGCCCACGTGCAGCAGGTGCACCTCGCGCCCTTTCAGGATCAGGGCGCTGAAGGTGGTGACATAGCCCCGGTCCTTGTCGAAGCGCGCATGGCTGCGCAGGGTCTGCGCGTGCAGCCAGGCGTTGGTGGCGCCCAGCACACGCTGGGCCGAGCGGCGCACCGACCAGGCCTCGGACGTGGCGTAGTAATCGTCCAGGAAGCCGCGCACCGCGGCCGCGCTGGCCTCCTGGCTCACGGCGCTGGAGCCGATGCCGTCGGCCAGCGCCACCACGATGCCCTTGGTTCCGCGCTGCGGCCCCGTGGGCAGCATGGCGCCGTGAAAGTCCTGGTTGCAGCCCTTGTGCCCGGCCTCGGAATGCTGGCCGAGCGTGACGCTCAAGGCG
This sequence comes from Pseudomonadota bacterium, assembly GCA_040387235.1. Classification (GTDB taxonomy): domain Bacteria; phylum Pseudomonadota; class Gammaproteobacteria; order Burkholderiales; family Burkholderiaceae_C; genus Acidovorax. The sequence goes on from JAZKEE010000065.1 coordinate 20,075, forward strand.
TGCATGGGTGAAAGCTCAGGCAATCTTGCGCTTGGGGGCGGTCTTGTAGTGCGTGGAATACAGCATGGCGCCCACAAAGGTCAGGCCGCCCACCAGGTTGCCGATCACGGTGGGGATTTCGTTCCAGACCAGGTAGTCCATGATCGTGAAGTTGCCACCTAGCAGCAGGCCCGAGGGGAACAGGAACATGTTGACGATGCTGTGCTCGAAGCCCATGTAGAAGAACAGGGCGATGGGAATCCACATGCCGATGGCCTTGCCCGACACCGAGGTGGACATCATGGCCGCGACCACGCCGGTGGACACCATCCAGTTGCACATGACGCCACGGATGAACAGGGTCAACATGCCGGACGCGCCATGTGCTGAGTAGCCCACCGTGCGACCTTCTCCGATGTGGCCGATCTTCACGCCGACTGCGTTGGGCGCCTCGCTGAATCCGAAGGTAAAGATGATGGCCATGAACACCGCCACCATGAAGGCGCCCGCGAAGTTGCCGCAGAACACCAGCGTCCAGTTGCGGAAGACGCCGCCCCAGGTGGCTCCAGGACGCTTGTCGAGCACCGCCAGCGGGGCCAGCGTGAACACGCCGGTCAGCAGGTCATAGCCCAGCAGGTAGAGAAGGATGAAGCAGCCCGGGAAGAGCATTGCGCCCAGCAGTGCGTTGCCGGTGTTCACCGTGATGGTGACGGCGAAGGCGGCGCCCAGTGCCAGCATGGCACCGGCCATGAAGGAGCGGATCAGCGTGTCGCGGGTGGACATCAGGAGCTTGGATTCACCGGAATCGACCATCTTGGTCACGAACTCGGCGGGGGCGAGGTAGGCCATTGCATTTCCTTTGGGACGGGAAGACTGACATGCGCCCCAGGTGGTCCACCCAGGGATGCGCGCAAAAAGAAGAGGAGGAGGAAAAGAAAACGGCGTCCGCCGCGCCCCCATGCAGATGGGGAACGCAATGGACGCCGTTATCCTCGGATGCGCGATTCCTGGACCTGCGGTGAACCGCAGGCGGTGGATGGCAGGCCGCCGTTAGCCCGCCATCCGATGCACTCCATGCAATTTCCGTACCCTGATTGGGGCCGTTCAGGGTGGGGGGTGTCCCGCATTCCGTGCATGCGCGGCGCCTGCAGAGCAGGAATGGCTTCAAGGCGGTGCAGGCAAGGCACCACCATGGATCAGATGGGTTTGTCGCCCTTGCGATCGGGGTGTGCGAACGCCAGGTCCGGCAGGGACAGCGTGGCCTCCGCCACATCGAGCAGGCGCCGGTTCTGGTCCATCGAGGTCTTTTGCAGCACGCGGAAGGCCACTTCCTCGTTCATGCCCAGCCGGGCCATGAGCACGCCCTTGGCGCGCTCGATCACCTTGCGCTCGTTGAGCGTGCGGCGGGCGGCTTCGAGCTCGGCCTCCATGCTGGCCATGCGCGCCGACTGGGCCTGCAGCAGCTCAAGCAGCGACGCCGACTCGCCCGCATGCGCGCCAGGGGCCTGCTCGGGCACGGCCTCGGGCGCAATCGCGATATCGAAGAAACGGTCCACCGCGTGCGTGCGCTGCGGCGGGTTGTCGCGCAGGCCGCGCAGCAGGCCTTTGGAGTCCTGCAGGTCCTGCTGCGCTTCGAGGATGCGGGCCGCGCAGTCTTCGCGCAGGCGCTGCACCAGCTCCACCTGCAGCTGCCACAGGGCCGTGATGCGCTCGGTGCACACGTCGAACCAGGCGTCGCTGAGGTTGCTGTCCAGCGCAGCGCCCGGCCGCACCACGCAGAGCGTGCGCCGCAGCCGTTCGAGCTGGACCACGCCGGGGGCCAGTTGCTGCTGCTCCCAGCGGGTGCGCAGGCCTGGGTCGGCAAACTCGGCAAACGCACGCAGGCTGCGCTCCTGGGCGTCGATGAGGTGGAGCACGCGCTGCTGGTGGGCATCGCTGCCCTGGCCCGAAGCGAAGAGCAGCGCACCCATGGCGCGCTCCTGTCCCGCCTCCTCCTGCGCCTGCACCAGGTGCACCAGGGCCACGAGCTGGCGCGACACGCTGGGCAGCCCGGCCGCATCGGCCACGTGGAAGACCAGTTCGACCAGCCCGGCGATCAGGTGGCTGAACGCGGCGATCGAGTCGTGGGCCGTCATCGCCTGCTTGTCGATCTGGCTGCGCAGCGCCGGCAGCGAGTCGAGCCCCAGCAACGCCCACGCCATGAGCGACAAGGCCTTGGCCGTCGCCCCCTGCTCGGGTTCGACATGCTGGGAGAACTCGGCGCGCAGCTTGGCCTCCAGCGGCAGCACCTCCTGGACGATGCGGCTGCGCATGTCGGCAAATCGCTGGGCCTTGGACGCCAGGTAGACGCCCGATGCGCCGCGCTCGCGCTGCAGGCCTTCGATCAACTGGCCGACCACGTCCACCAGCGCAGCCCGGCTGGCGAGGTGGCGCACCGCGTCGATCTCGAGCTGGCGCGAGCGCAGCACGAGGCTGGATACGGACAGGGGCGCGGCGGCCAGGTCAGGCATGCGGGATCTCCAGGTTGCGGTACTTGCCGATGCTAACCCCGCCAGCAAGCGCCCGCAGCCAAACCCCTCAGGTGAGCGCCACGCTGATGCGCCCGCCTTCGGTGCGCACGCCATGGGCTTGCACCGAATGCTCGGGTGCCTCCAGGCATTCACCGGTGCGCAGGTCAAAATGGTTCTTGTACAACGGCGAGGCGACCACCAGGCGGTCGCCCAGGTTGCCGATGAGCCCGCGCGAAAGCACGCTGGCACCGGACTTGGGGTCCACGTTGTCGATGGCGAAGAACTGGTCGCCGCCGGTGCGGAACACTGCCACGTGGCGGTCGGCCACCAGCGCACAGACGCCGGTGCTGGGCAGGATGTCGTCGACCGCGCAGATGTCAGTCCAGGCGAGGGAGTCGGTGCTGCTGTTCATGGGGAGTGCGCTCATGGTGTTCTCGTCCTTCTTCAAGCTGCCTGGCGGATGGGGATGACCTTGGCAGGGCCGGTTCCACGCTCCTCAGCGCGCGCCGGGCGGATCTGGCCACGCTCTTCGACGAAGAGCACGTTCTCGTCGGCCTTGTCGCTGTTCACGAACGAGCGGAAGCGCTTGCGCGTCTCGGGGTCGGTCACGGCCGTCTTCCACTCGCACTGGTAGGTGTTCACCACGTGCTGCATCTGGGATTCGAGCTCGGCGCACAGGCCCAGGCTGTCCTTTTGCAGCACGTCCGTGAGGTAGCCGAGGCCACCCTCCAGGTTCTCGCGCCAGGTGCTGGTGCGTTGCAGCCGGTCGGCCGTGCGCACGTAGAACATCAGCACCCGGTCGATCATGCGCACCAGGTCTTCCTTCGTGAGGTCGGAGGCGAACAGCTCGGCATGGCGTGGCTTCATGCCGCCGTTGCCGCAGATGTAGAGGTTCCAGCCCTTTTCGGTGGCGATGATGCCGATGTCCTTGCCCTGCGCCTCGGCGCATTCGCGCGTGCAGCCCGAGACGCCGAACTTGATCTTGTGCGGGGCGCGCAGGCCCTTGTAGCGGTTCTCCAGCTCCACCGCCAGGCCCACGCTGTCGCCCACGCCATAGCGGCACCAGGTCGATCCCACGCAGCTCTTGACCGTGCGCAGCGACTTGCCGTAGGCGTGGCCGGACTCGAAGCCGGCGGTGATCAGCTCCTCCCAGATCAGGGGCAGCTGTTCCAGGCGCGCGCCGAACATGTCCACCCGCGCACCGCCGGTGACCTTGGTGTACAGGCCGTACTTCTTGGCCACCTGGCCCACGGCGATCAGGCCGTCGGGCGTGACCTCGCCACCGGGCATGCGCGGCACCACCGAATACGTGCCGTCCTTCTGGATGTTGCCCAGGTAGTAGTCGTTGCTGTCCTGCAGGCCGGCGAGCTCTTTCTTGAGCACGAACTCGTTCCAGCACGAGGCGAACACGCTGGCCGCCACGGGCTTGCAGATGTCGCAGCCCATGCCCTTGCCGTGCTGGGCCAGCAGGTCGCCAAAGCTCTTGATGTTGCCCACGCGCACCAGGTGGTAGATCTCCTGGCGCGAGTACGCGAAGTGCTCGCAGATGTGGTTGTTCACGGCCATGCCGCGGCGCGCCATCTCGGCCTTCATGACCTGGGTGACCAGGGGCACGCAGCCGCCGCAGGTGGCGCCGGCCTTGGTGCAGGCCTTCATCTCGGCGATGGTGCATACGCCATTGCCCACGGCTTCGCAGATGCCGCCCTTGGTGACGTTGTTGCACGAGCAGATCTGCGCCGTGTCGGGCAGCGCATCCACGCCCAGGCCGGGCTTGGCCTTGCCATCGCTGGACGGGAAGATCAGGAACTCGGGGTCTTCGGGCAGCACGATGCCGTTGAGCGCCATCTGCAGCAGCGTGCCGTACTCGGTGGCATCGCCGATCAGCACCGCGCCCAGCAACTGCTTGCCGTCTTCGCTGATGACGATCTTCTTGTAGATCTGGCGGCGCTCGTCCACGTACTGGCAGGCGCGGCTGTGGGGCGTCTTCCCGTGCGCGTCGCCGATGCTGGCCACGTCCACGCCCATGAGCTTGAGCTTGGTGCTCATGTCGGCACCGACGAAGGCCGCATCGGCCTCGCCTGCGATGTGGCGCGCTGCCACGCGGGCCATGTCGTAGCCCGGGGCCACCAGGCCGAAGGTCTGCTCGTTCCACGAGGCGCATTCGCCGATGGCGTACACGTCGTGGTCGCTGGTGCGGCAGGCGCTGTCGATGGCCACGCCACCGCGCGGGCCGATGGCCAGCAGGCTCTGGCGCGCCAGGTCGTCGCGCGGACGGATGCCGGCGGAGAAGACGATCATGTCGGTCTCAAGGTAGGTACCGTCGGCGAACACCATGCGGTGGCGCGCACGGGCGCCATCGGTGATCTCCTGCGTGTTGCGGCCGGTGTGCACCTGCACACCCAGCTCCTCGATCTTGGCGCGCAGCACGCGGCCACCGCCCTCGTCCACCTGCACCGCCATCAGCCGCGGCGCGAACTCGACCACATGGGTTTCAAGGCCCATGTCGCGCAGCGCCTTGGCGCATTCCAATCCCAGCAGGCCACCGCCCACGACCACGCCGGTCTTGGACTTGGCACCCGAGGCCTGCATGGCCTCCAGGTCCTCGATGGTGCGGTAGACGAAGCAGTGGTCGCGGTCGCGCCCCGGCACCTGGGGCACGAAGGGGTTGGAGCCGGTGGCCAGCACCAGCTTGTCATAGGTCAGCACCTCGCCCTCGGCAGTGGTCACGGTGCGGGTGCGGCGATCCACCGAAGCGGCCCGCGCAGCCAGGCGCAGCGTGAAGCCGGTGCGCTCGAAGAAGCCGGGTTCGACCAGGGAGAGTTCGTCGGCCGAGGTGCCGCTGAAAAAGGCGGAGAGGTGCACCCGGTCGTAGGCAGGGCGTGGCTCCTCGCAGAGCACGGTGACTTCGACGCCGGTCATGCCGGTTTCGGCCAGGCTTTCGAGGAACTTGTGGCCGACCATGCCGTGGCCAATGAGAACGATTTTCATGCTTGCTCATCCTGCAAGGACCCGGGGAACCATATCGAGGGGTGCAGGATGTGCCGTGCCTGACGGCACAACGCACCCTCCGCGGAACCACGGGCGTGGGTTGGAACTACCAAGCAGCCGGCTGCGTATGCCGCGGCTCGCTCGGGTGTTCCGCCATCATTAGCGGAGGGGTTGTTATCAGTCCGCGGGCAGCTTTACCGGCGGACAAGCTCTATTCAGCAATAAGCGTGCCGGCTTTTTTCAAGCGGGGCCTCCTCTCAGGGGCGCAGTGCGCATGCCAGAGTGCCTCGCTGCGGTGCAACACGTCACCAAGTTGGGGCGCTCGCAGGGCACGCCGGCGCCCTGCCCCGGTGCCAGCGCTGCGGCAGGCAGATCACCCGTGGGGCAGGGCATCTGCAGGGTCTCTGGGCGCTGCACGGCGCACAGGGAAGCCGCCGAACACCACCCCGCTGCCGGCCGACCCCACGCAGGAAAGCAGGTTCACGCCGGGACGGAGCCGGCGAGACACGCCCATCGGCAGGGGCAAGCCCATGGGGCGCAATGGCCACCGACCAAGGCCACCACCAAGCCCTCTATCCGGCCTGGCAGTCGCCTGGTGTCCTGTCCCGCAAATAAATGCCAATAGAACCGCGTCTTTCACGCCAGGGCTGCGTTGCAAATCCTCGCGATGGCATTGGCTATCGCTGCGGTTTGCGCCTTGCCCTGGCGCGAAATCCATCGGTTCTATTTTCGCCATCTATTCACGGGACAGAACACTGGCGCATACGCGTGCCGATGGCCAAACGCTGCCCGGCCTCGCGGCAGGCGCACCGGGCAGCGCAGCCATGGCCTTGCAGGTTGCCAGGGCCCCATTTCGGCCTCGCATCGACTGCCCAAAACCTTGATTCATGCCTTCCATAATTGCTCGTAATTTTTGTACATAGACAATCAATGCTCGTATTTGACAAAAATTAGCAAAATCAAGAAACTGAATCACCTCAATGAACGACCTCTGAAGCCATGCAGCGACTCACCGACTACACGCTCTACGCGGATGCCCAGGCCCATTTCTCGCCCGACAAACTGTGGGAGCTTTTCGACGGCGATCGCGAGCGGTTCAACATGGCCCATGAGTGCGTGGACCGGCATGCGGCCACCGGCCGCGATGCGCTGGTGGTGGTGCATGCGAACGGGGACGACGAGGTCATCGCGTATGCCGACCTCGCGGCGGACTCCTCGGCGTTCGCCCACTACCTGGAGTCCCGCGGCGTACAGCCGGGCGAGCGGGTGGCCATCATGCTGGAGCCCTCGCGCGCCTTCTACGCCGCCATGTTCGGCGTGATCAAGCGCGGCGCCATCGCCGTGCCGCTGTTCACGCTGTTCGGCCCCGACGGCGTGCGCCTGCGCGTCAACGACTGCAAGCCGGCCCTGCTCGTCACCAACGAACACAAGGAAGACGTCGCCCGCTCCATCGAAGGCCTGCAGGTGCTGGTCTTCGACACCGGCCTCTTCGAACACCTGGCCAGCCTGCCCACGACCTACGAGGTGACATCGAAAGCCGACGACCTGGCCGTCTTCCAGTACACCTCCGGCACGACACGGGAGCTGCCCGAAGCCGTCAGGCACACGCACAAGGCGCTCGTGACCTTGATGGTCGCGGCCTTGTACGGCACGGGGCTGCGGCCCGGGGACCGCTTCTTCTGCCCCTCGTCGCCGGCCTGGGGCCACGGCCTGTGGCATGGCACGCTCGCGCCGCTGGCGCTGGGCCTCACCGTGGGGGCCTACAGCGGCCGCTTCAACCCCGAGCGGCTGCTGCAGGCCCTGTCACGGCACCGCTTCACCAACATGTCGGCCGCCGCCACGCACTACCGCATGCTCAAGAACTGCGGCAAGGCAGACCAGTACGCCTTCCATTTCGAGAAGCTGTCCTTCACGGGCGAACCCATCGACGACGACACGGCCGACTACGTTCGCCAGCGGTTCGATCTGGAGGTGTGCAGCATGTATGGCACCACCGAGATCGGCGTGGTGCTGGCGAGCTACCCTGGGGCGGCGGACTTCCCGGTCAAGCGCGGTTCGCTGGGCAAGGCGGTTCCCGGCACCCGCGTCGAGGTGCACGACGCGCAAGGCCAGGTGTGCCCCGTGGACGTGACCGGCCAGCTCATGGTGCTGCGCCGGGGCGAATGGATTCCCACCAAGGACCTCGGCCGCATGGACGGTGACGGCTACTTCCACCATGGCGGGCGCGCGGACGACGTGATCATCTCGGCCGGCTGGACCATGAGCGCCGTGGAGATCGAGAACGTGATCCTCATGCACGAGGACGTGCTGGAGGCCGCCGCCATCGGCGTGCCCGATGCCGTGCGCGGCCAGGTCGTCAAGGCCTTCGTGGTCAGTGGGCGGCCGGCCAGCGAGGCGTTCGCCCAGGAGATCCAGGAACTCGTGAAGACCAAGCTGAGCCAGCACGAGTACCCGCGCCACGTCGAGTTTTCCCCCGAGCTACCCAAGACCCCCGCCGGCAAGGTGCACCGCAAGGTGCTGCGCGAGCGCGAGGCGGCGGCCCTGGCCGTTTCTGCCGCTTGTGCCACATCCCTGGCCACGGCCCTCTGAATTTTTACCACCCCAAGGAGACAACCATGAGCAGTTCCACCCCCCGCAGCTTTCCCAAGATCACGGAGAGCGGCCTCGACGATCTGCGCCAGCGCATCGGCGTGAAGATCGGCCAGATGGCCGAACCCTGGTGCTTCGAGGCCACGCGCGACAACATCCGCCACTATGCCCACGGCATCGGCGACGACAACCCGCTGTGGTGCGATCCCGAGTACGCAGCGAAGTCCCACTACGGCGGCATCGTGGCCTTGCCCAGCTTCCTGTTCTCCACCAGCCGCATCGTCTCGGGCTATGTCGGCGGTCTACCCGGCGTGCATGCCATGTGGTCGGGTTCGGACTGGACCTGGCACAAGCCCCTGCACCGCAACGACGAAATCCGCACCGAGGCCTACCTCAAGGACCTGGTGGAGCACCAGACGCGCTTTGCCGGTCGCGCCGTGCAGCAGATCTACCACGTCGATTTTTTTAACCAGCAGGGCGACAAGGTGGCCGAGGCGGACAGCTGGTGCTTTCGCACCGAGCGCGACCATGCGCGCGAGCAGGGCACCAAGTACAAGGAGGTGCGCGCACGCGAGCCGCGCCGCTACTCCGACGAGGAGCTGGCCGAGGCCTTCAAGCTCTACCGCAACGAAGAGATCCGCGGTGCCACGCCCCGCTACTGGGAGGACCTGAAGGAAGGCGAAGACCTGCCGGTGCTCTTCAAGGGCCCGATGACCGTGACGGGCTTCATCGCCTATGCCCAGGGCTGGGGCGGCCTGTACATCCGTGCGAACAAGCTCGCCTGGAAGCTCATCGACTCGCACCCGGGCGTGGGCATCAAGAACCGCTTCGGCATTCCCGACGTGCCGGAGCGCGTGCACTGGGAAGAGGACTTCGCGCTGGAAGTGGGCGCACCGGGCGCCTACGACTACGGCCCGGAGCGCACCTCCTGGCTCACCCACCAGTTGACCAACTGGATGGGCGATACCGGCTTCCTGCAAAAGGCGAGCTGCAAGATCCGCCGCCACAACCCCGAAGGCGACCTGCTGTTCATCAAGGGCAAGGTCAAGCGCAAGTACACCGAGAACGGCCAGCACCTGGTCGAGATCGAGCAGGAGGCGCACAACCAGGACGGCGAACTCTCCGTGGTCGGAAGCGGCGTGGTGGCGCTGCCATCGCGGGGATGACACCCGATGCACACGACCCCTACCGGCGCACTGCAGGGACTGAAGGTCGTCGACCTGACGCGTGTGCTCGCAGGGCCGCTGTGCACCCAGGTCCTTGCGGACCAGGGGGCGCAAGTGGTGAAGATCGAGCCGCCTGCCGGGGATGAAACCCGCAGGCTCGGTCCGCCCTTCGACAGTTCGGGGAGCGCGGCGTATTTCTCCGCACTCAACCGCGGCAAGCGCGCGATGAGCCTGGACCTGTCGATGCCGCAGGCGCAGGATGTGCTGCACCGGCTGCTCGGCGATGCCGATGTGCTGGTGGAGAACTTCCTGCCGGGGACCATGGAGCGCTGGGGCCTGGGCTACGAGCAGGCCCTGGCCGACAGGTACCCGCGCCTGGTGTACTGCAACATCACGGGCTTCGGGGCGGACGGCCCGCTGGGCGGCCTGCCCGGGTACGACGCGGTGCTGCAGGCCCTGTGCGGGCTGATGAGCGTCAACGGCGACGAATCCTGCGGGGCCACCCGCATCGGGATTCCCGTGGTGGACCACCTGACCGGCTACGTGGCGCTTTCGGGCATCCTGATGGCACTGCATGCGCGTGGCACGCAAGGGCGCGGCCAGCGCGTGGAGGCGGCGCTGTACGACACCGCGCTCAGCCTGCTGCTGCCGCACGCCTCGAACTGGCTGGCGTCGCAGAAGGACCCCGAACTGCTGGGCAGCGCGCACCCCAATATCGCACCCTACGACAAGTTCCGGGCCAGCGACGGGGAGCTGTTCATCGGGATCATGACCGACGTCCAGTTCCAGCGCTTTTGCAGCCATGTCGGCCTGCCGGACCTGGTAACGGACGAGCGCTTCACCTCCAACGCACAGAGGCTGGTGCACCGGGACGCTCTCAAGCAAGCCATCGAGACGGCGATTGCATCCATGGATTGCGAGCCGCTGTGCGAGTCGCTGATGCGCGCGGGCGTGCCGGCCGGTGCGGTGAACTCGATCCCGAGGGCGCTGGCCCATGCGCATTGCGCGCACCGGCAGATGCTGGTGCAGCGGGACGGATACACCGGCGTGCGCTCGCCCATGCGGCTGATGGGCACACCGGGCGTGGCCGGAGCGAGCCCGCCGCGTTTCGCGCAGGACGCGGTGCAGATCCTGGAAAGCCTGGGCTTCAGCCCACAGGAGCGAGAACAGCTGCAGGGCAGCGGCGCGGCCCCCGCAACACGGCGATAGCGTTTCGATCAAGAATACACAAGGAGACAACAATGCGACTGATTGCTGCAGTGATGGCGGCCGCCTGTGCCATGGCGAGCCCGTACCCGGTGGGCGCCCAGACCTACCCCGCCAAGCCGATCAAGATCATCGTGGCCTACCCTGCCGGGCAGGGCACGGACATCGCCACCAGGTACCTGGCCGAGCAGATGTCCCGCGACCTGGGGCAGGCCATCGTGATCGACAACCGGCCCGGCGCCGGGGGCAACCTGGGCACGGAGATCGCTGCCCAGGGCGCCCCCGACGGCTACACCCTGACCATGGGAACCAATGCCACCCATGCGCTCAACCAGTACCTGTATGCGCGGGTGCCCTTCGATGCGGAGCGGGACTTCGAGCCCATTGTCCTGGTGGGCACCTTTCCCATGGTCGTGGCGGTCAACAGCCAGTCGCCCCTGCACACCCCCAAGGAGCTGGTGGACGCGGCCACCCGCAGCACGCGGTCTGCCGACATCGCCATGCCCAGCACCAGCGCCCGCCTGGTGGTGGAACTGCTCAAGCAACGCTCGGGGGCTCCGGTCTTCGGCATCCCGTACAAGGGATCGGGCACGGCCATGACCGACGTGCTGGGCGGGCAGTTGCCGGTGATCGTGGACACCCCCACCGGCCTGAGGCCCCACCTCGCATCCGGCAAGGTGCGCGCCATTGCGGTCACGTCGAGCAAGCCCAGCAGCCTGGTACCGGGCGTCAAGACCATGGACGAGCAGGGCTATGCAGGCTTCGAGGTGATTGCGTGGAACGCGCTGTACGCCCCCAGAAACACCCCTGCGGCCGTGATTGCCACGCTCAATGCGTCGATGAACAAGGTGCTGCAGCGCCCCGAGGCGCGGCACAAGCTGATGGAGCTGGGCTTCGAGCCGGCGGGCGGCACCGCAGCCCAGTTGCGTGAATTTGCCCTGTCCGAACGCAGGAAGTGGCAACCCGTGATCCAGGCGGCCGACATGAAGGTCGACTGAACCCGGCAGCCTGGCGCAGCGCCTGCGGCAGGCGTCCGTCAGCGCTGCAAGGCCACGCCCGCCTCGGGAGGCTGCAGCGCATACACCAGGCAGGCGCGCAGGATCTGCTCCTGCCCGTGTTCCTGGCCTTGCCCGCCCCGGGGCGACCTCAAGGCCTGCACATCCACCCTGGCGCGCCCGGCCCCTGCCTCCAGCAGGCGGGCGCGGAAGGTGACGAAGTCCCCCAGCCTGGGCATGGCCTCGACCTCGATGGCATCCAGATGCACCAGCACCACATTCCCCCTGAAATGGCCGCCCGGCAGCACCGCGCCCGCCTGGTCCAGTTGCCCCAACACCCAGCCGATGGGTATCTGCCCACCGATCCCGAGGTCTGCGGGCATGGGAATGGTGCACAGAACCGTCTGCAGACCTTCACCAGCCATGGAGACGCGCTCGGTGTCCATGGTGCCTAACCCCTGGCCACCAGCAGATTGGCCAGGGCCTGGGCTTCGCGCAGCATCATCGCGGCCAGCTCGGTGGTTTCGGCGGCATTGAGCTGGCTGGACATGCCGGCCGCCACCAGGGTGTGCGTGAGACTTCCGCCGGGCGAGCAGATGGGCACGGCGACCACGGTGAGCCCACTCATGAAGTTGTCACGGTCCAGGCTCCAGCCCTGCGTGCGGGCCAGTTCCACCTCCCGCTTCCAGGTGTCGAAGGCGGGCTTCTTGTCCCATTGCGTGGCATTGAACTTCTGGCGCAACTGGGTCCAGTTCTCTCCGCTGTAGGCGGCTATCAGCCGGCCGGTCGCGCTCGCCAGGTGCGAGAACTGGCTGCCCACGTCGGTGTGCAGGCGAAACGGCTGGTTCGATCGCGACAGTGCGAGCACCACGACGGACTGCTTGGGTGTGATCTCCACGCCCATCGCCGTGACGCCCCGGGTGGACGCCAGCCGGTCGAGCGCGGGCTGCACAAGCTGCGCAAAGCCGCTGCTCTCCAGCACGCTGCGGGCCAGGCTGATCATGCCGCTGCCCAGCGAATAGCGCTTGGTCGCCGGATCCACGCTGACCAGTTCCTCGCTGACCAGCACGCGCAGGATGTGCAGGCAGGTGCTGGGCACCAGTCCCAGCTCGTCGGCAATGGCCTTGACGCCCAGGGCTTGTTGGGCGTTTCCGAGGAATCGCAGGATGGCGATGGAACGGCTGACGGCCGGTACGGGCCGCACGCGCACGGCGGGCTTCTTGGGAATCGGCGGCGCCGGCTCGGACGACGGTGTGCGCTTTGGGGGCATGACAAGGGGAGAGGGCCAAATTTGCATGATAGTGCAGGGCTGCTGGGACGAGCCCCTGGAACCCCGCGCCGGCCGCGGCACCGGGAGCCCGGCCCTCATGCGAGGCGCTCCGCAGGCACCACTTTCACGATCGCCTGCGCCCGCAGGACCATCTGGCCGTCGACCGCGACGCTGCCCTGCATGAAGAGCATCTGGTGGGTGCGATGCGTGATTTGCGCCCGCGCCTGTGCAAACTGCCCCTGGCGCACGGCGGTCAGGAACTGCGAGTCGAGCTGCAGCGTCACGCAGGGCGTTCGGCCGCAGGCCTCCCACGCAACGGTGCTGATCGCATGGTCCACCAGGGTGAGCAGTGCACCGCCATGCACCACCCCCGCCGGATTGAGGTGCGCCGGCGCCATCTGGAAGCCGTAGGCCCATCCCTCCTCTTCTTGCCGCGTCCACAGGGGCCCGGCCGTTCCGGCGAATCCCGACAGGGATCGCACCTTCCAGCCGCCCTGCTCCGGTGAAGGAGACATTCCACCCTGTATTGCCTGCGCATCCTTCATGGCGAGAACTCCAATGGTTTTGTACATCAAGCCCAACAATTGTCTCAATACAATTATATTGCAGATGGACAAGAATCAAAATTTCTTGCCGGAGCGCTAGGCAGATCGTGCCATGCGAGAGGGGATGCAGGAGGAAAAGAGGCATGGGAACCTGCAGCGGCGCGTGCAGAAGCCCCATGGCGGGCATGCATGCAGCACAGGACGCGAAAAGGTGCAGGCGCCCGCTGGGCGGGATCTCCGGCAGGGTCCGGCGATGCCGGTGGGTATCGTCGGGCGGCGTCAGGCGTCAGGCGCTCAGCAGCGCACGACCGTGCTCCGCGCCGTCAGAACGTGTTCACGATCTCAGTGCGGGTGCAACGCCGGCGCAGGAAGCGATGCCCGCGCGCGGTACTCGCTCGGGCTGTAGCCCGTGTGGGTCTTGAACACGCGGCTGAAGTGGCCGCTGTTGCGAAAACCCCAGGAGATGGCGATGTCCGTTACCGAGCGGTGCGCATGCGCGGGTTGGCGCAGCTCGCGCAGGCAGGCCTCCAGCCGGCGCTGCTGGATGGTGGCTGCCAGGGTGTCACCGTCGTCGGCCATGGCGTTGTAGAGGTGGCGGCGGCTGCAGTTGAGCGCCTGCGCGATGCGGTCGATGCTGAGATCGGGGTCGGTCAGGTGGCGGTCGATGTACTGGCCGATGCGGTCGCGCAGGGCCTCGCGCTGCGACACGGCGCTGTGCTGGCCATTGCGCTCCAGCAGCGACAGCTGCACCAGGTGCGTGATCACGTCGGCCACGCCGTCGGCCGCCGCATCGGACATGCAGGGCAGCTCGGTGAACGCGGCGCGCATGGTGTCCCAGGCCAGGCGCGAGACGCCGCTGGTGCCCGAAAAGCGCTGCACCATGAGGTCGTCGAGCTTGAGCTTGCGCTCGGGCATCTGCTCCTTGGGAATCATCAGCACCATCTGGCGCACGGCCTCGGGGTTGCTCACGGCGTAGGCGCGCGTGGTGTCGTACACGCTCCACTCGCCGGGGGAGAGCCAGACCTGGCGGCCGTTCTGCTCGAAGCAGGCGCGCCCTTCGAGCTGCGCCACCACCTTGATGTAGGCCCGGTCGCTGCCGCGGATCAGGCTCGGGGTGCGCACCACGCGGTGGCGGCTCACGTCGAGCTGGCACAGGTTGACGTAGCCGGCCTGGCCTGAGGTGATGTGGCCGGCGAAGGCCTCGTCGCCAAAGGCATCCGACTCCAGCCCGCCAATGAGCCGCCACACCGCATCGCCCCACAGGTGCAGGCGGTCGCGCGGTGCCACGGTATCGGTGGATACCTCGGTCAGGGGGTGGGCCATGGTGTCTCCAGTACAGCGGCTGGCGCCGCCGGTATGCCCCGGATTATCCGGCGCAGGCCTATTCCCCGGCGCAGCACGGAAATCCGGGTAAACCCGCTGCTCCATGCACGCTGGGACCAGTGTTTTGTGCACGCTCAGCGCAGCGCCCCAAAGCCCTCCTGCCTACGATCGGTCAACGGCCCGCACCATGCGCGCCGCCCATTCCAGGAGACACGAAAATGGTTCAACAATCCAAACGCCAATGGATCAAGGGCATGGCCGCCACGGTGGGTGCCATGTCGGTCGCCCCGCACCTGCTGGCCCAGTCCGGCCCCGTGCGCGTGGGCTACGCCATCGCCCGCACGGGCCCCTGGGCGGCAGGCGCCCAAGTCAGCCAGGAGCCCAACTACCTGCTCTGGGCCGAGCAGGTGAACGCGGCGGGCGGCCTCAACATCAAGGGCGCGAAGCGCCCCATCGAACTCATCGGCTACGACGACCGCAGCGAGACCGAGACCTGCGTGCGCACCTTCGAAAAGCTCATGGGCAGCGACAAGGTGGACCTGATCCTGCCGCCCTGGGGCTCGGGCGCCAACTTCGCCATCGCACCGCTGGCCAACCGCTTCGGCTACCCGCTGCTGGCGCCCACGGCGCTGTCGCGCAAGCTCATCGACATGAACCTGCCGTACTTCTTCTCGCTCTTGCAGCAGCCCGACAAGATGATGGGCGCCCTGGTGGACATGCTGGTGGCCAACGGCGTGAAATCGGTGGCCATCGTCTACATGGACGACCTGTTCGGCCTGGAGAACTTCGCGGCGCTCAACAGCGCGCTCAAAAAGACCAGCATCCAGGTGGTGGAGCGCAAGAGCTACCCCCTGGGTGTGAAGGACCTGGCGCCCGTGCTGCGCGGCATCAAGGACCTGAACCCCGACGCCTTCATCGGCATCACCTACCCGCCCGACACCATCCTGGCCAGCCGCCAGGCGCGCGAGGTGGGGCTGAACCCCAAGTTCTTCTACGCCTCCGTGGGCACGGCCTTCCAGCTGTACAAGAACGTGATGCAGGCCAACACCGAGGGCGTGATCGGCATGGGATCGTGGAGCGTGAAGACCAGTCCCGAGGCCAAGGCGTATTTCGACGCGCATGTGAAGAAGTTCAACAAGGAGCCCGACCGCTGGGCCAGCGGCCACGCCTGGGCAGGCCTGCAGATCCTGCAACAGGCCGTGGAGAAGGTCGGCCTGGACCGCAAGGCGCTGCGCGAGCACATCGCCAAGAACGAGTTCAAGACCATCCTGGGCGGCATCCGCTTTGCGGGCAGCGAGAACGCCTCCATCCCCGGCACCGTGAGCCAATGGCAGGGCAGCGACTTCGAGGTGGTGTGGCCCAAGGACCGCGCCACGGCGCAGCTCAACACGGCGAAACCCGTTTGGAAATAACACAGTGTCTTTCACTTCCTGGGCCGAACTGGTCGCCAGTGGCCTGATTACCGGCGGCATCTATGCGCTGGTGGCCATGGGCCTGAACCTGCAATACGGGCTGATGCGCATCATGAACATCTCGCATGGCGAGTTCCTGATGCTCGGCGCCTTCCTGACCTGGTGGGCGCACACCGCCTGGGGCTGGTCGCCGCTGGCGCTGATGCCGCTGGCCTTCATCGCGCTGTTCGTTCTGGGCGTGGCGGTGCATGCGCTGTGCTTCAAGCGCCTGGCAGCGCGCGCGCCCAACGTGGACGTGTTCGAGGCGCGCAGCCTGATGGTGGGCTTCGGCCTGATGTTCCTGGTGCAGAACACCGCCCTCTTGATCTGGGGCGGTGACCTGCGCGGCTACGAATACCTGGCCGACCCGGTGCAGATCGCGGGCATGCGCTTCACCGAGAACAAGCTGGTGCTGTTCGGCGTGGCGCTGGCGCTGTCGGCCGCGCTGATCGCACTGCTCAAGCTCACCTTGCTGGGCAAGGCCGTTCGGGCGCTGATGCAGTCGCCCACCGGGGCGCAGCTGGTGGGCATCAACACCCGGCGGCTGCATCCGATGATGTTCGGCATTGGCCTGGGCCTGTCGGGCGTGGCAGGGGCCCTGCTGTCGATGACCTACGAGATCTCCCCGTCGATGGGTGAGCCCTACACCGTGACGGCGCTGATCGTGATCACGCTGGGCGGCTTCGGCAGCCTGGCAGGCAGCCTGGCCGGCGGCCTGCTGCTCGGCGTGGTCGAAGCCCTGGGCATGCACTTCAGCAGCCCCTCTCTCAAGATGCTGCTGAGCTATGCGGTGTTCATCGGCGTGCTGATCTGGCGCCCCAACGGATTGTTCAAGAAATGACACCCCCTGAGCCGCTTTGCTTCTTCCCCCCCTCCTTCGAGAGGGAGACGCCACCCCTGGCCTGGCAACGCCAGCTCCACGGTGGCACTGGCCTTGCTCGCGCCGTATCCCATCGCCCATGGCGAAACAAAGCACAACCAACAACTCCATGAAAAATTCATCCTCAAGGCCCTGGCTCGCGCTGGCCGCGGGCACGGCCGTGGTCGGCACCCTGCCCTGGCTGGTGTCCGAGTTCATGGCCTCGGTGCTGCTCAGTTGCCTGATGTACATCGCGCTGGCCACCAGCTGGTCGCTGTTCTGCGGCGCCACGCGCTACCTCTCGCTGGCCACCTCGGCCTTCTTCGGCATCGGGGCCTATGCCAGCGCCACGCTGCTGGGCATGCTGCCCTGGCCGCTGGTGATACTGGCCGGTGCGCTGATCGCGGCCGTGGTGGCGATCGTGATGGGTGCGGCGGTGCTGCACCTGCGCGGCACCTATTTCGCGGTGCTCACCTTCGGCATGACGGAGCTGATCCGCCACGCCGTGACCTTCGTCGAAAAGCAGGTGTCCGGCACCGTAGGCCGCGTGCTCACCGTGGTGCCCAGCAACGAGACGGTGTACCTCACGGTGCTGCTGATCGCGGCGGCCGCCATCGCCACGGCCATCGCCATCCAGCGCAGCCGCTTCGGCCTGGCGCTCTCGGGCATCGGCGCCGACGAGCAGCGTGCGCAGACCCTGGGCGTGGACACGCGCCTGGCCAAGATCGCGGGCTTCGGCATCACCGCGGCGTTTGCGGGCGCCGTGGGCGCGGCCATGGCCGTGCGCTGGACCTACATCGAGCCGGCCGCCGTGTTCAGCCCCTTCATCGGCTTTCAGACCGTGCTGATCGCGCTGATCGGCGGCGCAGCCAGCATCGGCGGCCCGGTGCTGGCTGCCATCGTCTTCAGCCTGCTGGCCGAGACGCTGCGCCTGCAACTGCCCTATGGCTACATGATGGTGCTGGGCCTGCTGCTCATCCTGTGCGTGATGTACCTGCCCAACGGCCTGGCCACGCTGTGGCAGCGCAAGCGGGCGGCCACGCCTGCAGCGGAGGCCGGACATGTCTGAGGCCCTGTTGACCATCGACGCCGTGACCGTGCGCTTTGGCGGCCTGACCGCCGTGGACGGTGTGAGCGCCACGCTGCACGCGGGCGAGCTCATCGGCATCATCGGCCCCAACGGTGCGGGCAAGACCACCTTCTTCAACGCCATCTCGGGGGTGCAGCCGCCGACATCGGGCACGCTGCACTGCGGGGCCGACAACCTCACGGGCAAGGGGCCGCACCACTATGCGGCGCACGGCATCGCGCGCACCTTCCAGACGCCTCGCGTGTTCCTGGACATGACGGTGCGCGACAACGTGCGCTTCGGCATGCAGTTCGCGGGCCGCCACCGCCAGGGGCCCGTAGGCCTGCGCAATGAGGACGAGATCCTGGCCATGCTGGGCCTGTCGGCCCTGGCGGACCGCCCCGCCGCCGACGTGACGCCTTCGCAGCAGCGCCTGCTGGAGATCGGCATGGCCCTGGGCACACGCCCGCGCCTGCTGCTGCTCGACGAGGTGGCCGCCGGGCTGACCGAGGCCGAGGTCGATGCCATGGCCCAGCGCATCCGCCGCCTGCGCGATGACTGGGGCTTGACGGTCGTGTGGATCGAGCATGCCGTGACCACGCTGCTCAAGTACGTGGAGCGTGTGCTGGTGCTGCACCAGGGCCGCAAGATCGCCGATGGCACCCCCGCCGAGGTGGTGCGTGACCCGCAGGTGATCGAAGCCTATCTGGGAGATGAAATGGCCACACCGGCAACGCCTGAAGGAGCCACGGCATGAGCGGCGCACACCTCACGGTACAAGGGCTGGTCACGGGCTACAACGGCTTCCAGGTGCTGCAGGACCTGTCGCTGGAGGCACAGCCCGGCATCACCGTGATCGTCGGCCCCAACGGCGCCGGCAAGACCACGCTGCTCAAGGCTCTGGCCGGCCTGCTGCCGCGCCAAGGCACGGTGCAGCTCGACGGCCAGGCCGTGCCGGCCCTGAACGCGACCGCCTGTGTAGAGCGCGGCCTGGCCCTGGTGGCCGAGGGGCGCCAGCTGTTTCCGCAGATGACGGTGACCGAGAACCTGGAGCTTGGCGGCTGGCTGGTGCCCTCGCGGGTGCGCGCCGAGCGCCTGGCCCAGGCCTTCGAGGACTTCCCGCGCCTGAAGGAACGCGCACAGCAGCTCGCCGGCACCATGAGCGGTGGCGAGCAGCAGATGGTGGCCGTGGCCCGTGCCATGATGAGCGGCCCGCGCCTGTTGATGCTGGACGAGCCCTCGCTGGGCCTGGCACCGCGCATGGTGGACGAGCTGCTCGCCATCGTGCAGCGCATCGCGGCGCAGGGCGTCACCGTGCTCATGGTGGAGCAGAACGTGCGCAAGGCGCTGCAGGTGGCCCAGCGCGGCTATGTGCTGGAGCGCGGGCGCATCGTGGCCTCGGGCGATGCCGCCACGCTGCTGCAGTCCGACGCCGTGCGCCAGGCCTACCTGGGCGTTGCCTGAACGTCCCACACTCCATCCCATCCCATCCCCCTCCGACTTCCTTCCTATTCATCCAGGAGACATTCCATGACTGCCATTTCCATGCTGATCAACGGCGAGCGCGTGCAGGCCACAGGCGGCGCCACCTTCGAGCGCCGCAACCCGCTCGACGGCTCGGTGGCCACCACCGCGCCCGCTGCCACCGTGGCCGATGCCAAGGCTGCCGCAGATGCAGCTGCCAAGGCCTTCCCCGCCTGGTCGGCCCTGGGGCCCAATGCGCGCCGTGCGCTGCTGCTCAAGGCCGCGCACGCGCTCGAAGCCAAGGGCGAGGCATTCGCCGCCGCCATGGCCGCAGAGACCGGTGCGTCGGGCCTGTGGGCCGGCTTCAACGTGCACCTGGCCGCGGGCCTGCTGCAGGAGGCCGCGGCCCTGACCACGCAGATCGCGGGCGAGGTGATACCGTCCGACGTGCCCGGCAGCCTGGCCATGGGCGTGCGCCAGGCCGCGGGCGTGGTGCTGGGCATTGCGCCGTGGAATGCACCCATCATCCTCGGCGTGCGCGCCATCGCCACACCGCTGGCCTGCGGCAACACGGTGATCTTGAAGGGCTCGGAGCTGAGCCCCGCCACCCACGGCCTGATCATCGAAGCGCTGCAGGAGGCCGGCCTGCCCCCGGGCGTGGTGAATTTCGTGACCAATGCCCCGGCCGACGCCGGGGCCGTGGTCGAGGCCATCGTGGCCCATCCGGCCGTGCGCCGCGTGAACTTCACGGGCTCGACCAAGGTCGGCCGCATCGTCGCGCAGACCTGCGCCAAGTACCTCAAGCCCACGGTGCTGGAGCTTGGCGGCAAGGCCCCCCTGGTGGTGCTGGACGATGCGGACGTGGATGCTGCGGTGGACGCCGCCGTGTTCGGCTCGTTCGCCAACTCGGGCCAGATCTGCATGTCCACCGAGCGCATCGTGGTGGATGCCTCTATCGCCAACGACTTCGTGGCCCGCTTCGCGGCGCGCGCGCAGGCCCTGCCGCTGGGCGACCCGCGCAAGGGCCCGGTCGTGCTCGGCTCGGTGGTGGACATGGCCACCGTGCAGCGCTGCAACGCACTGATCGACGACGCCCTGGCCAAGGGTGCCAAGCTGGTCTGCGGCGGCAAGAGCGAGAACACGCTGATGGCCGCCACCATCATTGACCACGTGACCCCCGAAATGGACATCTACCGCGAGGAATCCTTCGGCCCGCTCAAGCCCATCGTGCGCGTGAATGGCGTGGAGGAAGCCATTGCCTGCGCCAACGACAACGAGTTCGGCCTCTCGGCCGCCGTCTTCGGCCGCGACATCGCCCGCGCCTGGAACGTGGCCGCGCGCATCGAGTCGGGCATCTGCCATGTCAACGGGCCTACGGTGCACGATGAAGGTCAGATGCCGTTTGGCGGGGTGAAGAACTCGGGGTGGGGGCGGTTTGGGGGGATGGCGGGGGTGCGGGAGTTCACGGAGTTGCGCTGGATCACGGTGCAGACGACGGCGCGGCACTATCCGTTCTGAGCCCTCTTTGCATGGTTGCTGCGGTGACTGTGTGGAGGGTGGAGGCCGGG
>JAZKEE010000066.1:0-14143 GCA_040387235.1 Pseudomonadota bacterium
CAGCGCCTGCTGGGCCCCGTGCTCGACGTGCTGGAGACCCAGGCCGCCACCGGGCGCATGGCGCTCACCGAGACGCAATCGGAGCGCCTTAGCGCCGCATTGCCGGGCATCGCGTCGGTAGGGCTGCGCACCGTGGCCTCGGCCCTGCAACACCACCTGAACGCACCGCAGCCGGCGGGCGCGCTGCGACTGCAGCAGCTGTGCCAGCGCACGGTGGAGCTCGACGGGCTGCCATCCATCGCCGCCTAGCGACTTGATGGCTTGGCGGCTTGGCCGTGCACCGGTGCGGTGTTACAAGCCATTACCTTGAAAGCGGGCAAATTGCACGCGGGCGCGCCATGGCGCCACGGTGGCGCCATGGCGCACTGACAAAATGCGGGCTCTATTCAGACCACAGGGGATCGTGCATGGGACTGCTGGACAAGATCGTGGGGGCGGTGACGGGCCGCTCGGGCAATGATGGCAATGGACTGAGCACCGCGCAGAACAACCTGCTGCGCCAGGCCATGGAGCCGCTGGACAAGGCGGCGCCGGGCCTTGCGGACAAGGCCCTGGCCTTTGTGACCGACGGCACCCACGAAGCCGTGCTGCTGGAGCTGCAGGCCCCCCACGCCATTGAGCCCGGCCAGTTGCTCGGCGCGCCCGGCCGACTGCGCTGGGGTTTCAACCTGTACAACGACAAACCTCTGGAGGCCGCGGGCAAGAAGAGCCTGGCCGGCCGCTCCGGGTTCTACGCCAGCATACCGGCAGACAAGCCGCCGCTGGCCCTGCTGGTGCGCCTGGGCAAGCTGCTGGCCGCGGCCGATGCCGGCAAGTCGCTGGAGCATCCCGGCGCGCCCGTGCCCGACTGGCTGCAGTACCTGGTCAACGATGCGGTGCATGCCAGCTTCAGGGAAGGCAACAGCAACAAGCACGAGCTGGGCAAGGACCGCGCGGCCTGGACGGTCGATCTCATCGCGCAGTTGCTGGCCGAGGAGAGCCTGGACGAGACCCTTGCACTGCAGCTGGTGTTCGAGCGCAAGGGCCTGGACAGCTACTACCAGGACCGGCTGGACGGCCTGGTCAAGGCACCGGCCCTTGCCGCGTACATGCTGGCGCGCCCCGAGGCCGTGCAGGCCCTGCTGCAGCAACTCTCGGCCTCCGGCCGCGTACAGCTGGCTTCGCGCATCGGGCCCGACAAGGCGCTGCGCGCGGGCTTCGCACCGCTGCTGGTGGCCCTTGCGGCCGACGGCAGCAAGACCGTGCGCGCCGAGGCTGTGCCGCACCTCGAGGGCATCGGCGAGGCCGAGCGACTGCGCCTGCTGGCCGCGCTGCTCGGCGCGGGCGATACCAGCCAGCGCACCCAGGCGGCCGAACTGCTGGCGCGCCTGCCCGCCGAGGCCACGCGTGGCCTGCTCGAAGCCGCACTGGCCAGCGAGGGCAGCAAGCCTGTACAGCAGGCCATCCGCGCGGCGCTCAACCGCATCGATGCAGCGGGGGGTGCCCAGGAACAGGACCTGCCCGAGCCCCCGCCCTGGACGCCGTTTGCCGACACCCCGCTGGGCGAGGATGCGCTGGCGCTGCTGCTGGCCAACCGCACCGAGGTGATCGAGCGCGCGCGCCGCGCCGCCGAAGAAGAGGCCGAGGAGAACAAGGCCCAGAAGAACAAGTACACCTGGCGCCAGAAGAGCTACGCGAACCTGGCCAAGCTGACCGAGGACGACATGCGCCAGGCGCTGGCCCTGCTCAACGGCCAGCTCGACAAGAAGCTGATGGAGAAGCTGCGCAACAGCGAGGTGGCCCAGGCCGTGACGCATGGCAACCGCCTGTTTGCGCTGCCGTCCTTCGGGCCCTCGCACCTGATCCGCTGGCTGGGCGTGTCGCGCTACAGCCGCAGCTTCTGGTTCGACGACGGCTTCCATAAATGGCTGGGCGGCCAACCGCAAGGCAGTGTCGACCTGCGCGCCCTGGCCGACCTGTTGCGGCGCTCGGGAACCCCGCTGATCGAAGTGGCGCGCACCGCCCTGTTCGACTACTGGAACACGCCCAGCGCCACCGACCTGCTGCCACCCGAGCGCGTGTGGCCGTTCTTCGCCGAGCACCCCGAGTTCCTCGACCAGGCCCTGGGCCTGGCGGCGCAGCAGAACAACGGTGACCGCTATGCGGGCACGCTGGAGCTCGGCCCCGCCTTGCGCACGCTGTCCACCTTCCCGACCATCCCGGCGCGCTGGCTGCCGCGCGTGATGGAGCTGGCCCTGGGGGAGGGCAAGACCCACCGCCCCATGGCCCAGAAGGCCCTGTCCACGCTGCCGAACATCGGCCGCCAGGTGGTGGAGTCGCTCACCCACACCAAGAGCGAGGTGCGCATCGAGGCTGCCAACTGGCTGGCCGGGCTGAAATACGCCGAAGCCGTGCCCGCCCTGACCAAGGCGCTCGAGAAGGAGGGCCGCGAAACGGTGCGTGCCGCATTCCTCACGGCTCTGGAAGGTCTGGGAGAGGACATCTCGCCGCGCCTGGCCGCCGCGACCCTGCTGGCCGAGGCGAACAAGGGCCTGAAGGCCAAGCCGCCTGCAGGCCTGGCCTGGTTCGCGCTGGATGCACTGCCGGCCGCGCGCTGGGCCGACGGCACGGCCGTGGAGCCCGAGATCCTGCGCTGGTGGGTGGTGCTGGCCTGCAAGCTCAAGGAGCCCGGCGGCAACGCCCTGCTCACGCGCTACATGGGGCTGCTCGATGCACCAAGCCGCCAGGCCCTGGGCAGCAGCGTGCTGCGCCAGTTCATCGCCCACGACACGCGCCACCCGCCGCTGGAGGAGGGCATTGCCTACGCGCAGGCCCATGCGCCGCAGCGCTACCAGTCCTACCAGAAGGGCTACCAGAACGCCAAGCCCGAGTACCGCCAGTACTACGAGGCCGACTACGCCAAGTCCGAAGACCAGGTGTTCGAGGAATGCAAGCGCGAGAAGATGTCCGAGTACCTGGGCAGCGCCATCGGCGAGAAGGGCATCCTGGCGCTGGCGGCCTTTGCGCCAGGCCATGAGATCGTGACCCTGCTGCAGCAGTACATGCGCGACCATTACCAGCGCCGCTCGCAGATCGAAGCCATGCTCGAAGGCGTGGCCCCGGGCAACGACCCCGTGGTGATCCAGCTGATGCTGGGCCTGTCGCGCCGCTACCGCACGGCCTCGGTGCAGACCAAGGCCCGCGCCCTGGTGCAGGAGATCGCCGACCGCAACGGCTGGACCCAGGACCAGCTGGCCGACCGCACCATCCCCACGGCCGGCCTGGACGACACGGGCACGCTGGCGCTGCCCTATGGCGAGCGCGTCTTCACCATGGTGCTCGACGCCGCGATGAAGCCCGAGCTGCGCAACCCCGAGGGCAAGGCCATCAAGACCCTGCCCGAGCCGCGCCAGAACGACGACCCGGCCCAGACCAAGGAGACCAAGGCACTGCTGTCCACCAGCAAGAAGGAGCTCAAGCAGGTCATCGACCTGCAGACCGCGCGCCTGTTCGAAGCCATGTGCACCGGCCGCCAGTGGCCCGTGGCCGAGTGGCGCGAGTACCTGCACCGCCACCCTGTGGCGGGCCGGCTGGTGCAGCGTCTGGTGTGGCTGGAGGTGGACGCCGAAGGCGCCGCACTGCAGAGCTTTCGCCCCACCGAGGACGGCAGCCTGATCAACACCGAGGACGACGAGGTGGAGCTCGGCGAGGGCGCCCAGGTGCGCCTGGCCCATGCCTCGCTGGTGGACGCGGCCATGGCCAGCGCCTGGACGAAGCACTTCAAGGACTACAAGCTCACGCCCCTGTTCCCGCAGATGTCGCGCCAGTCGCCCACCCTGTCCTTCACCGACGACAAGGGCCTAGCCGTGAGCTCCATCAGCGACCGCCAAGGCTGGGTCAGCGACAGCTTCACCCTGCGCGGCGCCTTCACCAAGCTCGGTTACCAGCGTGCCCAGGCCGAGGACGGCGGCTTCTTCTACGAGTACACCAAGGACTTCTCGAGCGTGGGCGTGCGCGTGTCCATCGAGTTCTCGGGCAACACCCTGCCCGAGGAGAACGTGGCGGCCGCGCTCAAGACCCTGAGCTTCGAGGACAGCCGCTCGCGCAGCTGGAGCGACAGCACGCTGCCACTGGCGAGCGTGCCGCCGGTGCTGCTGGCCGAAGCCTATGCCGACTACTTGGCCATCGCCCAGGCCTGCACGGGCTTCGATGCGGACTGGGAAAAGAAGATGCCCTGGTAGCGTGTGTGCGAGCCTCCCGGAGCCTGTTCCAGGGGCCTCGCGCAGCGATTTCAAGCCGTAACTGTTTGAATCGAGCGACGAAAACCGGGAGGAATTCACGTTTTTTTGGTGAGGTCTCTCCATTCTCACAATTTGCGACATCTCGACGGGAAAACTGCCGCGATGATCCAGCCCTTGCACCGCACAACAGCCCATGAGCTGTGCGGGATTTCATCGAATGTGAATGATTGAGGGAGGAATTCTCATGCCGGGTTTTGTTCGAAAAATACTGATTTTCATCACTGGCTACGCGTGGCTCATCCTGCTGGCAGGCCCGGGCCTGGCTGGCATGGCCATCTGGAGCAGCTGGAAGGCCGATGGCGACCACGCCTTCACGGCACGCGAGCAGCTGCAGACGGTGGCCGGCACGGTCACCGGCGCCAGCGAAGTCACGGTCAAGCGCAAGCGCCGCTCCACCAAGCAGTACTACGAGATCACCGTCAAGCCCGACGCGGGTGGTGAAGAGCGCAAGCTGCGCATCGCGCACAGCGAGCCCAAGGCGGTCGTGGGCGGCATCATCGACGAGAAGGTCACCGCGCTGTACGACAGCAGCGACAGCGACATCGTCTACGAGGTGGTGATGGCCGGCAAACCCGTGATCAGCTATGAGGCCACGCGCACACGCATGCAGGCCGAGGCCGCGTCCACGGCCCAGTCCTTCAGCGGCGCCGGCATCTGGATCCTGGCCGTCATCCTGACGCTGCTGGGCGCCGCCGGTGTGTGGTCCAACCGCAAGCTGCGCCGCACCGACGAGCTGGCTGCCGCCTGACCCCCCTACCGAGAGAGGCAGGAAGCGGCCCACAAGGCTGCTTCCTGTGTGAGAAGTAGCAACCCCAACCGAGGAGCATCCTTGTGAATACCAATGTCCTGACCCCTGACGACCCGTCCGGCTCTCCCGTCGAGCGCCGCGAGTTCATCGTCTCCACCTACAAGCACCTGGGCGCGGCCATCCTGGCCTTCGTCGTGCTGTCGGCCGTGCTGATGATGAGCGGCTTTTCCACCACCACGGCCAAGATGCTGATGGGCAGTGGCAACAAGTTCATCTGGCTGGGCGTCATGGGCGCCTTCATGCTCGTGGGATGGCTGGCGTCCTACCTGGCCGACAACGCCGAGAAGCCCCAGACCCAACTCATGGGCCTCGGGATCTACGTGCTGGCCGAAGGCCTGATCTTCGCGCCGCTGTTCGGCATCGCCCAGATCGTGGCGCCCGGCGCCATCGGCGCAGCAGGCTTCATCACGTTGCTGATGGTGGCGGCCCTGACCTGGACGGCCTTCACCAGCAAGTCCGACTTCTCGTTCCTGGGCGGCATCCTCAAGGTGGGTGGCCTGGTGGCCCTGGGCACCATCGTGGCCGGCGCGATCTTCGGCTTCAAGCTCGGCATCTGGTTCTCCGGCATCATGGTGCTGTTCGCTGGCGCCTGCGTGCTGTACGACACCTCGCGCATCATCCACGACTACCCCACGGATCGCCCCGCAGGTGCCGCGCTGCACCTGTTCGCGTCGATCGCGCTGATGCTCTGGTATGTGCTGCGCATCCTGATCAGCCTGGCATCCAGCGACGATTGAGCTGAAGCCTGTGCCCTGCGAAGGGCACCCACCAGAAGCAGGAACACCGGGCCATGCCACAGCATGCACCCGGTGTTTGCTTTTGTAGAGCCCGCAGCGGGCTCAATCGGCCACGTCCACCGTGACCTGCCCCAGCTCCTTGCTGCCCTGCACGCGCGACGTGTTGGCCATGCGGCCCCACTCGAAAGGCACGCGCACCAGCTCGCGTTCGCCCTGCTCGCGCACGGCTTCCACCACCATCTGGTAGCGACCCGGGGGCAGCTGGGCCAGCGGGCCCTTGCCACCGGCGAAGTGCAGGGCGTGCGTGCCCACGGGCCGGGTGGCCCCCGTGACGCCGTCCACGGGCAGCGCGAGCTGCTCGCCGCTGGTGCGCCACCAGGAGCGCAGGTGGCGCAGCCAGCCCTTGCCCAGGCCGTCCTTCAGACGCATGTCGTACCAGACGGCCAGCGTGCCCACCACCGCCTTCTCGTCGGCCTTTTCCACCCAGGCCGCGAGGTAGGGCCGGTAGTACGACGCCGTCTTGATCTCGGGCAGCGTGATCTGCAGCGTCAGCGACGCCGCAGCGACCGGCCCCGCAGCCAAGGCCAGCGCCACTGCCATGCAGTGGCGCGGGTACCGGGTGGCGACCTCAGTCGCCATCGCCACGGGGCTGGGGTGGGCGCGGTGGATCCTCCGTGGAGACAGTGCTGTCGCCATTGGTGTCCAGGTTCTTGAAGGTCTTGTCGGCGATGGCTGCGTCTTCAGCGGCCGTGAATCGGCCGTCGCGCGCGCGGTTGACGATGGCAAAGCGCACGTGCGCCTGCTTGATGCTGTTCTCGTAGGCCTTGTCGGGCTGCTTTCCGTCGTCGAAATACTGGCGCTTGAGGCGGCCTTCGAACTCGGCCACGTACTCGGCCTCGCTCAGCACGCCGTCGCCATTGGTGTCGGCGGCGTGAAAGCGCTGCAGGCGCACGGCGTCGAACTCGGCGCGTGTGACCTGGCCATCGCGGTTGGTGTCGTAGCTGCCCAGGAAGGCCTGCAGGCCGTGCCCACCTGCGGGCCGTGCGGCAGTGCCTGGAGCTGGCGTGGTGGCTGGCGCGCTGGCGCAGGCCGACAACAGTGCCGCAGCGGCGAGAGCGCTCAGCAAGGGAAAATTTCGGATGCTCATGGTGCTTGCCTTCTTTCTATCGGTTGGAGGGGAGAGTCGTCGTCGTCATCAGAAGTCCACGTTCATGCTGAGCGCATAGGTGCGCCCGGGAGCCGTGGACAACGCGATCTGGCGCCGGTCCTGGGCGGACTGCGGCTGCAGGTTACGGGTGCTGCTGTAGGCCCAGTACTTCTTGTCGGCGAGGTTGAAGATGCCGGCAGTGATGCGCACGTTCGGGTTGATGCGGTAGTAGCCCGCCAGGTCGAAGCGCGCGAAGCCCGGTACGCGGAACAGCTCGGTGGTGGAGTCCGTGAGCGTGGCGCCGGGGTCGTTGCTGAACGCCAGGCGGTTGGTGGAGACGGCCTGCTTGCCCTTCACGAAGGTGCCGCTGAGGTTCACGCCCCAGGCCTTCTGTGGCGCATCGAAGCCCAGGCCGATGATGGCCTTGCCCGGCTGCACCGAGTCGAGGTCCACTTTCTTGTCGCCCGCGAGCTTGGACTTGGAGCTGCCCTGGCTGTAGCCGAAGGCCCAGGTGCTGTACAGGCCCTTCGCGGCTGGTGTCCATGTGCCATGGTCCAACCGGGCGCTGAACTCGGCGCCCGAGATGGTGGCCTCGTCGCGGTTGTTGGCCTGGTAGAGGATGCCCAGGCTCTGCTGGATGTGGGTGAACAGCTCGGGGTTGTTGGCCCGCGTGAAGCGCGTGTACGAGATGAAGTCCTTGTAGCGGGTATGGAACACCGAGCCGTTGAACACCACGCCGTCGGCGGGCGAGCCCTTGAGGCCCAGGTCGAAGGCGTTGCTGGTCTCCTTGCCCAGGTCCTTGTTGCCGACCAGGGCATAGGTGCCGCCGCCGCCGTTCCAGTAGCCGAAGACCTCGCTGTTGGTCGGCGCGCGGCCGCTGCGCTTCCATTGGGCGTAGGCGGTGAGCGTAGGGGCCACGTCGTAGAGCACGGCCAGGCTCGGGCTCACGATGGTGGTGGCCTTGGTGCTGCCGTACATCCTTTCGAGCTCGGCCGCGGTGATGCGCTCATTGGCAAAACCTGCAGCGTTCTCGATGCGCGGTCGCACCCGGTCCACGCGCAGGCCGGGCACCAGGGCCAGGCGCCTGCCGCCGACTTCCCACTCGATGGTGTCCTCGGCAAAGAGGCCCAGGCGCACCGTGTTGGTGTCGGGGAAGGGCTGGCGCGCCGCCTGTGGATCGGTGGAGCTGAAAGGGTGTTCGTTGTCCGCCGTGGAGTAGTTCACCCCGAACTTGAGCAGCTGGTTGCCCAGGCGCTTGTCGGCCACGCTGGAGAAGCCCACCTGCCGCGTGGTGTTGCGCGAAATGTCGCGCTCATTCGCCCCCGTGGCCAGGGCCACCGTGTGGGTGACGTCGTTCATCTCCGTGTCCTGGAAGTAGATGCGCGTGTTCAGCTGGTCCACCAGCCCGCCGACAGGAGCCCAGGTGTGCGCGGCGTGCAGGGTGCTGCGCTCGGTCTTGGCCAGTTGGTGCGAGTTCCCGGTGACGGCCGTGGCCGCGGTGTTCCAGGCCTCGAAGCGGGTGTCGCTGCCCCGGCGGTACAGATCGGCGCCCACCTGCAGCCTGTGCTCGGGGTTCACGCGCAGGCTGCCCTTGAGCAGCAGGGCGTCCGAGTGCCAGTCGTCCGGGTAGCTGGGTACGCCCAGGCTGTTGTTCTTGGTCTCCTTGCCGTCGCGGCGCACGTAGCTCACCAGCGCCCCGAAGTCGCCCGACAGGCCCGCTGCCGTCATGCCCTTGGTCCAGGCGCTGTTGGCCCCGCTGTAGCCCAGCTTGGCTCCCAGGTACAGGGGCTTGCTGGCGCTCACGTAGTCTTCGGGCGATTTGCTGCGAAAGCTCACCGCTCCGCCAATGCCGCCCGCAGTGCGCTGCGAGTTGGTGGTTCCCGACTGGATCTCCACCGCCGAGTAGATGTCGGGGTCGATGAAGTCGCGGCCCATGCCGAAGCTGCCATCCTGCGCGCGGTTGGTCAGCGGGGCGCGGCTCACGGCGTCGGGCATTTCGATGCCGTCCACGTCCAGCCCCACGCGGTTGCCTTCGATGCCGCGGATGTTGTAGCCCGTGGTGCCGCTGCGGTCATGGCGGCTGGCACCGCGCGTGGAGCCGGTCACCGTGCCGGGGGCGTCCACCAGCGGCTGGTAGCGGATCACGTCGGCAATGCCGGTGGCACCGGTCCTCTCGACCTCCTCCTGGGCGATGACCACCTTGGCTCCGGCCTCGCGGCGCAGGGCCTCGGCGGTCACCTTCACCTCGGGCAACTGCTCGCTGTTGCCCGCTGGCGCCGCCGTCTGTGCATGGGCAGGCAGCATCGGCCACAGAAGGACCTGGATGGCGAGCGCCATCAGGCTGGCCCGCAGGTGGCGGGGAGGGGCACAAACCGGGGAAGTGGCACGCGCAGGTGCGCGCAGGGCCTTGGCCGGGAGGCCGAGCTGGGTCATATCGTTGCCTTGAATTCAAAAGGTTGTTTGCTGGACCCCTTTGAAATCAAAGAAACATCTGGCTGCGAAGTGCCCCGATTGTATCAATGCGATTGATACGCATTTAAAAGCAACAGAGAGTACGGTCACGGACCGTCGGCAAAGCTGGTCCAAAATAGCTGCGAATGCTCCAGGCCCTGCACCGGCCCATTGCCACCCATGAACCCCAACACACCCTCCGCCCAACAATCCGTGCGCCTGGCGCCAGAGCAACGCTGGGCCGACGAACTGGCCCGCCTTGCCGCGGCAGACACCCACGCCCGGCCGCCGGGCTGGAAGCTCTCGCCGCGCGCGGTGCGCCAGTTCATCCTGGGCGACGCGAAGCTGCAGGTGACGCAGAAGTTCTTCGGCGACGACCCGCTGGTGGACCGCGCCATCGTCACGCTCATGGGCCACCAGGGCCTGATGCTGGTGGGCGAACCGGGCACGGCCAAGTCGCTGCTGTCCGAGCTGCTCTCGGCGGCCATCAGCGGCGACTCGGGCCTCACGGTGCAGGGCACGGCTGGCACCACCGAAGACCACATCAAGTACAGCTGGAACTACGCCCTGCTGCTGGCCGAAGGCCCGAGCCAGCGCGCGCTGGTGCCATCGCCGCTGTACCAGGCCATGCGCGCGGGCAAGCTGGTGCGCTTCGAGGAAATCACGCGCTGCCCGCCCGAGATCCAGGACGTGCTGATCTCGCTGATGAGCGACAAGCAGCTGATGATCCCCGAGCTCGGCGACGACGCGCGCCTCTTCGCCCAGCGCGGCTTCAACATCATCGCCACGGCCAACCTGCGTGACCGGGGCGTGCACGAGATGTCGTCGGCCCTGAAGCGCCGCTTCAACTTCGAGACCGTGCGCCCGATCCGCGACCACCAGTTCGAGGTCGATCTGGTGATGGCCCAGCTCACGCGCGAGCTAGCCGGCAGCGAGGCCCCGGTGAACGTGCCGCGCGACGTGGT
This sequence comes from Pseudomonadota bacterium, assembly GCA_040387235.1. GTDB lineage: Bacteria > Pseudomonadota > Gammaproteobacteria > Burkholderiales > Burkholderiaceae_C > Acidovorax. The sequence goes on from JAZKEE010000066.1 coordinate 10,389, forward strand.
CGCTCTGCTGGTCACCACCTTCCAGGAGCTGCGCGCGGGCCAGACGCAGGAGGGCACGGCCATCAAGGGCCTGGACGCCGTGATGTCCACCGCCGAGGCCGTGAACGTGGCCTATGCCGCCGCGCTGCAGGCGCGCCATTTCAACGACGGCGAACTGACCCCGCGCGAGATCGCCGGCCAGCTGCAGGGTGTGGTGCTCAAGGACAGTGCCGACGACGCGAAGCGCGTGCGCCACTACTTCGACACCGTGGTGCGCGAGCGCGCGCGGCGCGACCCGCAGTGGAAGAACTTCCACGAAGCGGCCCGCTCGCTGTGGCAGTAGCGGTGAGCGCAGCAACGCAGCCCGGGGGCCTGCCGCCGGAGATCGCGGCCCTGCTGCCGCAGCTGCTCGGCGACGAGGGCATCTTCTTCGTGCCCGTGCGCCACCACAGCCCCGCCTGCGCCTGGGCGCTGCGCCACCTGCTGCGCGAGGTGCGACCGGCAGCGGTGTTGATCGAAGGGCCGGACGACCTCGACCCCCTGCTGCCCCTGCTGCAGGATCCGCTGACCCGCACCCCGGTGGCCTGGCTGTGCCAGGCCACGCGCGAAGCCCGGGCCGAGCCGCCGGCCCCCGGCGAGGAAAGGAACGAAGCGGAACCCGAGCCCGCCGGGCCGCGCACCGTGACCAGCAGCTCCTTCTACCCCCTGTGCGACTACAGCCCCGAATGGATCGCCGTGCGCGAGGGTGCGGCCCTCGGTGCGCAGGTCGCACTCATCGACCTGCCCTGGCGCCACAAGGCCTGGGAGCGCCGCTACGGCGGCGGCGATGACGGGGAGGAAACGCAGGCCCCCGACACCGCACGCAGCCAGATGGAGGAGCGCCATTTCGCCCACAGCCGCTACCTGAACGCCATGGCGCGCCAGCTCGGCTGCGTGGACCACCACGACCTGTGGGACCGGCTGTTCGAGCTGCGCGCGCCCGAGGCGCTGGCCGACTGGCGCACGCTGTTCGCCGACGTGTTCAGCTGGTGCGCGATGGCCCGGCAGGACTACGAGCCCGAGGTGCTCGAAGCCGAGCTGAGCCTGCCGCGCGAGCGCCACATGGCCGCGCACATCCGCCGCTGGCGCAGCGCGGTGAGCGGCCCCATCGTGGTGGTGACCGGGGGTTTTCACACCACCGAGCTGCTGCGCAGCTGGAAGACGGCCCCACCCCTGGCGGCGCCCACCAAGCCCGCGGCAAAGAAGAACAGGACCGCGGAACCCGATGCCTGGCTGATCCGCTACAGCTTCGAGCAGCTCGATGCGCTCAACGGCTATGGCGCCGGCATGCCCTCGCCGGGCTACTACCAACAGGTGTGGGAGGCATTGGAAGACCGGGCACTGCGCGACGCCCCGGCGGCCCAGGCAGTGCACCCTCTGACCGTGGTGGCGCTTGGGCTGCTCACCCGCTTTGCGCAGCAGACCCGCGCGCAGGACCAGACCGACGCCGTCTCCACCGCGCTGGTGCAGGCCGCCGCGCTGCAGGCGGTGCGCCTGGCCGAACTGCGCGGCAATGCCGGGCCGGGCCGCCAGGATGTGCTGGACGCGATCCGCTCGTGCTTTGTCAAGGGAGCGATGGACGAGGGCATGCGCGGCTTCACGGCCGACCTGCGCGCATTCCTGGGCGGCACACGCATCGGCGATGTGCCGCCATCGGCGGGCTCGCCGCCGCTGATCGAGGATGCGCGCCGCCTGGCCCGCGCCGCTGGCGTGCGCCTGGACGACAGCGCCTCGCGCGGGGTGCGGCTGGACCTGTACCGCAAGCCCTCGCACCGCGAGCGCAGCCGCTTCTTCCACGCCATGGCCTACCTCGATGCGGGCCTGGCGCAGTGGGTGGCGGGGCCCGATTTCATTGCCGGCAGCCGGCTGAACATGCTGTTCGAGGAATGGCGCGCCGCCTGGTCGCCCATGGTCGAGGCGCGCCTGATCGCGCTGGCCAGCGACGGCGCGAGCGTGGAGGCGGTGTGCCTGGCGCGCCTCATGCGCGAAGAGGCGGCCCTGTCCGACCAGGGCCGCGGGCGCAGCGCCAGTGCCGCCGTGGCCCTGCTGCAGCGCGCCTGCCTGGTGGGCTTGCACGCGCGGCTGCCGCAGCTGCTGGCCATGCTCTCGGCCCACCTCGACGAGGATGCCTCGCTCGGCTCCGTCGCCGAGTGCGGGCACCGCCTGGTCACGCTGTGGCGCGCGCGCGAGCCGCTAGGCGTGCAGCAGAACCCGCAGCTGGCCGGCCTGCTGCAGCGTGTGTGGCCTGCCGCCCTGTACCTGCTGCCGCCCCTGGCGCAGACACCGGCGGACGGGCAGGAGCAGGCCGTGCGCCTGCTGCTCTCGCTGCGCGAACTGGGGCGCCTGCTCGCCAGCCTGGGGGCAGAAGACAACACCAGCACCATCGATGCCGGCCTGCTCGTGGAACACCTCACGCGCTTTGCCACCGGCGCTGGCTGCGCGCCCGGCGTGGCCGGCGCCGCCACCGCGCTGCTCTACCTCGACGGCCACTGGGACGATGCGGCGCTGGACGCGGTGGTGCGCCAGCGCTTCGGCCCCGGCGCCCTGCCGCAGGAGGCGGTGCAGTTCCTGAGCGGCATGATGACCGCCGCGCCCGAGCTGCTGCTGCGCCTGCCGGCCCTGCTGCACGGCCTGGACAGGCTGGTGCGCCAGTGGGACGACGCGGCCTTCGTGGCCTACCTGCCGGACCTGCGCCAGGCCTTCACCGGCCTGCGCCCGCAGGAAACGGCCGACCTGGCCAGTCAGGTGGCTCGGTTGCATGGCACGGACGAGGCCACGGCTGCAACGCTGGCCGGCATGCACTACGAGACCACCGAAGAGGACCTGCACGCCGGCCTGCGCCTGCAGGCCTTGCTGGAGGCCAGCCTGCAGCGCGACGGGCTGCAGCACTGGATCCGCTGACTGGACCTTATTCGGTCGCGCTGGCGATGATCCCGCCGCCCAGGCAGACTTCGCCGTCATAGAGCACGGCCGACTGGCCGGGCGTGACAGCCCACTGCGCATCGGGGAACTGCAGGGACAGGCCCGCGCCATCGGCGGCCAGCACGGTGCAGGGCGCATCCGGCTGGCGGTAGCGTGTCTTGGAGCCATACACCCCCGGCGCGGGCGCATGGCCGGCCGTCCAGCTCACGTCCTGCGCCGTGAGCGCGTGCGACAGCAGCCAGGGGTGGTCGTGCCCCTGCACCACGCGCAGGGTGTTCTTGGCAATGTCCTTGCGCGCCACAAACCAGGGCTCATGCTCGCCACCGCCGCGCTGGGCGCCCTTTTCCTTGATGCCGCCGATGCCCAGGCCCTGGCGCTGGCCCAGGGTGTAGAAACTCAGGCCCACATGCTTGCCCAGGGTGCGGCCGCGGTCGTCCTGGATGGGGCCGGGCGCATGGCTGATGTAGCGGTTCAGGAACTCGCGGAACGGCCGCTCACCGATGAAGCAGATGCCGGTGGAATCCTTCTTCTTGGCATTGGGCAGTCCGATCTCCTCGGCAATGCGCCGCACCTCGGTCTTGTGCAGCTCGCCCACGGGGAACAGGGTCTTGGCCAACTGCGCCTGGTTCAGGCGGTGCAAAAAGTAGCTCTGGTCCTTGGCCGGGTCCAGCCCCTTGAGCAGCTCGAACAGGCCCGAATCGGGGTTCTGGCGCACGCGCGCGTAGTGGCCCGTGGCGATCTTCTCGGCGCCCAGGCGCATGGCGTGGTCGAGGAAGGCCTTGAACTTGATCTCGGCGTTGCACAGCACGTCGGGG
>JAZKEE010000067.1:0-7902 GCA_040387235.1 Pseudomonadota bacterium
ACGTCGAGCATGCGGCCGCTGGCGGGCAGGGTGACCAGGCCCAGGTCCAGCGTGTTGTCTTCCACGGCTTGCACGATGTCGGCGGTGTTGCCGGTGCGCACGGTGATCTCCAGGCCCGGAAAGCGCTGGCGCAGCGCGCCCAGCACGGGCGGCAGCAAGAAGATGCAGGCCGTGGCGCCTGTGCCCAGGCGCACGCGGCCTGCGGTGCCGCTGGCGTGGTGGGCCACCGCGTGCAGCGCATCGGCCACGGCGGCATTGATGCGGGCCACGTGCACCAGCAGCTCTGCGCCCGCCGCCGTGGGGCGCAGCACGCGCCCAACGCGCTCCACCAGCGGCGTGCCCAGGCGCTTTTCGAGCTGGCGCACCTGCAAGCTCACGGCGGGTTGGGTCAGGTCCAGCCGCTGGGCGGCGGCTGAAAAGCTGCCCAGTTCGATGGCGGTGGCAAAGCCATGCAGTTGGTCGAGGTTGATGCGTTCCATGCCAAAGAATTTCTCATACTTTGCATAAGTTGTGAAAGCTTCTTTTATGGCTTGCGGCGCGCCACACTGGCGCCATGCATTCCTCTTCAGCGCTCACTCCGTCTCTTTCTTCCCCTGTAGCGGCGCCGCATGTGCGCGATGCCACCGACGCCGATCTGCCCGCCATCCAGGCGATCTATGCGCACCATGTGCTGCATGGCCTGGCCTCGTTCGAGGAAGTGCCGCCCGGCGTGGACGAGCTGCGTGCCCGCCATGCGGCCGTGTGCGCTGCGGGCCTGCCCTACCTGGTGGCCGAGGTCGATGGCGCGGTGGCGGGCTATGCCTATGCCACGCCGTACCGCCCGCGCTCGGCCTACCGCCACACCGTGGAGGACTCGGTCTATGTGGCGCAGGGCATGGCGGGGCGGGGCATCGGCGCCGCGCTGTTGGCCGCGCTCATCGCGCGCTGCGAGGCCGGGCCCTGGCGCCAGATGATGGCAACCATAGGGCAGGGCGATGGCAATGCGGGCTCCATCGCGCTGCATGCGCGCATGGGTTTTGCGCGCATCGGGGCCCTGCGGTCGGTGGGTTTCAAGCACGGGCAGTGGCTCGATACGGTGCTGATGCAGCGGCCCCTGGGCATGGGTGATGGCGCACTGCCCGCAGGCGTGGCTGCAGCCGCTGCGTGATGGTGGCGCCCGCCGCGATGCGCCGGCTGGTGTGGTGCCTGGGCTTCTCGCAGTTCATCTGCTGGGGCATTTCGTACTACATGCTCGGCGCATTGGGCGAGGCCATGGTGCGCGACCTGGGCTGGCCGCGCACGCTGGTGCATGGCGGCTTTGCGCTGGCGCTGCTGGTGATGGGCGGCGTGTCGGGCCTGGCCGGCCGCTGGGTGGACCAGCGCGGTGGCCGCACAGTGATGGTGGCGGGCTCGCTGCTGCTCTTTGCCGGCTGCCTGGGGCTTGCCGTCGGGAAGGGAGTGGTGGCTTACTACTCGGCCTGGGCCGTGGTCGGGCTGGCCATGCGGCTCACGCTGTACGACGCGGCCTTCGCCACGCTGGCCCATGTGGCCGGGCAGGGCGCGCGCCGGCCCATGGCGCAGATCACGCTGCTGGGCGGGCTGGCCTCCACGGCCTTCTGGCCGCTGGGGCATGCGCTGGCCGAGTCGCTGGGCTGGCGCGGGGCGCTGTGGGTGTACGCGGCGCTCGCGCTGCTCTCGGTGCCGCTGCACCTGGCGATTCCGCGGGCCGGGCGTACGGCTCAAGCCGCCCCCACGCCGCAGCCGGTGCCTACAGAGCCGTTGGCCGCCACAGGGCGTGATCGCATCTGGGCTGCTGCGCTGTTCGCGGCGGTGACCACACTGGTGAATTTTCTCAACGCGGGCATGTCGGCGCACATGGTGGGCCTGCTTGCGGGCCTGGGCCTGGCGCTGCCGCTGGCGGTGGGCATTGCATCGCTGCGCGGCGTGGGCCAGTCGGGCGCGCGGCTGGTGGAGGTGCTGTTCGGTGTCCGGATGCACCCGCTGGCGTTGGGGGCGTTTGCGGCCCTGTTGCTGCCCCTGGCCTGCCTGGCGGGCGTGTGGGCAGGGCAGGTGCTGGCGATGGCCGTGGTGTTTGCGCTGGTGTACGGCGCGGGCAATGGGCTGCTCACCATCACGCGGGGCACGCTGCCCCTGGTGATGTTCGACCACCGCACCTATGGCGCCTTCGTGGGGCGGCTGGTGGCGCCGGGGTTCCTGCTCTCGGCCTGCGCCCCGGTGGTGTATGCGGCGGTGATGGATGCGTATGGGGCGGTTGCGGCCCTGTGGCTTTCGGTCGCGGTGGCGGCGCTGGCGTTCATCGCTTCAATGGCGCTGCAGATGCGCTTCGGGCAGCGCGCCAGGCGCGCTCCGTAAACGACAACGCCCCGGCACGGGCCGGGGCGTTGCGGGTTCCTGCAAGGCGTTTACTTCGGTGCCAGTCGGATGGCGCCATCAAGACGGATCACTTCGCCGTTGAGCATGTCGTTTTCCAGGATGTGCTTGACCAGCTTGGCGTAGTCCTGCGGCGTGCCCAGCCGGCTGGGAAAGGGCACGCCGGCGGCCAGCGCGTCCTGCACTTCCTGGGGCATGCCGAACAGCATGGGGGTGCCGAAGATGCCGGGGGCGATGGTCATGTTGCGGATGCCGTTGCGCGCCAGGTCGCGGGCGATCGGCAGCGTCATGCCGACCACGCCGCCCTTGGATGCGGCGTAGGCGGCCTGACCGATCTGGCCGTCGTAGGCCGCGACGCTGGCGGTGGAGATCAGCACGCCGCGCTCGCCGGTGGCTTCGGGCTCGTTCTTGCTCATGGCTTCGGCGGCCAGGCGGATCATGTTGAAGCTGCCGATCAGGTTCACCGTGATGGTCTTGCTGAACACGGCCAGCGCGTGCGCGCCGTTCTTGCCCACGGTCTTCTCGGCCGGGGCGATGCCGGCGCAGTTCACCAGGCCGGCCAGCTTGCCCAGCGACACGGCCTTGGCCACCACGGCCTGGCCGTCGGCCTCGTTGCTCACGTCGCACTTCATGAAGGCGCCGCCGATGTCCTTGGCCACGGCCTCGCCCTTGTCGGCCTGCATGTCGGCAATGACCACGGTGCCGCCCTGGGCGGCCAGCATGCGTGCCGTGCCTTCGCCCAGGCCCGATGCGCCGCCGGTCACGATGAATACCTTGCCCTTGATGTCCATGTGCTGTCTCCTGAAAAGTAAGTGACGTTAACGTAAACGTCAATTATGGCCCAGCTCCATGCAGGCGCAAAAAAGCCCGGACGCTGCCGGGCTTGACCGGGGTGCCGCCGGCCGGGGCCGGGGCGGGGTGGTGGGCTTACTGGAAGCCCACGCGGTCCAGCATCTGCTGCACCTTGGTCACGTTGGCGCCCACGGCGCTGATCGGGATGGTCTCGCTCTTGAAGGGCGCATTGCCCGTCATGGCCTTGAGGGCCGGGTTGTCGATGTGCAGGCCCTTGGCGGCAGGCCACTCGTTGTTGCCGTTGGCAAAGTAGTTCTGCGCTTCGGCGCTGGCCAGGTACTCGAGGAACTTGATGGCGTTGTCGCGGTTCTTGGCGTTCTTGGCCACGGCGCCGCCGGCGATGTTCAGGTGCGTGCCCCACGATTGCTGGTTGGGGAACACCACGCCCACCTTGTTGACCACGGCCACGTCTTCGGGCTTGCCCGAGCGCATCATGCGCGCCAGGTAATAGCTGTTGGTGACGGCGATATCGCATTCACCCGATGCCACGGCCTTGATCTGGTCGGTGTCGCCGCCCTTGGGGGCGCGGGCCAGGTTGCCCACCATGCCCTTGAGCCAGGCTTCGGCCTTCTGCTCGCCCATGTGCTCGGTCACGGCGCCGAACAGGCTCAGGTTGTAGGGGTGCGAGCCCGAGCGGATGCACAGCTTGCCCTTGTTCTTGGCGTCGCCGAGCTCCTCGTAGGTGTCCACATCTTCCTTTTGCACCTTGACCTTGTTGTAGACGATAACGCGGGCGCGGGTGGACAGGCCGAACCACGCAATGCCACCGTCGGCCGCAGGCGTGCTGCGCAGGTTGGCGGGGATGGCGTCGGTCAGCACCTTGGACTGGATGGGCTGGAACAGGCCGTCGACCTCGCCCTTGTACAGGCGCGCCGCATCCACCAGCAGGATCACGTCGGCGGGGGAGGCGGTGCCCTCGGCCTTCAGACGGGCCAGGATGCCGGCGTCGTCCGCATCCACGCGGTTGATCTTGATGCCCGTGGCCTTGGTGAAGCCGGTGTACAGCGCCTCGTCCGTGGAGTAGTGGCGGGCCGAGTACAGGTTCACCACCTGCTCCTGGGCAGATACGGCGCCGGCGGCAGCGGCCAGCGCGCAGGCGGTGAGCAGGGCTTTCACGGTCTTCGACATGGAATGCATCTTTCGAGGTGTAACGACGGGGCGATGATAAAACAAACGCGAATTATTCTTAATAAAACCAAGGGGGAGGGATGGATTTGATGCCGCGCTACAGGGGCGTGGATCCATCCATGGCAAGCGAAACCGCAGGCCATCGAGATGCTATTAAATAAGGAGCAATCCGGCCAAAAAAAAGCCCGGGGTTACCGGGCTTTGAATTGGATCCATGAAACGGGGGTTTCGAGAGGATCCAAGGAGACAACTGAGGGCCCCGAACTGTGTTCCGGGCCATGGGTTGAATTATCAGGGTAATCCCTGCGTTGCGCCTAGAGTCTGCACTCCAGACGCACCGTATGGCTTAGCGCTTGCGGGGAGCAGCGGTCTTGGCGGCGTTGGCAGCGGTGCTGGCCACGGCGTTGAAGTTGGCTTCGGCCACGTCCGACGCTTGCTTGACGGCCTTTTGCACCGATTCAAACGCGTTGTTGGCAGCAGAGACGGCGCTCTTCATCACGGCCACGGCGGTTTCGGAACCGGCGGGGGCGTTCTTGGCGGCGCTGTCGACCAGGTTGGTGAAGCTCTTTTGGGCGTCAGCAGCTTGCGATTCGATAGCCTTGCCGAATTCGGCTGCGGTGCCCGAGGAGATGTCGTACAGGTGACGGCTGTAGGCAGCGGTCTTTTCAGCCAGGGGCTGGAACAGGCCGGCTTGCAGGGCCAGCAGTTCTTGTGCGTCCTTCACGCCCAGGAAAGCCTGGGTGTGGGTGGAGGCTTCCGACAGGGCAGCGCGCGAAGCGGTCACGTTCAGTTCAACCAGCTTTTCGACGCCTTCGAAAGCCTTGGTGGTCAGACCAAACAGGGTTTCGATGTTGGCCTTGTGGGATGCCAGAATTTGTTCAGCGGTCAGCGACATGTCATATCTCCTAAAAATAAGGCCCGGGGGGCCGAGGTGGTTTACAGACAATCTGCGCTGTCGTTGACCTGGTGAGTCATGTTGCAGTGCAGCATGGGTTGAATTTTAGGGACTTGGTGGATGATTGCAAGTGCTTTTTGTTGCGCTGCAGCAATTTAGAGGTGACACCCCAACACCCCGTCCGTTGCCACAATGGCGTCATGCATGCCTATTACGCAGACCAGTTCGTGCTGCCGCTGCCCGAGGGTCACCGTTTTCCCATGGCCAAGTACCGCCTGTTGCGCGACGCCGTGGCCGTGCACCTGCCCGGCGTGGCGCTGCAGGTGGCGCCACCCGCGACCGACAGCGAGCTGGCCCTGGCGCACGCGCCGGGCTATATCGACGCCATTGCCACCGGCACCTTGCCCGCCCCCGCGCAGCGCGAGATCGGTTTTCCCTGGAGCCCGGCCATGGCGGAGCGCGCGCGCCGTTCGGTGGGCGCCACCATCGCCGCCTGCCGCGTGGCCATGGCCGGTGGCGCGGGCGGGGGCATCGCGGGCAACCTGGCCGGCGGAACGCACCACGCCTATGCCGACAAGGGCAGTGGTTTTTGCGTGTTCAACGACATGGCCGTGGCCGCGCGGCTGATGCAGGACGAGCATGCGCGCGCTGCCTCGGCCGTGGGTGCCAACCCGCTGCCGCTGCGGGTGGCCGTGATCGACCTGGATGTGCACCAGGGCAACGGTACGGCGTGCATCTTCCAGGGCGACGACTCGGTGTTCACGCTCTCGCTGCACGGCGCGCGCAACTTCCCGTTTCGCAAGGAGGCGGGCGACCTGGATGTGGAGCTGCCCGACGGCTGCGGCGACGATGAATACCTTGAGGCGCTGGAGCAGGCGCTCGACACGCTGGACCAGCGCTTTGCGCCCGGCCTCGTGCTCTACCTGGCCGGGGCCGACCCGCATGTGGGCGACCGCCTGGGGCGGCTGTACATCAGCCACGACGGGCTGGAGGCGCGTGACCGGCGTGTCTTCGACTGGGCCTGGCAACGCCGCGTGCCCGTGGCCTTTGCCATGGGCGGCGGTTACGGCAAAGACATCGCCGACACCATCCAGGCCCAGCTCGCCACCTGGCGCGTGGCGCACCAATACCAGCAGCGCTGGCTGAAATCCCTGCAACCCTCTCCTTCTTCTGTTTGACCATGACGACCACTTCCCCCGCGCCGCGCCCGGCGCCGCAGCCCCGCAGTGCCTACCGGGCCTTCCGCGCTATCAGCACCCGCTGGGCCGACAACGATGTCTACGGCCACGTGAACAACGTCGTCTACTACAGCTGGTTCGACACGGCGGTGAACGCGCACCTCATCGAGCAGGGGGTGCTCGACATCCACGCCGGCACCACCATCGGCCTGGTGATCGAGACGCAGTGCAACTACTTCGCGCCGCTGGCCTTCCCGCAGACGGTGGAGGCAGGCATCCGCGTGGCACGGCTGGGCGGTTCGAGCGTGCGCTATGAAGTGGGGCTGTTCGCCCAGGGCGAGGAGATGAGCGCTGCGGCCGGGCATTTCATCCATGTGTACGTGGACCGTGACACGCGCCGTCCCGTGGCCGTGCCCGCACCCTTGCGCGAGGTGCTGCAGGCGCTGCTGGTTGCCGGTTGATCCACTCTTGCATGAGGGGCATGCGTCCATAGGCGCAAACCCCGTGCCGGCGCACCCTGCAGCAAAGCGCTCGATGGCCTACACTTTGTGGCTTTGCTGCCCATCGAACCGGCGGCGCGGACACCCTGGGTCCTTTTGCTGCGGCCCGTTCTCACAATGATCATCACCAGCCTGCTCGACACCGACCTGTACAAGTTCACGATGATGCAGGTGGTGCTGCACCAATTCCCCGGGGCGCAGGTCGAGTACCGTTTCAAGTGCCGCAACCCCGGCGTGCAGCTGGCGCCCTACGCCAACGAAATCCGCGACGAGATCCGCTCGCTGTGCAGCCTGCAGTTCCAGGATGCCGAGCTGGCCTATCTGCGCTCCATGCGCTTCATCAAGAGCGACTTCGTGGACTTCCTGGGGCTGTTCCGCCTGAACGAGAAGTACATCACCATCACGCCGCAGCACAACGGCGAGATCGAGATCACCATCCGCGGGCCCTGGCTGCACACCATCCTGTTCGAGATCCCGGTGCTGGCCATCGTCAACGAGGTCTACTTCCGCAACACGCAGAAGGTGCCCAACTTCCCCGAAGGCCGCCGCCGCCTCGATACCAAGATCGCCCAGTTGCAGGCCGACGGCCTGTCCGAACTCAAGATCGCCGACTACGGCACGCGCCGGCGCTTTTCCCGCGCCTGGCACGAGGAAGTGCTGCGCGTGCTGTGCGCGCGCCTGGGCACGGGCGACCGCCGCCCCGGTGCGCCCGCGGGGCCGGGGCAGTTTGCCGGCACCAGCAACGTGCTGTACGCGATGAAGCTGGGCCTGACGCCGCTGGGCACCATGGCGCACGAGTACCTGCAGGCCTGCCAGGCGCTGGGCCCGCGACTGCGCGACAGCCAGGTCTTCGGTTTCGAGATGTGGGCCAAGGAGTACCGCGGCGACCTGGGCATCGCCCTGTCCGACGTGTACGGCATGAGTGCCTTCCTGCGCGACTTCGACCTGTACTTCTGCAAGCTGTTCGATGGCGCGCGCC
>JAZKEE010000068.1:0-20342 GCA_040387235.1 Pseudomonadota bacterium
CGCTGTGCCACTTCACGGCGCGGGCCAGCACCTGGCTTTCGGTGTCGCGGCCGCGTGCGGTCAGGTCTTCCACCGTGTCGGTGTGGTCGGCGCGGGCAACGTCCTGCTCGATAATCGGGCCTTCGTCGAGGTCGGCGGTGACGTAGTGGGCGGTGGCGCCGATGAGCTTCACGCCCCGGTCATGCGCCTGGTAGTAGGGCTTGGCGCCCTTGAAGCTGGGCAGAAAGCTGTGGTGGATGTTGATCGCACGGCCCGAAAGCTTCTTGCACAGGTCGTCCGACAGCACCTGCATGTAGCGCGCCAGCACCACCAGCTCGGCCCCTTCGGCCTCGATGATCTCGAACTGCTTGGCCTCGGCCTGCGCCTTGGTGGCGGCCGTGACCGGGATGTGGTGGAAGGGCACGTTGTAGCTGGCGGCCAGCTGGTAGAAGTCGCGGTGGTTGCTGATGATGGCGCGGATGTCCACGGGCAGCAGGCCGGATTTCCAGCGGAACAGCAGGTCGTTGAGGCAGTGGCCTTCGCGGCTGACCATGAGCACGGTCTTCACGGGCTGGGCCGTGGCGTGCAGGCTCCAGCGCATCTCGTGCGGGTCGGCGAAGGCGGTCAACCGCTCCTTGAGCGTGGCATGGTCGTGCTGGTCGCAGGCGAACTGCACGCGCATGAAGAACAGGCCGGTGGCGTGGTCGTTGTACTGCGCGGCTTCTTCGATGTTGCCGCCGTGCTCCAGCAAGAAGCCGGAGACAGCGTGCACCAGCCCCAGGCGGTCGGGGCAGGACAGGGTAAGGATATAGGCTTGGGTCGTCATAGCTGCGCCATTGTCGCAGCAAGGCCCGGACGGGTTTGGAAGAGGGATTTCATGGAAGAGTCTGGTGGTCCGAGGCAACTGGTTCCCTGGCGCGTGGCGGCGCTGTATCTGGTGCTGGGCGTGGTGTGGGTGTTGGTCGGCGATCTGCTGCTGGCCCACTGGGTCACGGACCCGGATGACCTGACCCGCCACCAGACCTGGAAGGGCTGGCTCTACGTGCTGCTCACCGGGGCACTGGCCGGCTGGCTGGCGCACCGCGCACGCGAGGCCGAACAGGCCCGGGCGCGCGTGCTCAAGGACCGGGTCGACATCGCGGCCGTGCGTGCGGCCCTGGCCTCCAGCGAGGAGCGCCAGCGCCTGGCCAGCACGGTGGTGGACAACACCATCGAGGGCGTGGTGGTGACCGATGCGCAGGGCCGCATCCTGTCGGTCAACGCCGCCTTCACGCGCCTGCTGGGCTATACCGAGACGGAACTGCTGGGCCAAAACCCGCGCGTGTTCAAGTCGGGCCGCCACGACAAGGCCTTCTACGACGCCATGTGGGCGTCCATCCACGGCACTGGCCACTGGCAGGGCGAGATCTGGAACCGGCGCCAGAACGGCGAGGTCTTCCCCGAGCACATGTCGCTGAGCGCCGTGCGCGACCAGCAGGGCGCCGTGACGCACTACGTTTGCATGTTCTCCGACATCTCCGAGGAGAAGGCGCAGCAGCAGCGCCTGGAGTTCCTGGCCCACAACGATGCACTGACCGGTCTGTCCAACCGCACGCGCTTTGGCGCCGAGCTGGCCGAGGCAGTGGGCGAGGCGCGCCTGAGCGGCGAGCACCTGGCGGTGCTGCTGATCAACCTGGACCGCTTCAAGGACGTGAACGACAGCTATGGCCACGCCACCGGCGACCAGGTGCTGCAGCACATTGCGAAGAAGGTGCAGTTGGCCCTGCGCCCAGGTGACCTGCTGGGGCGCATGGCGGGGGACGAACTGGCAGTGGTGGCGCGCCACATGCGCAACTCCGAGGGCGCGGCGGCTGTGGCACGCCAGTTGATTGCGGCCGTGGCCGAGCCCTGGCGCTCGCCCGACGGGCTGGAGGTGGTGGCCGGGGCCAGCGTGGGTATCTGCATGTACCCGACCCATGCCGATACGGTGGAGGGCCTGCAGCAGGGCGCGCATGCCGCCGTCTATGGCGCCAAGGCCCGCGGGCGCGGCGCCTGGTGCTTCTTCCACGAGACCATGACCCAGGCCGCGCGCGAGCGCCTGGCGCTGGAGTCGCGCCTGCGGCTGGCGCTGGCGCAGGGGCACATGGAGGTGTACTACCAGCCGCAGGTGGACATTGCCACAGGCCGCATCGCGGGGGCCGAGGCCCTGGTGCGCTGGAACGACCCCGACGAGGGCCTCATCTCACCCGCGCGCTTCATCCCCGTGGCGGAGACTTCGGGCGTCATCGGCCCGCTGGGTGAATGGGTGCTGCGCGAGGTGTGCCGCCAGGGGCGGCAGTGGCGCGATGAGGGGCTGCCGGAGGTGACGCTGGCCGTCAACGTATCACCGCGCCAGTTCCACCTGACCGACGTGGCCGGCTGCACGGCCGCAGCGCTCGCCGATTCAGGCTTTCCAGCGGCGCTGCTGGAGCTGGAGATCACCGAGACCGCGCTGGCCGAGCGCGCCGAAGAAGCCCTGCAGGTGCTGCTGGGCCTGCGCGGCCTGGGCGTGCGGATCGCGGTGGACGACTTCGGCACCGGCTACTCCTCGCTCGCGCAGCTCAAGCGCTTTCCCATCGACGTGCTCAAGATCGACCAGGGCTTCACGCGCGACATCCCGCAAAGCGCCGACGACATGGCCATCAGCGCAGCCATCATCGCCATGGGCCACAGCATGGGCCTGTCGGTCCTGGCCGAGGGGGTGGAGACGTCCGAACAACTGGCCTTTCTGCGGGAGCGCGGCTGCGACACCTACCAGGGCTACCTGTGCAGCCGGCCGCTGCGTGCCGGTGCGTTCGCGGCGCTGCTGAAGGACCGAAGCACCCCGGTCCGCTGATCCAGCGCGGTCAGGCCGTGCCGTGCGGGTTGCGCATGGCGCTGCGCAGGCACTGCGCCAGCTCGCACGCTGCCGGGCTGCCGCCGCCGGGCGGCAACTGCAGGCTGATGGCGAAGGGCGGCAGGTCCGGCAAGGCCGACGCTGCAGGGGCCAGGATTTCCAGGTCGGCCGGCACCGTCGACACCAGCCAGGCGGTGATCGCCAGGCCCGTGCGCACCGTCGCGGTCGTGGCCTCGATGCTGCCGCTTTCGAACACCGTGCGCCATTCGATGGCCTGGCCGCGCAGGGCCTGCAGCACCGCGGGCCGAAAGGCGCACGACGGCGCCACCATGGACACCGGGAGCGGGCGCTTGAGGTGCGCGCCGCCACCGCGCGCGCCCACCCACACCAGGGGTTCCACCCGCAGGCATTCGCCGCTGACCGCGTCGGCCGGCTGCTCCACCACGGCGATGTCGAGCGCGCCGCTGTGCAACTGGTCAAGCAACTCGGGCGACGACGCACAGGCGATGGACAGCTCCACCTGGGGCCGGGCCTGGGTGAAGGCCTGCAACACGGGCGCCAGGGCCGGGCCCACGAGGTCATAGGGGGCGCCCAGGCGCACGCTGCCTTGCAGTGCACTGCCGGTCATGTCGCTCCAGATGCTGTCGTGCAGCGCCAGCAGTTGCCGGGCCTTGCCAAGCAGGCGCTCGGCGGCCTGGGTGGGGGCGATGCCGCGGCCCGCGCGCGCGAAGAGCTTTTGGTCCAGCGTCTCTTCGAGCCGGCGCACCTGCTGGCTCACGGCGCCCTGGGTCAGGTGCAACTGCCTGGCGGCGGCCGTCATGCTGCCATGGTCGGCCACGGCGACGAAGGTGCGCAGCAGGAGCAGATCGAGATGGCGCATGGATTTTTGGAGGGGTCAATTCATTGCAATTGCTAATGTATTGAATCATGAAAATTCGATTTTCTAATGTGTTCGGGCGCTCTAGAGTCGGGCACAGACCGATCCAGAAAGACTTCGCATGCCCGATGCCGCTTCGATGGCCCCATTGCTCCTGTTCGCGCTGGTCGCCACCGTCACCCCCGGTGGTGCCACCACCCTGGCAACGGCCTCGGGGGCGCAGTTCGGGTTTCGCCGGTCGGTCCCCCTCATGGCAGGGATCGCTCTGGGGCTGGCGTCGCTGGCGGCAGCCGCGGCGGCGGGCCTGGCGGGGGTGCTGCTGGCCGTGCCCTCGCTGCAGTGGGCCATGAAGGCCGCGGGCACGGCCTACCTGCTGTGGCTGGCCTGGAAAATCGTGCGCAGCGGCAGGCCCGGCGCTGCCGCAGGTACTGCGGCCGTACCCACCACCCTGCTTGGCGGGGCCTGTCTGCTTTGGCTCAACCCCAAGGGCTGGGCCATGGCGCTGGGAGCCGCCTCGTCGTTTGCGGCGCTGCACAGCAGCCCGCTGCAACTGGCACTGCTGCTGGGCGGGGTGTTTGGCGTGGCGGGCGCCCTGTCGCTGGCGCTGTGGTGCGCGGCGGGGGTGGTGCTGGCGCGGGTGCTCACCACGCGCCGGCACTGGCAGTTGCTCAATGGCTTGCTGGGCGCCTTGCTGGCTGCATTGGTCGTGCCCATGTGGTGGTAGGTGGAAAGCCGCCTGGTCAGCCGCCGCTGCGCGGGGTAGCGCCCCACTTTTCGCGCAGCTCGGCACAGGCGTCGCGCGGCGGCAGCGCCGGTGTCGGTGCCACCAGGTCGGCATCGGCATGCGCGGCCGCCGGTTCGCCGCCGGCCCGGGCCACCACCACCTTGGCCGCCACCTGGGTGCCCAGGTGCGTGGGCACGCCCAGGCCGCGCCAGACATGGCCGGCGCCGGCCAAGAGCAGCACGGCCTTGCCGGGCTGCAGGGCTGAGGTGGCGGTCTGCGCCATGCTTGCGTCGCGTGCGATCTGGATGCGGGCCATGGGGGCGATCTGCGCTTCAGGCAGCAGGCCGCAATGGCCATCGCGGATCTCGATGTACTGGCGCTGCAGCGCGGGCGCGGGCAGGTGCGCATCCCACTGCGCCTGGCCCATGGCAGCGCGCATCTGGCTGCGCGGCAGGTTGCCGCCCAGCACCGGCACGCCTGCGGCCACGGCCGCCATCACCACCGGGCCGTAGTTCGCCCAGGGCCAGGCCTTGTCCTGCCATTGCAGGGCGGTCTGCGCCTGGGCGTCGGTGGCGTCCGTCGGCAGGCCGGCGGTGCTGCCGCCTTGCTCGGCCATCTCCATCACTACGGCCGCCAGCGTGCCACGTGCGGCCAGCCACTGCACGGCCTCGCGCTGCTGGCGCTGGTGGTCGGGTGCATCGTGCTGCTCGCCCAGCAGCAGCACGTCGGCGGGCAGCACCTGCTGCAAGTTGGCGGGCCAGGATGGGGGGTCCTGGGACGGCGGGGCCGCGCAGCCGGCCAGTGCGAGGGCTGCCACCATGGGCAGGACTTTTCGTGCCATGGCAGGGCTGGACAAAGGCGTGGTGTGCATGCCGTAATGCTAGCGGCTCGCCATGCAGGGCCTGCCTTGCGGACTGGCGGCAGAGGTGAGGCCACGGCAGCAGTGTGGCTATCGGGCCGATGTATGGTGCTGTTTTTCGCCTCCCCGGCCGGGTTGCAGCGTGCGGGGACCCTCTGTTTGTTGATGGAGCGCAAGGACCTTCAGCCATGAAACGCGAAACATCGGGTGCTTTGACCGGCGCCACCTCCATGCAACCCATCAGTCTCGACGTCCTGCGCGAGAAATACCTCAAGAACGGCGAGACCAGCGCCGACGACCTCTACCGGCGCGTGGCGCGTGCCCTGGCTTCGGTCGAGGCACCCGCGCTGCGCGACAAGTACGAAGCCTTGTTCCTCGGTAATCTGCAGGCCGGTGCCATCGGTGCCGGGCGCATCATGAGCGCGGCGGGCACCGACATCCAGGCCACGCTGATCAACTGCTTCGTGCAGCCCGTGGGCGACTGCATCCAGGGCATGGACGACGGCGGCTACCCCGGCATCTACGAGGCCCTGCGAGAGGCCGCCGAGACCATGCGCCGTGGCGGTGGCGTGGGCTACGACTTCTCGCGCATCCGCCCCAAGGGCGCGCGCGTGGTGGGCACCGCCTCCACGGCCTCGGGGCCGTGCAGCTACATGAACGTGTTCGACCAGTCCTGCTCGACGGTGGAGAGCGCGGGCGCACGACGCGGCGCGCAGATGGGTGTGCTGCGCATCGACCACCCCGACGTGCAGGAGTTCATCACCGCCAAGCGCACGCCCGGGCGCTGGAACAATTTCAACGTCTCGGTCGGCGTGCCCGATGCCTTCATCCAGGCCGTGCAGGACGACGGCCCTTGGGAACTGGTGCACCAGGCGCGCCCCGGCGAGCCGCTGATCGCCCAGGGCGCCCACCAGCGCGCCGATGGCCAATGGGTCTACGCCACCGTGCCGGCTCGCACGCTGTGGGACAGCATCATGCAGTCGGCCTACGACTTCGCCGAGCCCGGCATCCTGTTCCTCGACCACATCAACGAGGACAACAACCTGCACTACTGCGAGGACATCGCGGCCACGAATCCTTGCGGGGAACAGCCACTTCCCTCGTACGGCTGCTGCGACCTGGGGCCCATCATCCTCACGCGCTTCGTGCGCCACCCATTCGGCTTCGGCGGGGTTGCGCAGTTCGACTTCGAGGCCTTCTCCGCCTCGGTGGCGCTGCAGGTGCGGGCGCTCGACAACGTGCTCGACGTGACCTTCTGGCCGCTGCCGCAGCAGCGCGACGAGGCCATGGCCAAGCGGCGCATCGGCGTGGGTTTCACGGGCATGGGCAATACGCTTGCCATGCTGTGCCTGCGATACGACCTGCCCGAGGGGCGCGACATGGCGGTGCGCATCGCACAGGCCATGCGCGATGCGGCCTACCTGGCGTCGGTGGACCTGGCGCGCGAGAAGGGCGCCTTCCCGAAATTCGAGGCCGGGCCCTACCTGTCGCAGGGCACGTTCGCCAGCCGGCTGCCCGAACCGATCCAGGAGGCCATCCGCACGCACGGCATCCGCAACAGCCACCTGCTGTCCATCGCGCCCACGGGCACGGTGAGCCTGGCCTTTGCCGACAATGCCTCCAACGGCATCGAGCCGCCGTTCTCCTGGATGTACAAGCGCAAGAAGCGCGAGGCCGATGGCAGCACCAGCGAGTACGCGGTGGAAGACCACGCCTGGCGCCTGTACCGCGAACTCGGCGGCAATGTGCACCAGTTGCCCGAATACTTTGTCTCGGCGCTGGCCATGCCTGCCGAGGGCCACATAGCGATGATGGAAGCGGTGCAGCCCTTTGTGGACACGGCGATCTCCAAGACGGTGAACATCCCGGCCGACTACCCTTACGAAGGCTTCAAGGATCTGTACCTGCACGCCTGGCGCGCGCGCCTCAAGGGCCTGGCGACCTACCGGCCGAATGCCATCCTGGGCTCGGTGCTCGAAACGCACAGCGCCCCAGCGACCGCAGCCCCGGCACCGGCTGCGCCGCCGGTGGACCCAATGCGCACCGTGATCGAGAGCCGGCCCAAGGGCGGCCTCTCGGCCGTTGCCGAAAAGGTCGAGTACTGGACGCAGGAGGGCCGCAAGACCCTGTACCTGCTGGTCTCCTTCCTGCCCGTGCCCACGGGCGTGGGCAACACCACGGTGGACCGGGCCATCGAATTCTTCATGCCCGTGGGGCAGAGCGGCGAGTCCCAGCAGTGGATCACCTCCAGCATGCGCATGCTGTCGCTGGCGGCGCGCGGTGGCTTCCTGGAGCGCGCGCTCAGCGACATGCGCAAGGTGGCCTGGGACCGGGGCCCTGTGCGCCTGGGCACGCACCGCAAGGAAGACGGCACGCAGGTGCCCATGTGGCATGACTCCGAGGTGGCGGCCATGGCCTATGCCATCCAGAACATCCTGGCGCGGCGCGTGGCCGACCCGGTGCAGCAGCAGTTGCCGCTGGAGGAGCCGGCTGCGCCCCCCGTGGCCGTGCCCCAGGCCATGGCCGGCAAGAAGTGCGTGGAATGCGGCGCGCACGCCGTGATCCGCAAGGATGGCTGCGACTACTGCACGCAGTGCGGGCACACGGGGGCCTGCGGCTGATGCAGCGCCTGTGCATTCCTGCGGCCACTGTGCAAGGTGATCCATGGCGGTGATCCCCTGGCCCCTGCGCCCCGTTCCCCATGGGGACCCGTCTGCGGCACCGGCCGCGGCCGCCACGGCCGCAGGCGCCTGGACGCTCATGCGCGCACGCCGCACGGTGCTGCCCAAGCGGCTGGCGGCGCCTGGCCCCAGCGCGGTCGAGCTCTTGGCCATCCTGGACGCGGCGGCCCATGCGCCCGACCACGGGCAGTTGCTGCCCTGGCGCTTCGTGCTGGTGCCCGAGGCAGCGCGCGCGGCCCTGGCCGAGGTGTTTGCCCAGGCTCTGGCCGAGCGCGACGGTGCCGCTACGACGGAGCAACTGGCGCTGGCGCGCGAGAAGGCCCACCGCGCGCCGGTGCTGTTGCTGGCAGTGGTCGA
The DNA here is from genome assembly GCA_040387235.1 of Pseudomonadota bacterium. Taxonomy (GTDB): domain Bacteria; phylum Pseudomonadota; class Gammaproteobacteria; order Burkholderiales; family Burkholderiaceae_C; genus Acidovorax. The sequence continues at coordinate 8,332 of JAZKEE010000068.1, forward strand.
TGCAGGCCGGGGCGACCCGCGCATCGAGCTGCCCGAACGCTTGTTGTCCGCCGGCTGTGCGCTGCAGAACATGCTGCTCATGGCCACGGCGCAGGGCTACGGCTCGGCGCTGACCAGTGGCCGGGCCCTCAAGTCGACGGGCTTGCGTGCCCTCTTCGGGCTGGCTCCGGACGAACTGGCCCTGTGCTTCCTGAGCATCGGTACGGTGCAGGCGCGCAAGGCGGCTGCCCGCGCACGGCCGGCGACCATCAGCTATGTGAGCACCTTGGGAGCCGATGGGGTGGTGCTGCCTTTTGAGTCGGCAGAGAAGTTGGTCTGACGGTGCTTCCTCCTGGTTTCAACACCCCGGCCGTGGGCTTCGAGGAGCCCTTTGCCATGCTCGAGGCCTGCCACGAACGGGTGCAGCGCACGCTGGCTTTGCTGGGCCGGTTGCGCGCGCATGTGGCGCTGCAGGGCAGCGACGAGTCCGCCCGGCAGGCGGCGCACGACGTGCTGCGCTACTTCGACGTCGCGGCGCCCCTGCACCACCAGGACGAGGAGCTGCATGTGTTCCCGCCGTTGCTGGCCCAGGGGTCGGCGGCGGTGGTCGCGTTGGTACAGCGCCTGCTGCAGGACCACCAGGACATGGTGGCCGATTGGGCTGCGGCGCGGCGCCCCTTGCAGGCCCTGGCGGACGGGCAGGCCAGCGCCTTCAGCACAGCGGACGAGGCTGCGCTGGACCGCTTTGCACGGCGCTATGCGCGCCACATCGAGGACGAGGAAGGCGCGGCCTACCCGGCCGTGCAGCGGCTGCTGCCACCCGAGGCCCTGGCACCCATGGGGCGCGAGATGGCCGCCAGGCGGCAGGTCATGCCGTCACCGCCACCGGGCCGACTGCGCGCAATTGCGTGAGCGATGTGCGCTGCACGCCCTGGGCATCAAAATTGGCGGCTGCCAGCCAGCGCTCGAAGCCAGTCTTGATCACAGGCCACTCGCTGTCGACGATGGAGAACCAGGCCGTGTCGCGGTTGCGGCCCTTGTAGACGATGGCCTGGCGGAAGATGCCCTCGAACGTGAAGCCCAGGCGCGCAGCCGCCTGGCGCGAGGGGCCGTTCAGGCTGTCGCACTTCCACTCATAGCGGCGGTAGCCCAGGTCGGCGAACACGTACTTCATCAGCAGGTACTGCGCCTCGGTGGAGATCGGCGTGCGCTTGAGCAGCGGCGAGAAGGTCACATGCCCGACCTCGACCACGCCGTTGGCCGGGTCGATGCGCATCAGCGCCAGCGTGCCCACGGCCTTGTCGGTGCGCTGATCGATCACGGCGTAGTGCAGCGGGTCCGTGCTGGCCGCCGCCTGCTCGCAGTGGGTGCGGTAGCTCGCCTCGTCCGCAAACGGGCCTACGGTCATGTAGGTCCAGTCCCGGCCATCCGATGCCTTCACATAGGCGGCGTGCAGTTGGGCGGCGTGGCGGGCTGCATCCAGGGGTTCCAGGCGGCAGTGCCGGCCTTCGATCATGTCGCGTGCAGGGCGTGGGCGGGGGCTCCAGCCGGGCAGGGGGGAGCCGACGGGTTGCTGGTAGGCGTTCAGGGTGGAAGCCATTGGGGAGGTGTCCTTGGATTGAAGAAAGGAAGGCAGGGAAGGCTGCACGGTAAACTGGGCATGGCATTGTGAAAAGTGCCAGATCAAGCCAAATTTCAGGTGCCACGCATGTCCGATGCCTTCATGGATGCCACGCTTCCAGCCCCGTCCGCGGTTCCCCAGACCTTGTTGGAGCAGTCGCTGGACCATGGCCCGGGCGCCGAGCCGCTGCGCCGCCAGCTGTTCCAGCGGCTGCGGCAGGCCATCCTGGACGGGCGGCTGGCTGCCGGCAGCCCGCTGCCTGGATCGCGTGCCCTGGCCGAGGGCCTGGCCATCTCGCGCAACACGGTGACCGCGGCATACGAACATTTGCTGGCGGAGGGCTATGTGCAGTCCGACCGGCAGGGCACGCGGGTGGCGGCGCTGTCGTCGCCATCGGTGTCTGTGCCCGGCCTGCAGCCGGCTGCACAGGTCCCCGCCACGGCGGCGCGGCTGGCGCTCATCCAGCCCAGGGCCCCCCGCCCAGGGCCGGCCCACTGGCTCAGCCCGGGCATGCCCGCCCTCTCGCAGTTCCCTTTCTCGGCCTGGCGCCGTGCGCTCGACCGTGCCGTGCGCGAGGGCGGCCCTGCCGCCCTGGGCTATGGCGATCCGCTCGGCGAAATGGCGCTGCGCACTGCCATCGCGAGCCACCTGGCGCTGGCCCGGGGCGTGCGCTGCACGCCCGAGCAGGTGGTGATCACCGAGGGTGCGCAGGAGGCCCTGGTGCTCTGCGTGCGCCTGCTCACCAACCCGGGCGACACGGCCTGGGTGGAGGACCCCGGCTACCGGGGCGCCCAATCGGCCCTGCACGCGGGCGACCTGCGCACGCTGCCGCTGCGGGTGGATGCCCAGGGCCTCGTGGCCGACGAGGCCGATTGGCGCACGCGCACGCCGCGCCTGGTCTACACCTCGCCCTCGCACCAGTACCCGGGCGGGTCGGTGCTGTCGGTGGCGCGGCGCCTGGCGCTGATGGAGCAGGCGCGCCGCCATGGCGCCTGGATCATCGAAGACGACTACGACAGCGAGTTCCGCCATGCGGGCGAGCCCATCGCCGCCATGCAGGGGCTGGCTGATGGGACGCCGGTGCTTTACGTGGGCACCTTCAGCAAGACCATGTTTCCCGCACTGCGCATCGGCTTCGTGGTGCTGCCCGAGGCGGTGCTGGCCGCCGTGCGCCGGCCCCTGGCCGAGATGCTGCGCGGTGGCCAGCGCCATGCCCAGCTGGCGCTGGCGGACTTCATCGACAGCGGCCAGTTCAGCCGCCACCTGGGCCGCATGCGCCGCCTGTACCGCGAGCGCCAGCACCAACTGCGCGCCGCGCTGTCACAGCATTTTGCGGTGCCCCATGGCATCGACGGCGGGCATTGCGGCATGCACCTCATGGTGCGCCTGCCGCCCGCTTACCCGGACCAGGCCATTGCCACCGCAGCGCGCGGGCACGGCATGGCGCCCGCGCCGCTGTCGGCCTTTGCCCTGCAGCCCCGGCCCGAGGACAACGGCCTGGTGCTGGGCTATGGCCACACGCCCGTGGAGCTGTTTGCGCCGCTCGTACAGCGGCTGTCGCAACTGGCAAGGGACTCCCGCCGGGCGTGACCCCCCCTCCATGTGCGATGCCTGCCATGCCCCAAGGGCAGTGCAGGGCTTTGGGGCACGTCCGCGTGCGCAAGCGATACTCGCGGGTCCCCGCCTTTCGTATGCGTACTTACTTCCAATTCGCCACCCGCGTGGCGCTTTCTCTCGCCGTGGCATGGGCGGCAGCCGCTGCCTGCGTGGCCCTGAAGACCCCGCTGCCCTGGATGATCGGCCCGCTGCTGGCCACCTCGCTGCTGTCCATCGCCGGTGCGCCCACTGAAAGCTGGGGCCCGTTGCGCAATGGGGGGCAGTGGACCATCGGCGCGGCACTGGGCCTGTATTTCACGCCCCAGGTCATGGGCCTGGTGGCCGGCCTGTGGTGGGCCATTGCCCTGGGCATCGTCTGGGCGCTGGTGCTGGGCTGGCTGTTCGGCGCCTGGCTGTACCGGGTGCATGCGCCGCGCATGCACGGCGTGCCGGCCAGCATGATGCGTGCGACCAGCTATTTCTCGGGCGCCATCGGCGCCGCGTCGGAGATGACCCTGCTGGCCGAGCGCGAGAACGCGCGCACCGACCTCGTGGCTGCCAGCCACAGCCTGCGCCTGCTGATCGTGACCATCACCATCCCTTTCGCGCTGCAGTGGAGCGGGTTGCACGGCATCGACATCCTGCCGCCCGCCACGCGCGTGGTGGATTGGCCGGGCCTCGCCGTGATGGCGCTGCTCACTGGCGCCGGGGCCCTGGCGATGGACCGGCTGGGGCGTGCCAACCCCTGGTTCATGGGCGCGCTGGTGGTGTCCATGGGCTTTACCATGGCGGGCATCAGCTTCTCGGCCGTGCCGCAGTGGCTGGTGAATGCCGCACAGCTGGTGATCGGGGTGAGCCTGGGGGTGCGCTTCCGGGCAGATTTTCTGCACACCGCGCCGCGCTGGCTGGCCACAGTGGCGGTGGGCACGCTGGGGCTCATGGGGATTTGCGCCGCGTTCGCCGCCGTGCTGGCATGGGGCACGGGCCTGCCCTGGGTGACGCTGCTGCTGGGCACCTCCCCGGGCGGCATCACCGAGATGGCCATCACGGCCAAGGTGCTGCAGCTGGGCGTGCCGGTGGTCACGGCCTTCCAGGTGTGCCGGCTTATTGCCGTGCTGATCCTGGTGGAACCGCTATTCCGGTGGATCTATCCGGTGGAGTGAATACTGGCGCTCGCGGGCACCAGCAGGTCAATGCACGACGACCGGATTCTGCGCCAGGCCCGCGTAGCGGTCCAGGGCGTCTTCGACTTCTTCCTGCGTGGGGGTGTCGCGTTGCCAGGCCAGGATCTGCTGCTGGAACATCTCGGCCCAGGATCCGTCCAGGTACACCTCCTTGCCCGAGCGCTTGTCCACGATCTCGAAGCCGTGGCGTGCCAGTTGGGGCCTGGGTGGTGCGGTGTCGTTGAGTGCCTGGCCAACGGACTCCCGGGCGTCGGGCAGCATATGGACCACCACAAAGGATTCGGAGTCGTAGAGCATGTGCATCGTGTTCCCTTTGTCGATATGAATGTCAGATGACAGCGGGTCGGCAGAGTTCAAGGCTTGTGGGCTGGCCCTGCGTGGTAACAGTATTTCACGAATTGTGCGAAGCGGCGGCTCCGCAGGGGTATTTCGCAGGCGGTGGGAAGAACGCAACACCGCCTGGAGCGCAATCCCTACCCCCATTTCGCCAATCCGGGCGGCTACCGGGGCTCCCTGGCCTACATCGCCTCAGGGCTTTTCACTACCGCGCAGCAGCAGGTCCGCGAAGTCTCCATTGGACTGGGTCAGCTTGATGCGCGCGGGCAGGTAGCCCAGGCCGGGCGCCAGCCACAGCTCGGCCTTCTGGTCGTAGTCGCGCCGGGGCAGGCGCAGCAGCTTGAGCGTGGGGGTGGCTCCCACCGGCAGGTTCAGGGTCTCCGGGGCTTCGATGCTGTACGTCCAGCGGTCGGCGTTGCGGGCGCTCACGGTGGTCAGCGTGATCTGCGTGCCCGGTGTGTAGCGGGCCGGGTCGGCCGCCAGCATCGACGCCAGCTGGATGAACATGCTCAGCCGGTCCTGCGCACCGGGGCCGATGGCAGCCTGCGGCGTGTTGGCACTGAAGGTCACGCGGCCCTGGGCATAGTCGAAATGGGCTGCCTGCTCGCTGCGCGAGCGGTCCCCGAAGCGCTCGGGCTGCAGGCCCTGTGCGGTGATCAGCCCGGTGCTGCGCTGGGTGCGCGAACCGACGAGGAAGGCGCTGACCTCCTGGCGCGCCTCGTAGCGGCTGCCGTCGTGCTGCCACAGCAGCTCGGCCCGGGCCGTGTAGTCGAATTTCTTGGCCTGGCCCTTGACCTCGAAGGTCAGGCGTATCGGCGCGGGGACCTGCACCGGTGGCGTGGCGCTGGCGTTCTGGCCGGTGCCGCCGCCGGGTGGAGCGATGTCGATGCCCGCGGCCGTGGGATTCGGGTCTGCCGGCACCGATGCCGGCACGGCAGGGACCGAGGCCGCGGCCACGGCCGCCGAGGCGGCAGGCTCTGGCGGCGGTGCCGAGGCGGGCAGGGCCGGCGGCTCGGCTGGCGCGATGGCGACTTCGGTGGCGGCTTCAGGTGTGGGTGGGGGTTCGGCCACCGCTATGGGGGCGGGGGCCGCCTGGCTCGCAGGTGCCGGGCGCGGGGGCTTTTTCGCTGGGGACGGCCTCGGCGCAGCTGCGGGGGGCGCGGCCGGGGGGGGCGGTGCCGGTGTGGGCACGGGTGCCGGCGCGGGCGCTGCGGCGATGGTGCGCGTGCTGAACACCTGGCCGGTGGGCGCCGCCGGGCTGTCCCACACCAGCGGCACGCCGCGCAGCAGCAGCCAGTGCAGCGCCAGCACCAGCGCGGTGAGGGCGATCAGCGCGCGCCGGGGCATCAGCGGGGCTGCCCGTGCATCACGCGCAGCCCGCGCCCAGGTCGCGCGAGAGCTGGGCCGCAGCGGCGCGCAGCGGGGTGTCGATGGCACCGCCCCATTCGGGGTCGAAGGTGGCGATGGAGCCCAGCGTGGTGATGCCCAGCTCCAGGTGGCCGTCGGCATCGAACACCGGGGCGCAGAAACCCACGATGCCGGGCAGCAAGGTGTCCACCACGCGGGCCGCGCCGCGCTCGCGCACCTCGGCCAGCACGGCCTGCACCTCGGCCATGGTGGTGGGCAGGTCGGTGCGGCGCATCTTGCTGGCGCGGGCGAGTTCTTCCTTGAGCAGGGGCGCGGCCACTTCCGGCGGCAGGTGGGCTGCGAAGCAGCGGCCGGTGGCCGAGGCCAGCAAGGGCATCACGTCGCCCAGCCGCAGGTTAGCGGTGACGGCCTGGGACGATTCCTCCCAGTGGACGATGGTGGGGCCGTGGTTGCCCCACACCGCCAGCGCCAGAGTATGGCCGATGTCTTCCATGAGTGCGGGCATGCGCTCGCGCGCCAGGCGCACCGCGTCGAGCCGGGCCAGGGACGCCAGCCCCAGCTTGAGGGCGGCAGGGCCCAGGTCGTAGCGTGCGGTGCGGCTGTCCTGGGTGACCAGGCCCAGGCGCTGGAAGCTCACGAGGTAGCGGTGGGCCTTGGCGGCGCTCATGCTGGCAGAGGCGGCCAGGTCCTTGAGCATGAGCGGCCCGCGGGCGCGCGTGAGGCCCTCCAGCAGCGCAAAACCGACCTCCACGGACTGGATACCTGCACGTTCTTTGTCCATGTGCACTAAAATTCTCTGGTTTTGTTTAGTTAAATCAATTTACCCAAGCGTAATTCATGCCCGGCGTGTACCGTCGAGGGCATCGCTTCAGAGATACAAGGTCTGCCCCATGAAACTTGCTACCTACAAAGACGGCTCGCGCGACGGTCAACTGGTCGTCGTCTCCCGCGACCTGGGCACGGCCCATTATGCGACCGGCATCGCCAGCAAGCTGCAGCAGGTGCTGGACGACTGGGGCTTCCTCTCGCCCCAGCTGCAGGACGTGTACGACCAGCTCAATGCCGGCCGCGCACGCCATGCCTTCCCGTTCGACCCGGCCCAGTGCATGGCCCCGCTGCCGCGCGCCTACCAGTGGGCCGACGGCTCGGCCTACCTCAACCACGTGGAGCTGGTGCGCAAGGCGCGCAATGCCGAGGTGCCCGAGAGCTTCTACTCCGACCCGCTGATGTACCAGGGCGGCAGCGACGACTTCATCGGTCCCTGCGATGACGTGGTGGTGCCCAGCGAAGCCATGGGCATCGACTTCGAGGCCGAGATCGCCGTCATCACCGGCGACGTGAAGATGGGCACCACGCCCGACCAGGCCCTGGACGGCATCCGCCTGGTGATGGTGGCCAACGACGTGAGCCTGCGCAACCTGATCCCGGCCGAACTGGCCAAGGGCTTCGGCTTCTTCCAGAGCAAGCCGGCCACCGCCTTCAGCCCCGTGGCGGTGACGCTCGACGAGCTGGGCGACGCCTGGAACCAGGGTCGCCTGGACCTGGTGGTGCAGTCCACCTGGAACGGCCGCAAGGTCGGCATGTGCGATGCCGGCCCGGAAATGACCTTCCACTTCGGCCAGCTCATCGCCCACGTGGCCAAGACGCGCAACGTGCGCGCCGGCTCCATCATCGGCAGCGGCACCGTGAGCAACAAGGGCGTGGAGCAGAATGGTCGCACCGAGTGGCCCAAGGGCTACAGTTGCATCGCCGAAAAGCGCTGCATCGAGACCATCCAGGACGGCAAGCCCAGCACCGAGTTCATGAAGTTCGGCGACACCATCCGCATCGAGGTCAAGGGCAAGGACGGTGCCAGCATCTTCGGCGCCATCGACCAGGCCATCGTGGAGCCGAACTGAGAATGCACGCCCTGAGTCGCTTCGCGCCTTCCCCCCCCTCTCTCCTCGCTGCGCGAGTCGGGAGGGGGACGCCCCCGGTGCACGCAAGCGAAGCGCCGCATCCGCGGCTTGGCGGCCCTTGCACGGGGGCACTGGCGTGGGACGCGCCAGTTTTGCAGGCCGTGGGCGAGCTGTAGCGCGTTAGTCCGTTGATATGCCCAGTCTTTTCCTGACACTCCCAGGCCGCTGCCTGCACGCAGGCCTTGTCTGTCTGGCCTTGCTGGTGCCGGCCCTTGTTGTTCACGCCAAGAGCGATGCCACTGCTTGCCCACCCGCCGCCACCCCCATCGGCCCCGCCGATGCCGAGGCCGCCCGCCGCGACGACCGCGACCGCGGTCTGCTCTGGCGCATCGAGAAGGATGGCCGCACCAGTTGGCTCTACGGCACCATCCACGCTGCCGAGCGCGGCTGGGTGCTGCCCGGACCCGCGGTGCGCGAAGCCCTGCGCCGCGCCGACCGCATCGCGCTGGAAGTGGACCTGATGGACCCGGCGGTTGCCGGTGGCCTGGCCGCCGCTGTCATGCCTGGGCCCGACACGCCGCCCCTGCCCGAGCCCCTGGCCAGGCGCTTGCGCGCTCAGAGTGAGGCGCTGTGCGCCGATGCGGCGCTGGCGCGCCTGCGGCCCGAGATCCAGCTGGTATCGCTGGTCGGCCTGGCTGCCCGCACCACGGGGATCGACCCAGCCTACGGCATCGACCTGTTCCTTGCGGGCCTGGCCCGCGCCATGGACAAGAAGGTGGTGTCGCTGGAGTCTGCCGAGGCGCAGATCGCGCTGCTGGTGTCGGACGACCCGGCCAAGGTTGCCCGAACGCTCGACGAGGGCCTGCGGCAGCTCGAAGGCGGGCAGGCCCGAAAAATCATCGCCACCCTCACACGTGCCTGGGCCGAAGGCCAACTCGAAACCTTGCGCAACTACGGCGACTGGTGCGACTGCCTCAAGACTGCCGAAGACCGCGCCGACTACGCCCGCATCGTGGAGGGCCGCAACCCCGCCCTGGCCGCCGGCATCGCTGCGCAGCATGCGGCCGGCCATTCGGTTTTCTCGGCCGTCGGGGTGCTGCACATGGTGGGCCCCGAAGGACTGCCGGCCCTGATGGCAGCCAAAGGATTTCGCGTGACGCGCGTGCCCCATGCCACGCCGGGCCCGCGCCAGGTCACGCCACCGCGTCCGCCGCGATAGCCCTGTCCCGGCTTCCATTTCCATTCTTCCTGCAACGGAGACAACCACCATGACCTTGCAACGCCGCACCGTTCTTTCCGCGCTGGCCGCCGCCGGCGCATCAGCCGCAACCCCCTTTGCCCAAGCCCAGGCTGCCTGGCCCGACCAGCCGCTGCGCTGGGTGGTGCCCTACCCGGCAGGCGGTGGCACCGACGTGCTGGCTCGCACGGTGGCAGAAGCCATGCGCCAGACCCTGGGCCAGCAGATCGTGGTGGACAACCGCCCCGGTGCAGCCACCAACATCGGCGCCCAGCTGGTGGCCACGGCCAAGGCCGACGGCAACACTTTCATGTCGGCCGACAACGCCGTGCTGGCCTTCAACGAACACCTGTTCACCAAGCTGCCCTTCAACCCCGAGAAGGACTTCACCTACGTCGGCGGCATCAGCCGCTTCCCGCTGGCGCTGGTGGTGCACCCCTCGTTCGAGGCCAGGACCGTCAAGGAATTCCTGGCCTACGTGCGCGCCAACCCCGGCAAGGTCAACTACGCATCGCCTGGCAACGGATCGCCGCACCACCTGGCGATGGAGATGTTCAAGAACCGCACCAAGACCTTCCTGACGCACATTCCCTACCGCGGCGCAGCCCCCGCGCTGCAGGACGTGATGGGTGGCCAGGTGCCGTGCATGTTCCTCGATCTGGCCGCCGGCCTGCCCGTGATCACCTCGGGCAAAGTGCGCGCTCTGGCCATCGGCTCGGCCAAGCGCGTGGCGGCCTTGCCTGACGTGCCGACCCTGGCCGAAGCCGGCGTGCCCAACACCGAGGTCTACGCCTTCCAGGGCATCCTCGGCCCCGCCGGCCTGCCTGCCGCCATCACCGCGCGCCTGAACGGCGACCTGAACAAGGCTCTGGCCAACCCCGCCGTGCTCAAGCGCATGACCGACTTCGGCATGGAGCCGCTGCCTGGCACGCCCGAGCAGTTCCGCACCATGGCCCGCGCCGAATCGAAGCGCTGGGGCGAGATCATCAAGGCGGCGGGCGTGAAGCTCGACTGAGCCCTGTGCGCGGGGCCTTGCCGGCCCAGCCCTTCCCAAGGGTTGCCATCGCCGGGACATCCGCGCGGTGGCAACCCTTTTCTGCTGGGGCACCGGCATTGCGGATCAAGGGTTTTCCCTGATCGTGGCGTGGTCGATATCCGCCATGGTCGAACGTCGTAGGTTCTAGAGGGCCGTCCTCTGCTTCACAGGCACCAACCATGACCACCACCGGCACCGTTCGCCTCCACCGCGTGATCCGATCCACGCCCGACCGCATCTACCGCGCCTTTCTCAACCCCCAGGCCCTGGCCAAGTGGTTGCCGCCGCACGGTTTCACGGGCGAGGTGCATGAGATGGACGCGCGCGTGGGTGGCCAGTACCGCATGTCCTTCACCAACCACGGCGCGGGTGGCAGCCACTCGTTCGGCGGCACCTACCTGGAGCTGGTGCCGGGCGAGCGCCTGCGCTACAACGCACGCTTCGACGATGCCAACCTGCCTGGCGAGATGACCACCACCGTCACGCTGACCCCGGTGTCCTGCGGCACCGAGATGAGCGTGGTGCAGGAAGGCATCCCCGCCGTGATCCCCACCGAGGCCTGCTACCTGGGCTGGCAGGAGTCGCTGAACTTGCTGATCCAGCTGGTCGAGCCGGACATCCCGGCCGGGTACTGAGCCGCAGCCGCAAGGCAGGCGCCTCGGCTTTTTGACATACTGAGGGCGTATCGCACAGGCGCGGCCGTCGCGCCTTCCAAGGAGCCTTCATCCATGTCCCTCGAAATCTGGTTCGCCTTCGTCGCCGCCTGCGCGGTGATGCTCATCATCCCCGGCCCGACCATCCTCACGGTGATCAGCTATTCCATGGCCCACGGGCGGCGCGCCAACGTGCCGCTGGTCGCGGCCGTGGCGCTCGGCGATTCGACGGCGCTCGCGGTCTCGCTGCTGGGCCTGGGCACGCTGCTGGCCACCTCGGCCTTCTGGTTCACGGTCATCAAGTGGGCCGGCGGCCTGTACCTGCTGTACCTGGGCATCAAGATGCTGCGCGCCGGCGTGGGCGTGGCCGAGCTGGCCGCGCCCAAGGCCCCGGGCTCGCGCTGGAAACTGTTCGCCAACACCTACCTCGTGACCGCGCTCAACCCCAAGGGCATCGTGTTCTTCGTGGCCTTCTTGCCCCAGTTCATCCGCCCAGGCGCGCCAATTGCGCAGCAGCTGTGGATCCTGGCCGCGACCTTCGTCACGCTGGCGACGCTCAATGCCACGGCCTACGCCGTGTTCGCCGGTTCGGCCAGCCAGTTGCTGGCCTCGCCCCGGGCGCAGCGCCGCTTCAACCTGGCAGGGGGCTCGCTGCTCAGCGCGGCCGGTGTCTGGGCCTTGATGGCCCGCCGCCCGGCGTGATACCTGGCGCATGACGGCGGTGGCCTGTTCCGCATCCGGCTTCTGCTTCGAGCTGCTGCGCGCGCAGGACCTGCCCCTGCTGCACCGCTGGCTGCTGCAGCCGCATGTGGCGCAATGGTGGGGCCCGGCCGAGACGGTGGAGCAATTGCATGCGGACTATGTGGCAGGGCAGGGCGCGCCGGATGCCACGCTGGCCTGCATCGCGTCCTTGCATGGGGCGCCGATGGGTTTCATCCAGTCCTATGTCGCCATGGGATCGGGCGACGGCTGGTGGGAGGACGTCACCGATCCCGGCGTGCGCGGCATCGACCAGTTGAACCAGGGCATTGGCCGCGCCATGGTGCGCTGCTGGCCTGCGCCGCGTTCCGGTTGCAGAAAGTGCTGGAGGAGCCGCAGCCCTT
>JAZKEE010000069.1:0-2344 GCA_040387235.1 Pseudomonadota bacterium
GGCCGAGCGAAGCAATGGCCCGTGTGGGGCCCCCAATCCCTTCTGGACGTGCCGAGAAGCGCAGGGCCTGGGGTGAGCGCGTGCCGAAGGACACGCGCATCGTCATCTGACTCGCCGAAGCTGTTTGACCGGAGCTGCCTCGCAGAGGCAGCGCAGGGAGTTCTTCGGCGCCACCCCAGGACCGAGCATCGCAGGTTGCCCCGGAGCGCAGCGCAGGGGACACGGACAGCAGGGTCGCCTTTCTTTTGGGTACTTTTCTTTGGCGAAGCAAGGAACAAGTACCTCGGCCGCCGGGCCGAGACCCGGCCTCCGCCCGGTACCAAGGCATGCCGCAATCCAGGCACGCCAATTTCCGGCCTCCGCCCTCAGCAAAGCAACTGAAGCAACCAGGCACAGCGGCCTCAACCTGCCAGGGCAGCATAGAGACCCGTCACCCGATCCATGCTCGACAACAAATTCTCACTCGCCACAAACACCTCCGACACCTGCCGCGCCGTGCTGCCAGCCACCCCACCCGCCTGCATCCGCTGCAGCGCCGCATCAAAAAACACCCACTGCCCGTCGGCCAGCAGCAACTCCTGCCGGATCCGGTCATTCGCCTCAGGTGCCTTGCGCAGCACCTCGGTCGCCGCGACGAACTCCGTGCGCGCCTTGGCAATCTCGGCTGCGGCAATAGCTGCATCCACCGGCAGCTGCGCAGCCAGGTAGAACTTGGCCATGCGCTGGCTCAGCATGCGCTGGCGGCCGGCCACGTTGACCAGATGGCCCACGGGTTTGCCCGAGGCCGACTCGTACTGCACCGTGCCCTGGTGGGCCAGGGCCAGTACCTTGGCGTCGGCCTGCAGCATCGCGGGAGCGCCGGCCAGTGCGGGCGTGCCGGTCAGCAGCGTGGCCTTGTGCGAAACCCAGGCCGCGTCGAGCTTGCTGTAGGTGTCGCGGATGGTGGCATTGGGCGCGTAGGCCTTGAGCTCGGCGAGCTGGCGCTCGAACAGGGCGACGGACTGCTCCAGCACCTGGCGCGCAGCAGGTTCCTGCACCTTGTGGGCCAGGGCCAGCCAGGCCTTGCCCATGCGCTGGCTCAGCATGCGCTGGCGTCCGGCCTTGTTGATGGCGTCGTTGAGGTTGGCGACCTGGGCATGCGCTGGCCGTGAGACCAGCGCCAGGCCCAGGGCCCCAGCCACGGTGGCGGCGCCTGCGGCAGCCCCGGCCTTCAAAAGGGCCCTGCGACGCAGAAGGTGCTGGGCGGCGATGGTGGTGGAGGTGGCGTTGGTCATGGGTTCAATCACATTCGTTGGATCGTGTGTCGTGAAGTGAAGTGAAGTGAAGTGAAGGCGAGGCGCTCAGTCCGTGCTCGCCGGTCCGAACATCAACTGGTCGCGGATCTCGTCCACCGTGCGGCCTTCGCGCAGCAGCTCGAAGTACCAGCTGCCGTCCACCGTGTCGCCGTACAGGCAGGCGCCCACGAGCTTGTCGTCCTTGATCACCAGCTTCTTGTACGAGCCGGTCACGGGGTCGCTCATGACGATCTCCTCGGTGCCTTCGCCGCCCTGGAAATCCCCGGCGCTGAACAGGTCGATGCCGGTCACCTTGAGCTTGGTGGAGGTGAGCGATCCCTGGTAGCGGTCGATGCCCATCTCGGCCAGGTGGTTGGCCAGCACCTTGCCCTGCTCGAACAGGGGGGCCACCAGTCCGTAGGCGATGCCGCGGTGCGCGGCGCATTCGCCCACGGCGTAGATGCGTGCGTCGGTGATGGTCTGCAGCGTGTCGCTGACCACGATGCCCCGGTTCACATGCAGGCGCATCTTTTCGGCCAGCGCCGTGTTGGGGCGGATGCCCACGGCCATCACCACCAGGTCGGCGGGCACCTCGCTGCCGTCCTTGAATTGCACGGCGGTCACTCGGCCCTCGGGCCCGCCCACCAGTTCCGCTGTCTGGGCGTTGAGCAAAAACTGCATGCCGCGTTCCTGCAGCGACTGCTGCAGCATGCGGCCCGCCACGTCGTCGAGCTGGCGCTCCATGAGCGTATTGCCCACGTGCACCACGCTCACCTGCATGCCGCGCTTGACCAGGCCGTTGGCCACCTCCAGCCCCAAAAGGCCACCGCCGATGACCACCGCATGCCGGTAGGTGGCCGCGGCAGCGATCATGGCCTCGGTGTCGGCGATGTCGCGGTAGGCGAGCACTCCATCCAGGTCCTTGCCCGGCACGGGCAGGATGAAGGGGTTGGAGCCCGTGGCCAGGATCAGGCGGTCGTACTCGGTGCTGATGGTCTCGCCGGTGGCGCTTGTTGCGTGCACCACGCGGCGCACGCGGTCCACCTCGGTCACGGTGAAGCCCGTGTGCA
>JAZKEE010000070.1:0-17091 GCA_040387235.1 Pseudomonadota bacterium
GCTCCCACAGCTGGCCCAGGGCCGGGCCGTAGGGGCCGGTGTGGCGCATGTAGGCAAGGCGCATCTTCGGCAACTGGCGGATTTCCAGGGGCATGGCACATGTCTCCAGGGGAATTCTGTCGAAGGGCAAGTCTACGCTGCAGGAAACCTGCACGCCAATTGGCGACAATGGCGGATTCGCTGTTACCTACTGTCCAACCGGGATTCCACTCCATGCAATTCGCCGACCGCCTGAACAACGTAGAAACCTCCGCCATCCGCGAGCTGTTCAAGCTCCTGGGCAAGCCGGGCATCATCAGCTTTGCCGGTGGTTTCCCCGACAGCGCCATGTTCGATGTGGAAGGCATCCGCGAGGCCAGCAACCAGGCCCTGACGGAGGAGCCCGGTGCAGCGCTGCAGTACGGCGCGACCGAGGGCTACCAGCCCCTGCGCGAGCAACTGGCCGCCTTCATGGCCAGCAAGGGTGCCAAGGACCTGGCGCCCGAGAACCTGATCGTCACCACCGGCAGCCAGCAGGCGCTGGACCTCTTGGGCAAGACCCTCATCAGCCCCGGCGACAAGGTCATCGTCGAAGGCCCGACCTTCCTGGCCACCATCCAGTGCTTTCGCCTGTACGGAGCCGAACTCATCAGCGCCCCCATCGACGCCAACGGCGTGAAGACCGACGAGCTGGAAAAGCTCATCGCCGAACACAAGCCGAAATTCGTCTACCTGATCCCCACCTTCGGCAACCCCAGCGGCGTGATGCTGAGCCTGGAGCGCCGCAAGGCCGTGCTGGAGATGGCCGTCAAGCACCAGACCCTGATCGTCGAGGACGACCCCTACGGCGACCTGTACTTCGGCGAAGCCCCACCACCCAGCCTGCTCAACCTGTCGGCCAGCGTGCCGGGCAGCCGCGAGCTGCTGGCGCACTGCGGCTCCATGAGCAAGGTGCTCTCGCCCGGCCTGCGCGTGGGCTGGATGATCGCCCCCGCCGAACTGCTGGCCAAGGCCACCATGTGCAAGCAGTTCAGCGACGCCCACACCAGCACCTTCGCCCAGGCCACCGCCGCCCAGTACCTCAAGGCCGGCCGCATGCCCGCCACGCTGGCCAAGGTGCGCAAGGTGTACGCCGAGCGCGCCCAGGCCATGGGCGATGCGCTGCGCAAGGAACTCGGCGACGCCATCGAGTTCGTGCAGCCCCAGGGCGGCCTGTTCGTGTGGGCGCGCCTCACGGGTGCGGGCGGCAAGGTGGCCGACGGCAACGTGCTGGCCAAGCGCGCCATCGAAAAGGGTGTGGCGTTCGTGCCCGGCACGCCGTTCTTCTGTGCCAACCCCGACAACGCCACGCTGCGACTGTCGTTCGCCACGGCCGATGTGGAGAAGATCCGCGAAGGCGTGGCGCGCCTGGGCCAGGCCCTCTGATGGAGCCGACCTCGGTTCCGGACGTGGACCCGCAGCGCATCGTCGAGCGGCTGGAGAGCCTGGAGATCAAGGCCAGCTTCACCGAGGACCTGCTGGACCAGCTCAACCTGACCATCTACCGCCAGCAGGAGCTGATCGACCGGCTCACGCAGGAGGTCATCCAGCTGCGCCAGCAGGCGCCGGATGGTGGTGCGGGCGGGGCGCCGCGCAACCTGCGCGACGAGCTGCCGCCGCACTACTGAGGCGAGGCGCCGTGCAGGTCAGCTGACGCCGCAGGCCCTGACATACACCTGCGTCGTGTCGTAGCGATCGAGCTTCAGCAGATGGATGGCGCGGACCATGGACTCGCTGCGGTTGCGCACCTTGGAGATGAAGTACGCAACCCGCCAGCGCACCTCGTGGTCCGGGTGGTTGGCCAGCGCGAGCAGCAGGTCTCCGCAGTCCTCGAACAGGGCAGGGCCCATGGTGTAAAGCACTGTCGGTAGAAAGCGGCAGCCCTTGTCGGCCAGCGCTGCCTGGACCATGGGGCGGACCTGCGCGTCGGCGATCTGGGCATCGGCGATGAACTGCAGCACCCAGTCGCGCGCGCCGGGGACCGGGTTGTCATTCCATAGGGAGACCAGCCCGGCCAGATGCTGCCGCACCGGTTTGGCGGACAGGGGACGGTCCTCGAAGTGGCCCGGCTCACGGGCGTTCAGGCTCTGCACCACCTGGGCCAAGTGCCCGCGGTCTCCGCTGGCAAATGCAATCAAGTCTTCCTTGTCCTGCTTGAGCATGATCGGTCTTGGCGTCGGATCGTTTGGTAAGAAGGCGCTTGGCTTTTGCGTACTGTGATTGATGCTACGTGGGTGAGGCGCACAGTACAGCTGATCGAGGCGCAGGCTGGATGAATCGGCAGGTGCTTGCCATGCTGCTCATGTGCCCGCGAAGGCGTGCCGCTCCTCGTCGGCGAGAAGGTGGGCGAACGCCGCCCGGTCCGGCGCGGAAAAAGGGCAGGCCTCGATGGAACGCCGCACGGCATCCCAGGCCATGCGCCGCAATTCGGCGTCGCGCTCGGGGCCATGTTCCCAGGGGCCCAGCCCGCACAGGACCTGGAAGGTACCGTCGCGGTTGGGAGCCTCTTCAAGAAAGCCCAGTGGCTGGCTGTTGGTCAGGCCCACGAGAAGAAATTCGTGGATGGGGTGGGCCAGGGGTTGTGCGGCAAACGAGGCCACCAGGGCATCGAACCCAGGCCTGATGCGCCGCATCGCCTTGCCAAAGGCGCGGGTCTCCGAGGCGATGCCGATCGACAGGTGCATGGTGGTCAGGTTCCGCCGGCCATGCTCGTCAAGGCCGGGACGATTGATGGGTCGAGCAGGTACACGTCTGCGATGCAGTCGAAGTCTTTGCCCAGCATGAAAGGAGATCCCTCAGTACGCCATTTGGGAGGGCGCTTGCCGAGAAATCGTAAACAAGTTCAGCACACATCCAAGGCCTTTTTTGCAAGCCGCGCGGTTCCTCGGGCTTTTTGCCACAACGGCGTGGCCGCATCTGTGCGATGCCGCCAGGCGTCCACGCTGGACTATCATTGGGCACGGCAGGCATCCTCGCGAGGCCGCCCTCCCAAGACCTCGAAGCCCTGCGGCCATGCCTGTCCAAAGCTGCCCTTGACCGGTGGAGTGCCATGCCATCCTCCCACCCTGCGAAGACGACGGCCCTGGCCCTGTGCGGCGTGGGCGTGGCGCTGCACCTCTACACCGCACTCTTCAAGGCCGAAGGCGGCATGGACGCCATCGCCTTTCTCATCGGCCTGTTGCTCTGGTCCTGCACTCCCTACGCCATTGCCGCGCTGCTGTCACGGGGCCGGCGCGTGCTGTGGGGGCTGGGGGCGGCCGCGGCCTGCTTGGCTGCGGATGTGTTCATGCACTACAGCGTCTTCATCGCCCCCAAGGGCTCGACGGCCGCGCTCGGCCTGCTGTTCATGCCGCTGTGGAACCTGCTGGTCATCGGGCCCGCAGGTGCCTTGCTCTTCTGGCTGGCGCACCGGATTCTTGCCCGCCAGCGCGGTTCGGCTGGCTGACAGGGCTTCAGGCCCTTACCGCGCGCCACGCCGCAGCCGCCAGTTCGCTGCGGTAGACATCCGGCGAGGGCAGGGCGCCCTGGCCGGCGCGGTCCGACAGCCAGGCGCGGCAGTAGCTCTGCACCGGACCCATCACCAGCGAGGGCATGAGCTCGCAGGGCAGGTTGCGCAGGGCGCCGCCCTGGCGGTGGGGCTCGAACCAGGCCACCAGCGCCTGGTTGCGGCCGCGCGCGGCCTCGGCCAGTTCGGCGCTGCGCGGGCCGGCGGCGACCGAGCCGCGCGCCTGGAACAGAAAGCGCGCATGCACGGGCTGCGCCACCACCCAATCGAGATAACCGGTGACCAGCGCCTGCACGCCAGCTTCCACGCCCACGGCGGCATCGAGCTGGGCCTGGATGCTGCGCGACTGGGTTTCGAAGATGTCGAAGAACAGCGCAGCCACGATGCCTTCCCTGCTGCCGAAGTGGTGGTAGATGCTGCCCACGCTGGCGCCGCAGCGTGCGCGCACGCCGTCGATGGAGACCGCCTCCACCCCTGCCTGTGCGGCGCAGGCCAGGGCAGCGTTCAGGATCTCCTGGCGGCGGTCGGTGGCCTCGGCGGGCGGGGTGGGGGTGGTGCTCTTGGTGGAACTGCGGCTTGCCATGGACGTGCATTCTAGAATAAAGTTCTAGAAAAATATTCTAGAGATGCTGTGCAGGTGTTTCTGGCTGCATCTTCAAACCCTATAGCGCCCCACGCGCCTGCCCCACCATGCAATCCTTCGCCAGCGAGCTGCCGCCCGGCCACGCCCTGTACCCCCACCTGCTCGCCCCGCTGGACCTCGGGTTCACGCAGATCAAGAACCGCGTGCTCATGGGCTCCATGCACACGGGGCTCGAAGATGCGCGCGATCTCTCGCGCATGGCGGCCTATTTCCGCGAGCGGGCCGAGGGCGGTGTGGGGCTGATCGTGACGGGGGGATTCGCGCCCAACATCGCGGGCTGGACCAAACCGTTCGCAGGCACGCTGTCCACTGCGGGTGCCGCGCGCCGCCACAAGGTGGTGACCGAGGCCGTTCATGGGGCGGGCGGCAAGATCGCGCTGCAGATCCTGCACACGGGCCGCTATGCCTACCACCCGCTGGCGGTGGCGCCGTCGCGGCTGCAGTCGCCGATTTCGCCTTTCACGCCGTTCGCGCTGTCGGCCAGCGGGGTGGAGCGGCAGATCCGCGCCTTCGTCAACTGCGCACAGCGGGCGCGCGAGGCCGGATACGACGGTGTGGAGGTGATGGGTTCCGAGGGTTACCTGATCAACCAGTTCCTCTCGGCCACCACCAACCGGCGCACCGATGCCTGGGGCGGTGACTACAGCCAGCGCATGCGCCTGCCGGTGGAGATCCTGGCGCGCATGCGCGAGGCCGTGGGGGCGGACTTCATCATCATCTACCGCCTGTCCATGATCGACCTGGTGCCCGGCGGCAGCGCCTGGGACGAGATCGTCACCCTGGGCAAGGCCGTGGCCACGGGCGGCGCCAGCCTGGTCAACACCGGCATCGGCTGGCACGAGGCGCGCATACCCACCATCGCCACCAGCGTGCCGCGCGCGGCCTTCGCCTGGGTCACGCAGAAGATGAAGGCCGAGTTCACGGCCGCCGGCATCGCCACGCCGCTCGTCACCTCCAACCGCATCAACACGCCCGAGGTGGCCGAGCAAGTGCTGGCCGAAGGGTGCGCCGACATGGTCTCCATGGCGCGCCCACTGCTGGCCGATGCGGCCTTCGTGAACAAGGCCGCCGCAGGCCGGGCCGACCGCATCAACACCTGCATCGCCTGCAACCAGGCCTGCCTGGACCATGTGTTCAAGAACAAGACCAGCAGCTGCCTGGTGAACCCGCGCGCCTGCCACGAGACGCTGCTGGTCTACACGCCGCTTGCGCCGCAGCAAAAGCCCAAGCGCATCGCCGTGGTGGGTGCCGGGCCGGCGGGCCTGACGGCCGCCACCGTGGCCGCCGAGCGTGGGCACGCGGTGCATCTGTTCGACGCCGCCGATGCCATCGGCGGCCAGCTCAACATGGCCAAGCAGGTGCCGGGCAAGGAAGAGTTCCACGAGATGCTGCGCTACCTGGCCACGCGCGTGCAGGACACGGGCGTGGTGCTGCACCTTTCCACCCGCGTGCAGGCCGCAGACCTCGCGGGCTACGACGAGGTGGTGGTGGCCACGGGCGTGAGCCCGCGCGACCCGAAGATCCCCGGGCAGGAGCACCCCAAGGTATTGAGCTACATCGATGTGCTGCGCCACGGCAAGCCCGTGGGCGAGCGCGTGGCCGTCATCGGCGCGGGCGGCATCGGCTTCGACGTGGCCGAGTTCCTGGTGCACGAAGGCCATTCGACCACGCTCGACCTGCCCGCCTGGCAGGCCGAATGGGGCATCACCGACCCGGCCGAGGCACGCGGCGGCCTGGCCCCCAAGGGCCCGCAGGTCACGCCACCGGCGCGCCAGGTCACGCTGCTGCAGCGCAAGAAGGGCAAGCTCGGCGAGGGCCTGGGCAAGACCACGGGCTGGATCCACCGCACCACGCTGAAGATGAAGCAGGTGCAGATGGTGGGCGGCGTGAACTACGAGCGCATTGCCGACGAGGGCCTGCTCGTCTCGTACGGCGAGCAGCGCGAGGACCCGACCTGGATCCCTTGCGACACGGTGGTGCTGTGCGCCGGCCAGCTGCCGCTGCGCGCCCTGGCCGACGAGCTGCTGGCGCTGGGCAAGAAGCCCCATGTGGTCGGTGGCGCGCTGGAGGCGGGCGAACTCGACGCCAAGCGCGCCATCGACCAAGCGGCGCGGCTGGCCGCCGCGCTCTGAGTGCTCATGCAGCGCCGTTGCGCTCGCGCATTAGGCGAATGTGCGCCATCAGGTTCGGGTAGAACATGCGTGAGCCCGGCGCCAGCGGGTCGCTGCCCAGGGCCTCCAGCTCATCGCACAGTTGCAGGATGCGCGGGTTGCCCGCAGCCTCGGCGGTGGACAGCACGAAGCGGTTGAACGGCTCGGTGTACAGGATCGACTCCGACAGCGGGCGCGTGCAGCGCACGGCATCCAGGCCCTGTATCGTTGCCAATTGGTCCAGCAGCGGGCCGAGCACGGTTTCGCAGCGCTGCGCCAGCAGGAGCACGGTCTTGGCCACGCCCTGGGGCCCGCGCAGCACGAGCGCGGTGTTCCCGTCGTCATCGGCCTCCACCAGAAGGTCCGGGTCGCCGCGCAGCCAGTGCGCCAGCCGCAGCAGGGCGGTGTAGGGCAGGGGGCTGTCGGCCGTGTCGTTGAAATACTCGGGCAGGCCGTGGTCGCGGATGCGCTCGGCCACCGAATCCAGGCGCGATGCCACCGTCAGCGCCAGCGTGATGGCGCCCTGCGGCGTGGACTTCACCACCACCAGCAGCCAGTGCTTGCCCCCGGGGAAATCGCTGCAGTAAAGGTGCCCGACCCGGGTGGGCGAGGGCGCATCGGTCATGTCGGGTTCGTTGACCGGGTCGTGCACGAAGCCCTTGGCCTGCATGAAGGGCTGCAGGGCGCGCAGCACGGCGGCGTAGACGCCGTCCAGGGCGGGTAGCACCGGCCACGCCACCTGGTCACGCAGCGCGCGCCAGTCCTGCAGGCGGCGGTTCAGCACCAGGGCCAGGCGGTCGAAGTGGTGCCAGCTGCAGGGGATGCTGCAGGAGTCGTCCGGGTCGTGGCCCGTGCGGCTGAATTGGCCGGCAAAGACGGCGTCGAAGTCGTCGTTGAACTGCGCTGCGTAGTAGTGCTCGGTGAAGGCCAGGCCTTCTTCATTCACGTCCTGTGCGCCGAACTTCCCGTCGCAGGCATCGAACAGCAAGTCCGCGCAGGAGATGCGCCGTGCGCGCAGGTCGTTGAGGTAGTCGTTGACGCCTTCGCCGCCCAATCCGCGCAGGGTGAGCCAGGCGAGGTACATCCCGATGCGTGTGCCCGCGGCTTCCTTGGGCAGGTCGGTCTGGAAATCAATGAAGTAGTAATCCGCGGAGTCGAAGATCATGGGAGGTCGGTCGCTGCAGGAGTGTTCCTGCCGCAGTGTAGCTGTGCCGCCCCGGCTTCAGGCCCCGGCCGGCAGTCCCAGCGCGTGGTACACGCGCGCTGCCGCATAGGCATCGTTGGCCGCGTACACCAGCTGCGACTCGGTGAGTTGGGCGTTGGCCCAGTTGGAGGTGGCTGCCTTCTTGGACTTCATGAAGCGCTGGTTGAACAGCACCGCCACCGCGCCCTTCACACCCATGTCCTTGCGGTAGCCCTGCTGGCGGAACACGTGGTTGAGTTCCAGCACGCCGGCGGGCACCACGCCCAGCTTGGCCTCGATGCGCTTCTTGTCGTCCCCGAGGCCAAAGCCGGCCTTGGTGGTGCCGGGCCGTGCCAGCAACTGCGCCACCAGGTGGCGGCAGTCGCGGTCATGCAGCTGGAACACCCAGGCCTTGTCGAGCGTGGACAGCTGCACCACGTGCGGTCCGTCGGACACCTCGCCCTGCACGAAGGTAGGCTTGGACTCGGTGTCGAAGCCCCACACCGTGCTGGCCGCCAGCTCATCACAGGCCTTTTCGGCCTGGGCGGCGGTGGCCACCAGGGTGATGCGATCGGGCCCCAGGCGCTCGAACGGTGCGAGCAGGGCGATTTCTTCCTTGCCGGGCGTGGCGCGTTGTTGTTGGGTGTGTGGGTCGCTCATGGGGTATTGTAGAAATGATTCCAAATGCAAATGCCGTTGCAGGAGCCCTCGGTGCCTGCCATCATGCCGCGGCCCCCGGGTGCATGCGCAGTCTCCTGCGGCATGCCGCCCTGGACAAAGCGGCCTCTTTGGTGATGTAGGTCACGCCTGACACGCAATTGCGCTCTTGAGGCTACCGCAGTGCCCATCCTCCGTGGATAAGATCTTCTTGCCAGCTGGGATGGTCGCTGTCTATTCCTTCCTTGAAGACTGTCTGATTTGTTTTTGCGCCCTGACTTTTCTGGCTGGCCTCGCACCGTTCCCCACCTTGTGAGGGTGGGGAACCCCGGTTTGCGGAACCTGCGCATCGCAGTGTTTGCACTGGGTTTTGCGATTGCCTGCGGCCTGATGCAGCTGGTTCCGGCCTTCCAGTCGCCCGATGAGATCGTGCACCTGCTGCGTGCCGACATGGTGGCCCATGGCCAGCCTTTGCTCAAGGGCCTGGAGCCCGACGTGAAGGGCAAGACCGGTGGCTGGGTGGATAACCATTTCTTCCAGTTCTCGCAGTGGATGCAGAAGATCGTGGGGCCTCACCGCGATCGCAGTCTGTCACCCTCATGGCTCATGAACGAGGCCACCCGGTACGACTGGCAGGACAAAGAGGTCTTCATCAACGCGGCGGCCACGGGGTACTATGCCCCTTTCATCTACCTGCCGCATGCGCTGGGCCTCAAGCTGTCGCGGGAGCTGGACCTCTCGCTGGGCCACAGCTACCAGCTCACCCGCATGCTGGTCACGCTGCTGGTGTTCGGCCTGGCTTTCTGGGCCTGGCAGACAGCGCGGCCCTCCCTGCTGGTGCAGGCCCTGGTGCTGATGCCCATGGCCCTGTTCCAGGCCATCTCGCCCACCATCGACGGGCTGTGCTTCGCGCTGGCGCTTCTGGTGCTGTCACTGTTCTTCCTGCAGTGGCAGAGCGGCGGCAAAGCCACGCGCTGGCAGGCGTTCGCCTTTTATGCCTCCATCTTCCTGCTGGTCACCTCGCGCACCAACCTGATCCCCCTGGTGCTGCTGCCGCTGATGCTGCTGCTGCGGTACTTCACCTGGCAGCGGCTGGCGGCCACGGCCATGCTGCTCACGGCCAGCGCAGGGTGGACGCTGTACGGGCTGATCAACACCCAGGACCACCGCGTGGTGCGCTCGCTGTCCACCGGGCAGATCATCGGCACCTACCTGCGCGACCCTATCGAGTTCCTGCGCCTGGTGGGGCGGACGATTGCCGATCCGTTCCAGGGCCATCTGATCGCTTCCTCGTTCGTGGGCAACCTGGGGTGGTCCGATGCACCCATCCCCGATTTCGCCCTGGCCACCATCGCTTGCGGACTGGTGGTGGCGGCCATCCTGACCGTGGCCGGGACGCGCTACCAACAATCAGACATCGGCATCCGCGCCACGCTGGCGGTGGTGGGCCTGGGCAGCGCGCTGCTGGCCTTCTTTGCGCTTGCCGTGACGTGGAACGACTATCCCGTGCGTGTCATCGAAGGCTTGCAGGGGCGGTATTTCATCATCCCCGCCATGTTTCTGGCGGCCGCGCTGGGCCCGGTGCGCCTAGCACCGGTGCACGCCTCTTCGTCGCTATCGACCACACACAGGGTGTTTGTCCTGCTGTATGCGATTTTCTGCCTGTGCATTCTGGCGACAACGCTGCAGGGGCGCTATGGCATGGGCATGGCGGTGCTGGACTTCTGATCGGCACTTGCGCACCTGCCCTGTCGTCAGTAGTCGGTATCCAGGTCGGCGTTGGCCAGCGCAATCCGGTCGCGGCCTTCGCGCTTGGCCTGGTAGAGGGCCTGGTCGGCCCGGTCCAGCAGGTCGCGCAGGCTGCGGTCGCTGCCTCTGAGGGTACCCAGACCCATGCTGGCAGTGATGCGGTAGCGGTGGCTGCCGTCGGCGTCCGTCCCCGACAGTTCCAGCGTGCGCACGCAATGGAGCAGCCGCATGGCCACCTCGTGGCCCTGGGGCAGGGTGGTGCCCTGCAGCAGCACGCCGAACTCCTCGCCGCCCAGGCGGCCCACCGCGTCGCCGGGACGCAGGCCATCCATCACGGCCCGGGCAAAGGCCATCAGGGCGCGGTCGCCTTCCAGGTGGCCAAAGCGGTCGTTGATGGACTTGAAGTGGTCCACGTCCAGCATCAGCAGCGTGAGTGGCGTGCCATGCTCGCGGGCGGACTGGTAGGCCGCCTCGGCGGTCTCTAGAAATGCGCGGCGGTTGGCCATGCCGGTCAGCATGTCGGTGGTGGCCAGGCGGTGCAGCTCGCGCTCCAGGTTCTTGCGCTGCGTCACGTCGCGGTAGATGCCCTCGACCCCGGCGAACTGTCCCTGGTGGTCGTACAGCGCGTGGCTGCTGATGGAGATGTCGATCACCACGCCATCGCGCCGCACCATCTGCCCCGGAAAGTCGGCCACCTCGCCCTTTTCCTGGATGGCCAGCTTGAAGGCGTCGCGGTCCTTGCTTTGCGGGTAGTAGGACTCGGCGGTGCGGCCTTCGATCTCGTGCGGCTCGTAGCCCAGCACCCGGCGCACCCCCGGCCCCACGTGCTGCACCACGCCCTGTGCGTTGGTGCGGTAGTACACGTCCTGCATGTTGTCGAACAGGCGGCGGAAGTTGTGCTCGCTCTCGCGCAGCTGCTCCTGTATCTCGCTCTGGTGCGTCATGTCCATGCCGCACATCAGCAGGGCCGGCTCGCCCTGCCATTCGATGGCCACGCTGGCCACCAGCACCATGCGCAACTGTCCCTTGTCCGTGCGCACGCGGAATTCGGAGGACTTGTTGGGCCGCCCGGCGTGGTCGGGCTCCTTGACCCGCTCGATGCGCTGGCTGGAGCGTGCCTTGTCCATGGGGTGCACGAAATGGCCGAGGATCCGGCCCAGCAGGGCCTGCTCGCTATCGGCCTCCAGCAAGGCCACGCCGGCCGCATTGGCCCGCAGGATGGCACCGGCCGGCGTTACCACCAGTGCCGCTGCAGGCAGCAGTTGCAACAGGTCCTGATCGTGGTGCATGCTTTTTGTAACAATACGTAGTGCACCATTGTGGCACTTGCCAAGGAAAACGTCGTGAACTGTTTGGCAATGGCGTTCCGGGGGGCGGGGCTTGCCAGCCCGGCATGCGTGACGAGGCTTTTGGCCGCATGGTGGAACTGTCAAAACCCGGATATTCGCCGACCCTGCGGCCGTATGGCGTAGGCCGGGGCCGCATCCACGGACCGGCCCAGGCGGTCGACGCCTGCACGGCGCGTCCATCCGGGCCCCGGGTGCGACTGCGGGGATGCAGTGATTCATCGATTTCCTCCAGGCTCAGCAACGGGAAATATCGCTTTTTGTTGGGCTGGGCGCTCCCTAGACTGGCGGATGCCGGCAAGCCGCCCGGCGCATCCACGGCACAGCCCCGGCGTGAGGGCCGCCACCAGCAAAGACAAGCATCCATGAAAAGCATCGACATCGCCATCGCCGGCTTCGGCGGCATCGGCAGGCACGTAGCACGCCTGCTGCACGACCGGCAGGCCCGGTACCGGGACCGCTTTGGCACCAAAGTGCGCATCACCGGCGTGTGCGGGTCGTCCGCAGGCCTGTGCGACGCGCAGGGGCTCGACCCCGCGCGGCTGGCCGACGCTGGCGGCTTCACCCCCGGCCTCACGGGCGAAGCCTTCATGGCCGCGGTGCGGGCCGACGTGCTGTTCGAGGCCAGCCCCACCAACTTTCGCACCGGTGGCGCGGCACGCGGCTACATCACTGCGGCGCTGGACCGGGGCCTGCATGTGGTGGCCATCTCCAAGGGCGCACTGGCGCTGGACTATGCCGGCCTGCACAACCAGGCACTGCGCCAGGGCGTGGAGCTCAAGATCAGCGGCGCCACCTCGTCGGCGCTGCCCACCATCGACCTTCTGCAGTACAACTTCGCGGGCTGCGAGATCCTTTCGGTGGAGGCCATCCTCACCGGCACCACCAACGTCGTCCTCTCGCAGATGGCCGACCAGCAGTGTTCCTTCGAGGACGCCCTCGCCGAGGCCCAGCGCCTGGGCATCGCCGAGTCCGACCCCTCGCTCGATGTGGACGGCTGGGACACGGCCTGCAAGCTCACTATTCTGGCGAATGCGGCCTTCGGTGCCGGCATCGACGTGCAGGCCATGCCGCGCGAGGGCATCGGGCAGCTGGGTGCGGCGGACGTCCGCGCCTGGCGCGCGCGTGGCCTGATGCCGCGGCTGGTCGGCTGCATCGACCGGGCCGACGGCCAGACCCGTGCCAGCGTGGTCCTGCGCCTGTATGCCGACGGGCACCCGTTTGCGCGTGTGCATGGCCGTACCAAGGCGATCCACGTGGTGACCGACCTGATGGGGGAGTTCACCGTGAGCGGCGGGGGCTCCAACCCGGTGGGTACGGCAGCGGCCGCGCTCAAGGACTTCGAACACATACTGGCGGGCTTGCGGTAGCCGCCGGCGCGGCCGCGCTGCCGCTTTCCAAAGGCAAAAGGGGCCCCCGGGCCCCTTGCGCATTCATGGGACCGCGCAAACGGGCCCGGGCAGCGCGCCCAGGCCGCGCCGGTGCCCTTGAATGCCTCGTACCGTGCCTGGATGGAAATGGCCATGAACAGCGATATACCATCGCTCCAATCATCGATTTTTTGAATGAGTGAACACAGGCAAAGTCACCCATGCTTAGCGAACTCAAGACCTTCATCGCCGTGTGCCGCCATGGCACCTTTGCCGCCGCGGGCGACCGCATAGGGCTCACCCAGTCGGCCGTGAGCAGCCAGATCAAGCGGCTGGAGGAATCGCTGGGTTTTGCGCTGTTCGACCGCACCGGGCGCTCGGCCACGCTCAATGCGGCGGGCCAGGCCACGCTGGCGCGCGCTGAGGAGATCCAGGCGCTGTATGCCCGGCTGGCCGACCTGCCCAGCGAGGCCGCCGCGGCGGGGCTGCTGCGCATCGGTGCCATCGCGTCGGTGCAGCCCACGCTGCTGGCCCGGGCGGTCGCGGCCTTGCGCAGCGTCCATCCGCAGTTGCGGGTGCACGTCACGCCAGGGGTGTCGATGGGGCTCATGGACCAGCTCGATGCCGGCAAGATCGATGCGGCCGTCATCATCCGCCCGCCCTTCGGCATGCTGCCCGAACTCACCTGGCAGCCGCTGGCGCACGAGGCCTTCGTGCTGCTGGTGCCGGCGGACCTGAAAGGCCGTGACTGGCGTGCGCTGTTGCAGGAGCACCCGTTCCTGCGTTATGAACGTACTTCCTTTGGCGGGCGCATGGTGGAGCGCTTTCTGCGCCGTGAGGGCCTTGCCGTACGCGATGCGGTGGAGGTGGACGAGATACCCGCGCTCATCCACCTGGTGGCGCTGGGTGTGGGCGTGGCCCTGGTGCCGCTGGTGGAGGCGCACCTACCGCTGCTGCCCGGCGTGCGCGTGCTGACCCTGGGCGAGAACACTTTCTACCGCGAGATCGGCCTGCTGCAGCGCAGGCCGCGCGCCAGCCCGCCCGCCGTGGCGCTCTTCGCTCAATGCCTGAGGCAGGCCGCCGAGGTGGCGGCACCAGCGCCCGGCCCAAGGCCCAGGCGCTGACGAATGCAGCGGCTTCTGGAACTGCAGCGCGAGCTGCTTTTGCTGCGCGTCAGCGCGGTCCGTAGTCTTCCATGGGCTTGTCGCTGGGGCTGGCCCAGGCTGCCCTGGTCTGGGCATTGGCGGGCAGCCCCACCCTGATGCCCTGGGGCGGTATGGGCTGCATGAACCACTTGTCGTAGAGGCGCGCGACCTCGCCGCTTTTGGCGAGAGATGCCACGCTCTGGTCCACCACCGCCTTGAAGGCGGGGTCCTTGGGCACCATGATGGCCAGCGGCTCCACGCTGAGCACCGGCTCCAGGATCCTGTACTGCGCGGGGTCACGGCTGCGCGAGATCAGGGTGGCCAGAATCTGGCCGTCCGCCACGAAGGCGTCGGCACGCCCCGTCTCCAGCAGCAGAAAGCCCTCGCTGTTGTCCTTGCCCAGCACCTCCGTCATCTGGCCGGAGGCCTCGCGCCCCATCTTGCGGACCGCCTGCACGGCGGTACTGCCGGCCGTGGCCGCCACGGTCTTGCCGCTCAACTGGGCAACGCCTTCCACCGGGGACGATGCCTTCACGGCTATGCGCACGCCTTCGACGAACAGCGTGGGGGCAAACGCCACCTCCTGCTGGCGCGCGGCGTTGTTGGTGGTGGTGCCGCACTCCAGGTGCACGGTGCCATTGCGCACCAGTGAAATCCTGTTCTGCGGGGTTACCAGCTGGTACACCACCTCCAGCTTGTCCAGCCGGGCTGCGGCCTTGATGTCGGGCACGATGCGATTGCAGACGTCCACATGGAAGCCCGTGTACTGGCCCGGCCCGAGCGTGAACGACATGGCACCCGAGGCATCGCGCACGCCCATGACGAGTTTGCCGCTGTCCCTGATCGCCTTGAGCGTATCGACCTGTGCCCAGGCGCTGCCCAGGGAAAGCGACAGTGCGGCGGCGCACGCCAGCGCGTGAATGCGTGGGAGTTGCATGGCAGCCCCCTATTTGGCGAACAGCGAACCGAGGTCCGTGAACGACTTCATCTCCACCGCGTTGCCCGATGGGTCCAGGAAGAACATGGTGGCCTGCTCGCCCGGCTCGCCCTTGAAGCGGATGTAAGGCTCGATGACGAAGGCCGTGCCGCGCGCCACCAGCTTGTCCGCCATGGCCTGCCACAGGTCCATGGGCACCACGGCGCCAAAGTGGCGCACCGGCACCGCGTGGCCATCCACCGCACTGTGGCTGCCGTGCCCGCATTCCTCGGGCGCCAGGTGGGCCACGATCTGGTGGCCAAAGAAATTGAAGTCCACCCAGGCGTCGGCGCTGCGCCCCTCGGGGCAGCCCAGCAGCTCGCCATAGAAGGCGCGGGCCTCGGCAATGTCGCGCACGGGGAACGCGAGGTGAAAGGGGATGGGGGAGGTGAGGTGGGATGCCTCAGGGGTGATCGTGGAGGTCATGGGGAGAAATTTGCCTGTTGGTTGACGACGGTCAAACTGTAGGCAAACTCTCTCACAATGAAAAACGATAGTTTGGCGTGCTGAGCATCAACAGTTTCGATGAATGGCGCGGGACAGTGAGTTCATGCCCTCTTGCTGAAGGCGCGGCACGCCACCCGCAACCCATAAACCGGCGCGGCCCAAGCCAGTGCCCCAGGGCAAGGGCCGCCCCGCAGCGAAGGCTGCTTTTCACTGGCGTGCACTGGGAGGCGTCCCCCTCCCGCATCGCGCGGCGAGGCGAGAAAGGGGTGAAGGCGCGAAGCGACTCAGGGGGTGCTTCAGATGAACCGTGCGAACGGGTCGACCAGCGAGGCGATGGTCACGGCGCCCGGTGCCAGGGTTGCGCCGTTGCGGCGTGCGGGCTCCGGCTCCACAGGCACCGGCGACACCGCCAGGGGCTGCATGGGCCGCCCATACACGCGCCGCACCCGGTCTTCGAGCGTGGGGTGGGTGTCGAGCCGGCGTTCCAGCCGGCCGCCGCCTTCCACGTCCACCAGCAGCATGTGCTGCACCGAGGGCAGGGCCAGGCCGGTGTGGCGGTGGTCCTGGGCGTAGCCCGCGGGCGTGTCGCGGCGCTGGCCCATCACCTTGCGCAGCACGCCGCCCAGGCCCTCCTTGCTGCGCGTCCATTGCACGGCGCGGGCATCGGCCAGGTACTCGCGCTGGCGCGAGACGGCGGCCTTGAGCATGCGCCCCGTGAGCCAGCCGGCAAAGCCCGCCAGCATGATGGCCGAGCCGAACCACCACGCCAGGCCGCGCCGCTCGCGCAGCGTGTCGCCAAAGTTGTAGACCAGCTCCAGCCCGTAGACCATGCCGGCCAACTGCATCTTCAGGCGCGTGTCACCTTCGTGCAGGTGGCTCAGCTCATGGGCCACCAGGCCCTGCATCTCATCGCGGTTGAGGTAGTCGAGCGCACCCTGCGTCACGGCGACCACCGCGTCCTTGTCGTCCCAGCCGGCGGCAAAGGCGTTGATCGCGTCGACGCGCGGCACCACCATCACCTGCGGGCGGCGCATGTTGGCGGCAATGCACAGCTCGTCGACGATGTTGGCCAGGCGCTGCTCGGCATGCGAGATCGAAGGCCGCAGCTCGCGCGCACCGGCGCGCGTGGCCAGCTTCACGCCGCCTGCGCGCAGGTTCGACGTCTCCACCCACCAGCCGCCCAGCACCAGCATGAGCGACACGCCCACGTTGACGGCCAGAAAGCCGGCAGGGTAGGGCAGGTTGCCGGGCAGCACGGCCGCCATCAGCAGCCAGGCCACCGACAGCGCCCCGTGCACAGCTGCCACCAGCAGTGCCACGGCAATGGCAAAGCCCAGCAGCAGGCGGCGCGTCTCGCTGCGCGCGTTTTCCTGATGGTTCCAGAATTTCATGGAAGCAGTCCCTCGCGGTGACGCGGGCTGCTCAGAACTGCACTTTGGGTGCGGTGCGTTCTTCTGCGCTTTGCGTGGATTCGAGCATCGGCGAGCTCACAAAGCCCAGCAGGCGCGCCACGATCAGGTCAGGAAACTGCTGGGCCTTGTCGTTGAACTCCAGCACCTGGTCGTTGTAGGCCTGGCGCGCGAAACCCAGGCGGTTCTCGGTGCTGGTGAGCTCCTCGCTCAGCGATTTCATGGAGGCATCGGCCTTGAGGTCGGGATACGCCTCGGCCAGCGCCATCAGCCGGCCCAGGCTGCCGCCGAGCACGCCCTCCGCCGTGGCCAGGGCGCCCAGCGCGCTGGCACTGGCCGGCGCTGCACGGGCTGCGGTGGCGGCGGTCTGCGCATTGCCGCGCGCCTTGACCACGGCCTCGAGCGTGGAGGCCTCATGCGCCATGTAGCCGCGGGCCACCTCGATCAGGTTGGGGATCAGGTCGTAGCGCCGCTTGAGCTGCACGTCGATCTG